>JAYTKJ010000038.1:0-7387 GCA_043730365.1 Acidobacteriota bacterium | reverse complement strand
CTTGATACGGCAGGCTGCGGAGCCGTCAAGGCAACCCCTGCGGGGCTCGCTTCGCTCGGCCTTGACGGCACCACCGCGCGCCTGCCTACCGAGCCTTCGCGCGGGGCGAAGGCCCCAGAAGCGAAGTCCAGCAGCACCAACCAGCTACTGCGCTTCACCCAAAAGCACGTCTGTTCCTCTCCCGCAACCCACACCAAACAGCGAGGAAGCTCGAAATCTCCGGCGGTGCGTCGGCAATCGCAGAAGCGGTCTCGACGAGTCCCCAGTTTTGATATGTGTCGCCGTAAAACCACGTATCGGTCTTGCGGAGACCGGGGCGCAGGAAAGATTCGGGCCACACTTCAAACGACTGGCCGTCGCGGCTGGACATGAACATGCCGTCGGTGACGGCGGTGCCTTCGCGGCGGGACTTGGCTCCGCGAATGCGGCGGTAGTCGAGGCGTGGCAGCGATTCGGCGGCCTTGGTCCAACCGCGATCGGTGTAACGGGTCGGGAAGCCGAGAAAGATGTGCGGCGCGCGGTAATAGGGAATCACCTGGTTGGTGTAGAGCTCACTGACGCGGCCGGGCGTGTAGCTGAGAAATTCCGGCTCGGGCCACGAGGTGAAGTCTTTCGAGGTGGCCGTGCGAATATCGCGCCCGTCGCGGCTGTCGCGGTGATACTCGCGATACTCCCCGCGCGTGGAGTCCCAGAAAATCACATTCTGCGAGTCGAACTTGCCGTTGGTGATGGCGGGCTTGGTGCTGATCAGCGTCCAGTGGATCGCGTCGGGCGAACGGAACAGGAACAGGCCCTTGCCCGATTCGTTCTCGCCGTACCCCACCGCTTTGTAGCGCGCGTCGGCAGGCGCGGCTGGATTGGGATCTTTGAACGGCGTGAAGTTGTGTCGGCCGAGGCCGTCCCAGACGATATTGTTCTGCTTGGAGCCGTTGAACTCGAACAGGGCGAGGTCCGGCCGGGTCCAGCGAATACCGTCGCGGCTTTCGGCATAGCAGGTGATTTCGCGGTGCGAATCCTTGTAGCCTTCGGCTGAATAGACGACGTCGGCGCCGCGATAGTACATGCGATAGAGACTGCCGTCTTGAAAAACCGTGACATAGTTGACCGCGTTCCCCTCCCATGGCCTCTCCATAGTGAGCGATACTTCGCGCGCCTCGGGGCTGTGTAACTGGCGGCGCGCACCGCCGGTGATGCGCTCGATCATCGAGGCGTCCGTGAACAACTCGAGCCGGGTACCGATGGCCGGAGATTCGAAAGCGAACGCGGCGGCGGCGGGCAGGAGCATGAGCAAGGCGCGGGTGAGCATTCGAGAGATATTCTATACGAGGGTCGACATGGCGGGCTTTGTCAACACTTTCTTTGAGGACCGCGTGGAACAACTTTTCGATTTGGCTGGTTTGGTGGAGAAGATCTTTTCCTCTGCCGGGCTCGACTATCGAATTGTGGGAGGCCTGGCCACCTATCTCTATGTCGATGAAGCCGAGCCTGACGCCGGAAGGCTGACTAAGCACATTGACATCTCGGTGAGACGCGAGGATCTGGCGCGAATCGCGAAAGCGGCCGAACCATTTGGACTGACATTGCGCCATGTGGACGGGGGAGAAGATGCTGGTGCGCACCGAGCAGCCTTCGGCCAGGAGGGCCGTACACCTGGTCTTTGCCGGCGAGAAAGACCGCCCGGAGTATCTCGCGGCCGTCCCCACGCTCGGCCCCTCGAAAACGGTACGCGGACTAAAACTGATCCCCTTGGCCGACCTTGTCCGCATGAAGCTCACCAGCTTTCGGGCCAAGGACGAAGCCCATCTCAAAGATCTCGACGAGGCCGGTCTCATCAAATTCTGCCTCGCGCAAACTCGCGCACGCACGTAATGCAGTGCCAACAATTCTCCCCACCTCCGGATCTGGCTCAGTGGGTGGAGTGTGTTTGGGTGCTACGCGGCGCCGTGGCGCCCGAGGGTCAAACCATTCTGCCGGACGGGCGCATGGAACTCGTGTTCCACTTCAGCTCTCCGCCGGCTACTACCGCGGGCCAGCAACCTGAGGCTCTCATCGCCGGTCAGATGCTCTCGGCCTTGCACCTGACTCCGCGCGGCGACATGGATGCGCTCGGTGTGCGCTTACAACCGGCAGCCGGCGCATGTTTGTTGCCGTCGGCTCTGCTCACCGGCACGCTGCACCCCATGGACTCGGTGCTAGGCCCATGGGCCCGGCGCGCGCGGGAGCAAGCGGGGAACGAGCGTGCCGAGTCCAGCCGTCCGGCAATCATGTTTTCCTGTCTGCGCCGATTGCTGAACGGCAAGCCGGAGCCCGACGCCGCCATCGCCAGTTCCGTCCAGCGAATTGAACGGGCCGACGGATGCGGCGATATGGATGGCTTCATGCCGCCCGGGCTCCAGACGCGGCAATGGCAACGCCGGTTTGTCGCTTCAACCGGCTTGGCTCCGAAAGCATTCGCCCGTATCGTGCGCCTGCAGAAACTGGTGGCGCTCTACCAGTCCGGTCGACGGCGGCGTTGGGTTGACTTGGCACTCGAGAGTGGCTTCTGCGATCAGGCCCACTTAGCGCACGATTTTCGGCTGTTCAGCGGGCAGAGTCCGGCCGCCTTCTTTAGCCAAGGGCGAGGTTTCGCCGAATTCTACCGTGACGGATTTTTACAAGACCGCCACCCCGCCAAGCCAGTACAATTCTGAGCATGAGCAAACTATTTCTGCTAGCCGGGCTCATCCTGACACCCGCGTTTTCTCAAGCCACCGGCGAGGTGGCCGATCTCGGTTGGATCACCGGACACTGGGCCGGACCAGTGGGCCGCGCCCAGGCCGAGGAGCATTGGCTGGCGCCGGCAGGTGGTGCAATGGTGGGCGTCAGCCGCACGATTGCGCGAGACCGCATGGTGGGATTCGAGTTTCTGCGCATCGAAAAGCGCGCCGCCGGCATATTCTATGTTGCGCAACCCGGTGGGCGTCCGCCTACCGACTTTAAGCTTACGCAGTCCACCGCTACGTCCGCCGTGTTTGAGAATCCTCAGCACGATCACCCGAAAATCATCACCTATCGCCTGGATGGCGCCGATACGTTGGTGGCCAAGATCGAAGGCGACGAGGGCGGGCACCACAAGGTGCAGGAGTTTCGTTTCACAAGGAAGCCGGCGAAGTAGGGTGGTGCATTGGATCATCAGAGGCGCGCGGGTTTTGGCGGCTGCCGCGATCGCGCTGGCCGCAGCCGGCGCAGCCTTCGAGTTGGTCAGCGGCTGGCAGGATGCCCGGCGCTTTCCGCAGCGGGGCAGATCGGTGCAAGCCGGAGCGGTGAAACTGAATCTGGATTGCAGCGGGACGCAGCTGGGACGCACCATCATCCTGGACAGCGGCATGGGTGTACCGGCCTTCGGCTGGTTCAAGGTGCAGCCTGAGGTGGCCAAGTTTGCGCGAGTGTGTTCGTATGACCGCGCCGGATACGGCTGGAGCGAACCGGGGGCCGGAGCCTCGAACGAGTTTACAGATTGCCCGCGAGTTGAAGGCGCTGCTTATGGCATCCGGCGAGCAAGGCCCTTACGTACTGGTTGGCCACTCCTTTGGCGGATTCAACGTCCGCGTCTTCACCTCGCTTTTTCCGAAGGATGTCGCCGGCGTCGTGTTCGCCGATGCCAGTCATGAAGACGAGGAAGATCGTATTAACGCCATGCTGCCGGCGGCTGTTAGAGAGCGGGAGAAAGCAGAGCAGCGCAGCCGCGAGATACTGGACCCGATTTTGGCGCCCTTGCGGATTCACCTCGGCTTCAAGCGCTGGCAAGCGATGGCCCGGTGGCGCGGCCCCACTGACCTGCCGAAAGATGTCCTGCAGGAGCTCTTCTACTTACGGCAACAGGCGAAGTACCGAAGTGCGGTCCAGTCTGAAAATAAGCTCGACGCGCAAAGTGGGGAGCAGGCTCGCGCGGCCGGAAATTTCGGCGAGCGCCCGCTGATTGTTTTGACCGCGGGCAACCCCTACGAAGATCCAGACCCCTTGCTGACCAAAGAGGACACGGACAAGCAATACAATTTGTGGGTCAACGATCTCCAGGTCCAGTTCGCGCGGCTCTCCACGCGCGGCAAACAGATCGTGGTCTCCGGCAGCGGCCACATGATTCCGTTTGAGCGCCCGGACGCGGTGGTGGCGGCAGTCCGCGAAATTTGGTCAGCCGTTCAGCGGTAGAGTAGAGAAACCATGGATTTCATCGAACGTATCTTTGGATTCAGCCCCGACGGAGGGTCGGGAGCTTTCGAGCTGTTGTTGGTCGCAGCCCCCGTTGCCGCGGTCGTTTGGCGCGTGATCGCGAAGCTGAAGCAGCAGCGTAAGATTTAAGGTACTGCGCGAGCCGATTCAGACCGGCGCGGTATACTGACCCAGATGGGAGGCCCGCTGTTTCGTAGATGAGCGGCCATTTTCACTGGCGTCAGGTGCATCAGCTTTACACCGCTGCTACAGAACTGGAGGGTTCTGAGCGAAGCCGCTATCTCGACGAACAATGCGCCAACCCGGCGGTACGGCTGGAAGTGGAGCGGATGTTGAATTCCGTCCCGGGTGACCTTACTGGAGCGGGCTCGGGTCCGCGCCCGGGCATCGAGTTGCAACCTGGCACGCAGCTCGGCCACTACGAGGTGCAAAACAAGATCGGCTCTGGCGGGATGGGTCTGGTGTATCAGGCGCTGGACCAGAAGCTGAACCGTCCGGTGGCGATCAAAATCCTGTCGGCGTCGCATTTCGGCGGCGAAGACGCGCGCCGCCGGTTTGCGCGGGAGGCGCAAACGGCTTCAGGCCTGAATCACCCCAATATCGTTACCGTTTATGAAGTCGGCCACGAAAAGGGCTTCGACTTCATCGTGATGGAGCGCATCGTGGGCCAGACGCTGCATCGAGCCACTCCGCCGCGAGGTCTAGAACTGCGGGAGGCGCTCCGCTACGCAATTCAAATAACCGACGCCTTGGCAGTGGCACATGAAGCGGGCATCGTCCATCGTGACCTCAAGCCGGGCAACATCATGATCACCGAACGGGGACTGGTGAAGGTTCTCGATTTCGGGCTCGCCAAAGTCACGGTGAAGAGACCCGCCAGTGCGGCCGATGACGAAGGCGATAGCCCTACGGCTACCGAGCCGCTGACCGAGCCCGGCCTCGTGATGGGTACGATTTCCTACATGTCGCCGGAGCAGGCCGAGGGCCGGGAAGTGGACGGGCGCTCGGACATCTTCTCCTTCGGCTGCGTGATCTACAAAATGCTGACCGGGTCGATGGCTCACCATGGCGCGTCCTATGCCTCGACCATCGCCTCGGTGCTAACGCACGAACCGCCTCCACTGCGGCAATTGAAACCCGGCACGCCGCCGGCGCTCGAACAAATTGTGCGCAAGTGCCTTCAAAAAAAGCCGGCGGACCGCTGGCAGCACATGAGCGACGTCAAGCTCATGCTGGAGGATGCGCTACGGGATATCGAGAGCGGAGCCGTCGCCGACAGTACGGAGACCGCCGCGCGCCGGCCGGTAACAAACACGCGAGTCCGATGGTTCGATTGGACAGTGGCGGCGGCTTGCGGCGCGGCGATGGCGGCGGGCGGCGCGTGGTTCATGTTGCGCCCGCCGCCGGATACGGCACTTACCCAGACCACTACCATGCTAACGGCCGACGCAGGTCTGAGCGCATATCCGGCCCTATCGAAAGATGGCTCACTGCTGGCCTTTGCGTCCGATCGTGGCGGCGCGGCCAACCTCGATATATGGGTGCAGCAAGTGGGCGGCCGCGATGCCATCCAACTTACGCGCGACGATGCTGACGAAAGCGCCCCGTCGATTTCGCCCGACGGCACCAAGGTGGCATTCCGTTCCGAGAAAAACGGAGGCAGTGTGTACGTCACTCCGGCTCTGGGGGGGGATCCCATCCTGGTGGCTCCCGAGGGACGGGATCCGCGATTTTCGCCGGACGGGCGCACGATCGCCTACTGGACCGGGCGGAGTTCGGTCGGTTTCGTCCCAGGCTCCGCCAGCATTTTTCTGGTGGAAGCGGGCGGAGGCGCGGTGAGGCTGGTCAGTGGCGGGTTGGCTGCCGCGACACATCCCGTCTGGTCTCCCAAGGGCGATGAGTTGCTGGTGCTGGGCCGTAAAGATGCGGGTGGCAAAGCCGACGACTCGCTCGATTGGTGGATTCTGCCGGTAGCGGGAGGGGCTCCGAGGAAGACAGGCGCGCTAGCCCGGCTGAACACCGCTGGATTCGGATACGTTGGGGGCGGAAGTCATCAGCCACTCGCCTGGCTGGCCAACTCCGAACTCAAAAGTGGAGGCGGCGGATCGCGGGTCTTGTTTTCAGCTTTGCTCGGCGAATCAAGCAACCTATGGGAGTTGGGGTTGACCGGCGGTGGTCTGGCCGATGGATCGATGGAGCGGCTGACGCTCGGGCCGGGGCGCCAGACGCAGGCGGCCGAGGTGGTGGTCAAAGGTGAACCGCGAACGGTGATGGCCGATCTATCGCTGAACTACGATATTTGGACAGCGCTGCTAGACAGGAACACTGGGTTAACCCGCGGAGACGCGTCTCGGCTGACCGAGGCCCTGTCGGTTGAACGGTCCCCTTCCTTGTCGGCTGACGGAAAGCAGATGGCTTTTACTCGCTCCCAGGGAGCGAACTGGTCGCTCCGTGTGATGGACTTGGCCACGCGCCGGGAGCGCATCCTGGTAAACAGCGAACGCCAGATCGGGATTCCCAAGCTGTCGGGCAATGGCGCCACCCTGGCATACTGCGATGACGCACAAGTGGCGTTCGCAATTCCCTCGCAGGGCGGAACGGCCGAGCGTTTGTTTGACGGGTGCGGGGCGGTAATGGATATTTCCTTTGACGGCAAGCGGATTTTGTATGAGCCGCTGGAGGATGAACATCTCACACTATACGATACCCAGTTGCGCCAGAAGGTGATTTTGGCCAGGCGGCCAACGGATACGGTCTTGTCCGGCTCGCGGTTTTCGCCGGACGGAAAATGGGTGGCCTTCCATTCGATTGACCGGGCCAGCAAACAACAACTCTGGATCGTGCAGATCGACGGGGCCCTCCCGGCGCCACCTTCTGAATGGATCGCCGTCACCGATGGCACCTACGTGGAACGCGACCCGGCCTGGCCGCCCAGCGGCGCGATGCTCTACTATCTTTCCGAGCGCGACGGTTTTCGCTGCATCTGGGCTCGGCGGTTGGATCCGTCTTCGAAAAAGCCTTCGGGCGACCGGTTCCCGGTAGAGCACTTCCATTCAGTCCGCCGCTCGCTGGCTCCCTTTGGAACGCGGGGCTACCACATCGGGTTATCGGTTGCGGCAGACCGGATGGTGTTTGCGCTGACCGAACTCAAAGGCAATCTGTGGTTGCGGGAGGCCGC
>JAYTKJ010000037.1:0-1502 GCA_043730365.1 Acidobacteriota bacterium | reverse complement strand
CTTGGGTGCGTCTCTCACTTTCAGCGTAAAGCTTTCAGTTGATGGATTCAGGCTTCTTTACCCGGCAGCGGCGGCTGCGGCTTATAACCGCGCGCCTGCAAAAACTCCCGCGCCTCCGGCGCCTTCTCCAGCGGCACGTAGAAGAACGCGCCCGTCCGCTGCGTCATGAACAGGAAGCCGCCGCGATACTCGTCCGTTTCCACGTAATAGTCCCAGCCCGCCCCGGTCGGCAAATCCTCCAACGCCTTCGCGTCCGAAAGGCGCTTGCCGATGTAGATCGGGTCGAGTTCGCGATCCTCGAAAAACTCGCCGTCTTGCCGCACTATTTCCCCAGTATGGCCCGCATGCGCGACCGGAACGCGTCGGCGGCGTAGCGCTCCGCCACGGCCTCCAGATTCTTAAACGCCTCCCAAACGCGACGCCGTTTTCCTGGAATAGTACGCCAAGCAGAAGTGGGTGAATCCAATTCGGACTGTCCAGACACGGGGCCGGAACACCACGCCCGCCGCGAAGAACTGGAAGCCCGCATCCATCGCTCGTGGCCGGGCGAATAGAGCCAGCCTCCCGCCCCGGGATACTTTCGCCGCAGTGAGTCCATTGCCGCGGCTTGTATTCCCTGCGCACCAGCGTTATCATCGAATTGTCGGCGTATGAGCGGAGCGGCTTAACAACCGTGGCGCCGATACCGCCAGAAATGGTTCTCACCCAAGTGTGAGTATATCCAAGAGGTCCGAGTAGCTGTTCGAAAATGAAAAGGAGGCTCTCGAGCCTCTTTTTCATTTAGGCGCCACGACTGGCCGGTTGTTTAAGACGTTGAACAGGATGATGGCAAAGCCAATGGCTTTTCTCACAGGCCTTCCGGCCATGTGTTCCGGGTCGCGCATATAGGCGCTTTCGACGTAGAGTTCGATCGCGATCTTTGATGCACGGGCGACCGTAAAGTAAATCTCGTACTCGGCAGTGATACCATGGCGTTCGCTAACCAATTCAACCGTAGTGTAGTTAGTCCTGCCTGTGTGGTAGCACTTGCGGTCCATCAATTCGCCGACGATGCCGGGGAGTCTGTATGAAAGCTCATAGCGCTGAAATTCGATGAGCCGGGTTTCGTACCCGTCGCCGTAAAATAGCTTGGGATCGACGGTTTCTCCCTCCAAGATGCCGCGCGTAAAGCAATGTAGCGAGAATATTACATTGACCTTGTAGGCATGCTCCGGCTTACCTTTTTTGGCGGCTTGTACGTAAGTGACCGTCGTAGGATGAAGGTGGCTAAGGTCGTAGGATTTCCGCTCAAAGTGAAATGCACGCCACTTAATAGCTGGCTTACCCACGGAACATTTCTAAATCATTCATATGATCGATACAGGATAGCCGGTTACACCCCATCGCCTTTCGGCAGCGCCGGCTGCGGCTTATACCCGCGCGCCCGCAAAAACTCCCGGGCCTCCGGCGCCTTCTCCAAAAGCACGTAGAAGAACGCGCCCGTCCGCTGCGTCATGAACAGG
>JAYTKJ010000036.1:0-4037 GCA_043730365.1 Acidobacteriota bacterium | reverse complement strand
AGCGCGGCGGGCACGTTCAGTTCGAGCGGCGTGGGCACTTGCGTAGTGTCGGCCAGCACGGTGGCCACGGCCAACTTCGTTGCCGGGTCGGCGTCACCGAATCTGAGCATCACGATTGCACCGGCGACGCCGGCAGTAACGTTTGGAGCGGCGCCCACACCGGCCTATCTGGGCGGCAACTTCACAGCAACGGCGAACACGAACTCCGACGGCGCTCTGACGTTTGGATACGTGAGCGGGCCGTGCGCGGTGGTAAACGCGGCGGGCACGTTCGGTTCAAGCGGGGCGGGTACCTGCGTAGTCTCAGTAAGCACGGCGGTAACGGCCAACTTCCTGGCCAGAACGGCGTCACCCAATCTGAGCATCACGATTGCCCAGGCGTCGCAGGCCATCGCGTTCGCTCCTCTGCCGAACGTGAAGAGGTCTGATTCCCCAGTCACCGTCAGCGCCACGGCCCCGGTTATGCCCGTGACGTTCACTACGACAACACCGGGGGTGTGCACCGCTGGCGGTACCAACGGAGCGGCGATCACGCTTCTGAATTCCGGGACCTGCACGGTGGTGGCCCGCCAAACCGGCAACACCAACTACAGCGCCGCCCCGAACGTGGCCCAATCCTTCACCGTCGGCAGCGGTAAGGCCGATCAGACCATCGCCTTCGGGGCCCTGGCCAACAAGTCGTTGGCGCAATCACCAGTCACGGTGAGCGCCACCGCCTCCTCGGGCTTGAGAGTGACCTTCACCTCGCAGACGCAGTCCGTGTGCAAAGTAGACGGCACGACGATCGAGCTGAAAAAAGCGGGGACCTGCTCGATCCAGGCCAACCAAGCGGGCAACAGCATCCACAATCCTGCGCCATCGGTGGCCCGAAGCTTCACGGTGACGCCCTGAGATAGTCCCTGACCGGAATGTTGTTTACAGCGTCGGCAAGTATTCGGACCATACGGGCTTCGACTATATTATCGGCAACCTCAAAGACCATGAAGGTATAACGATCGACGGCGAGAACGACGCGACCAATGTTTACAATGTCCTGAGCCGTCAGGGCGTGCGAGTGGGGGCTCCAGGCAAGAACATAAGCTTTGGGAATGGCAGTATTGGAACTTCCGTCGGATTTGCGCCTCACGTTCTGCCCAGCATCATGGAGGCGTCGTGGCTTCGAGCCACCCAGCACAAAACCGGGTTCGCGGTTACCTACGCGTATCCGATCCCCTCCACGTCCGTCTTTACCGATGATTTCATCAACGCGGGCGTGGACGGTTTGATCTCGGACCTCGACACTTTGCTTCAAGTCTGGCCGCTTACATTGATTGACTTAGGCCAGATGCTCAGCCGCCTCAACAACGATTTCAACCAAGATCTCTACCTCGCTACTGCGAAGGACAATCCATGGAAGACACGCCATCCGGGTTACGGGCTGCGAATCCATACGGCCAAGAGGATCAAATCCGGCACCGACAATAAGCTAAAGTTCAAACTGACCGGCACCTGCGGCTCGTCGGAGTGGACGGTCAACACCGACCCACGAGTTGTGTTCGGCAGCGACCTTCTCTTTGAGTCCGGCGACCAGAACTTTGTGACGATCCCGAGCAGAAACATCGGCCAACTGGTGTCACTCTCTCTCTCGTCGAATGGTATAGACTCGTGGTATCCGGACAAAATTGACATCAGCAGCGCCTCGTTCGGAATTCCAATTAACCAAGTAATTGTGGACTACGGTCGCGAGCTCGTGGACCGCAACCACACCGTCACTAAGTCTCTGCCAAGGTTTGGCTACGACTGCGCCCCGCCAACCGCCAGTATCGACCCGGCGCCACGTCCCAACGTCTATGGCTGGAACAACGACAACGTGACCGTCTACTGGAACTGGTTTCCCAATTCGGGAGCAGCTCTTGATACGGTTACCAGTTGCCCGGCATTCACCGCATCAACAGGCACTGGAATAATCCCGGTAAGCGCGACTTGCGCCGACGAGGCGGGTAATGTGGCGACCGTTAACCATGTCGTTAGGGTTGACAAAACTCCCCCGACCGCGGTGTGCGGCGTTGCGGATGGGTTGTGGCGCGCCACGGATGTCAGCATTTCCTGCGTGCCGTCTGACGCCCTCTCAGGCCTTGTGTCTACCCTCCCTTTCAGCCTGAGAACCTCAGTGCCTAACCTGACCGAGACGAGTAACGCGCTGACAAACCAATCGGAATTCTTGGACAAAGCCTTCAACGCCTCTTTCGCCGGCCCAATTGGCGGCAACAAGGTGGACAAGAAGGCACCGGTGATTACCAATCAACCGGCGGCTGCGGAGTACGCAAACAGCGACACGTTGAATTACACAGTGACGGACGGCGGGTCAGGCGTAGGCAGCGTAACGGTGGCAATTAACGGCGGCGCGCCCGTTGCCGCCAGCAGCCTGAGCGGAGGAGCGATTTCATTGACGTCTCTTCCGCTGGGAACCAATACAGTGCTCATCAGCTCGACGGACAATGTTGGTAACAAGAGTTCGCTGCCGGTGACTATCACAATCGTCGTCGCGACGCCGACCAGCATCATCTACGATGTGAACCGGTTGGTAGCCAGTGGCGCGATCACCGGGGATCCAGCGCCGTTGCTCGCTCCGCTGAATGCCGCTGTCACCCTGAAAGCTGCGGGAAACTGCCCCGGGGCGGTGACCCAGTGGGGGAGTTTCATCCAATTGGTGAATGCTGGAATCAGCACAACACCCGGCACCATCACGCAGGCCGCCGCCGCGATTCTCATCAGAGATGCGCAGTACCTGCTCGGGGCCTGCGGTTACGGCGGCTGAGAAAAGTAGTTCAGCCGCTCGAGCGATCGTTCACAGTTGGGTCCGCGACTCCAGGGTCGCCGGACCCAACTGCGTTTTGCCTTCTACGACAACAGTTTCACGGTTGCGCTGTTGGTGCGCCAGTGTGAGAGCCGTGAAGGTATCAGTTCCGGGGCGAGCACCAATTCAAGGTGCAAACCTATACCCATGCCAGCGTACCGCTCGACGAGCTTCGCTGCGCGCTGAGAGTAAGGCGCTGTGTACCGCTACGCTCGGGTTTCCGCAATTCGCCTGCATTCCAACGAAATCTATCACTTCCATGTCGCGCACCCGAGCCGATCGGGTGCCTTGACGACGCTCGGGGAGCGGGGCTAGACTTTAAACAACTGTTTAAATAATCACCAATGCCCTCGGATCAAACCAAAGAGCGGCTCACCCGCGCCGCCGGCGTCATCTTCGCTCGCGACGGATTCCAACGAGCCGGGGTGCGTGAGATCTGCGCGCTGGCCGGCGTCAACCTCGCCCTGGTCAACTACCACTTCAAGAACAAGCTAGGGCTTTACCGGCATACCGTGCTGGCCGGCGTCCGGGAACTCGGTGTTGATGGAGCTCTGCTAGTCAAGGCAGAGAAGGAAACACCGAAGGCAGCGTTCGAGGCCTGGCTGAGCCGCTTCCTCCAGATCACGTTGGTTCGCCGCCACAACCATCCGTACGTGGGCAGCATCCTGAAGCACGAATTGCGGGAACCAACCGAGATTCTGGACGAAGTGGTGGCTGCGGTGATGAAGCCGATGCATCGGCACTGCTCACAGCGCTTGGCCCGCCTCAAAGGCGCCCGCGCCTCTTCGCCCGACATCAGACGTCTAGCCGCCTTCGCCCTCAGCTTTTGCGCCAACCTGGAAACCTCGCGAGCCGTGCTGGAGCGGCTGGGATTGAAATACCCTCACGACGAAAAAGAGATGGCCGGCTTCGCCAAAGTCGTCTCGGCCTTTATCCTGACAGGCGCGCTCGGCAGCGCTCCTGAGAAAGAAGGGAGATGATATGCCGATCCTCGATATACCCCGGCGGGCGACGATCTTGCTGCTCATGGCGGCCATCATCGCCGCCGCCCAAGCGCCGCCAGCCGAGACGCTTTCGCTGTCGATGAAGCAAGCCGTGGACCTGGCGCTTTCACCCGATGGCAGCGCGCGCGTGCAGCTGGCCCATGAGTTGATCCGGCAATCGGCAACTCGGGCAGCCCAGGCCCGCGCGACGCTACTCC
>JAYTKJ010000035.1:0-20927 GCA_043730365.1 Acidobacteriota bacterium | reverse complement strand
CCCGCCTCGGACACGCCGTTACAGTGGAGCAAGAAATCATGCAGATCCAACCGAGGGGAGTTGAAGTCTCATTTCGTGTGCTTGAGCTCTGTGGGTTTCGTAAACGGCAACGACGATAGTAATTAGGAGTACATAAGACCCGGGTCGCGTAAGTCATCCGGAGCTTCGCGTCTCCAAACCCCGCAAAAAGGGGGTATACCCTGAGGACAGGACTATGTTTTCCTAAGCTGACCATGGTACAGTTCGATACGGCTTACCGTAGTTAGACGTCATCGTAAGCCCACAAGGAGAAACTAATCGCATGGCCAGTTCCCTGCTCGATTCCCTCATGTCCCTCGCCGGACCGCAAATCATGGGCGCCCTCGCATCCCGCCTCGGTGAACCCGAAGGCAAAGTAAACGATGGCTTGAAGACGGCTGCTGGGGCTATTCTCGCCTCGGTAGCTGGCAAGTCAACAGACCCAGGCTTCATCAGCCAGATTTTTTCCATGGTCACCGGAGCGGGCGCCAGCGGCATCCTCGGTAATCTGGCAGGCTTGGCATCCGGCGGAGCTTCCGGAGCGGTTGGTGAGTTAGCCAAGAAATTCCTCGGTTTGGCCCTCGGCAGCAACCAGTCGGCCGTCACCAGCGCCATCGCCTCGGCCTCCGGACTGAAAGCGTCGTCGGCCGAAGGCCTGCTCGGGATGGCCGCACCGATGGTGCTCGGCCTGCTCGGTCAGAAGGCCTCGAGCGGTGGTCTGAACGCCAGCTCATTCGCGTCCATGCTCGGCGGCGAAGCAGCTTCCCTGAAGAGCATGCTGCCGGCGGGCCTCGGCTCGCTGTTGGGATCGATGCCGTCGATGCCGAACGTAGGCTCCATGGCCTCGTCGGCCGTGAACCGGATCCCCGACATGCCGAAGGAATCCGGCGGAATGGGTTGGGCCATGCCGTTGATTCTCGGCGCGCTTGCTTTGGGCGCCGCCTGGTGGTTCCTGGGCGGCAGCGAAGCGCCGAAGGTCGCCATGCCGGACACCACCAAGATGACCGAAGCGGTGAAGGACGCCGCCAAGGATACCGCCAGCAGCGTTTCCTCGATGGCCAATTCGGCTTGGGCCGCGCTGGGTGAATTTTTCAAGCGTAAGCTGCCCAACGGCATCGAGATCGAAATCCCGAAGCTGGGTGTCGAAAACAACCTGCTGGCCTTCATCGAAGATGCGGCCAAGCCAGTGGACAAGACCACTTGGTTTGACTTTGACCGCCTCCTGTTTGACACCGGCAAGGCCACGTTGAAGCCGGAATCGGATGCGCAGCTGAAGACCGTGTCCGAGATCCTGAAGGCCTACCCGAACGTCAACATCAAGGTGGGCGGCTATACCGACAACGTGGGCGACAAAGCCGCCAATCTGGCGCTCTCGGGCGCGCGCGCCGCCAGCGTCATGGGCGAACTGGTTAAGTTGGGCGTCGACAAGGCCCGCATGACTTCGGAAGGCTACGGCGATCAGCACCCCGTGGCCGACAACTCCACCGAAGAGGGACGCGCCAAGAACCGCAGGGTTTCCATGCGCATCACCAAAAAATAGATAGCTGAACGGTCCGTTCCCGAAGGCCGCCAGTCGACCCGTTCGACCGGCGGCCTTTCCTTTTCAACCCCGGAAAACGTCCACACGCCGCATAGTGTTCCTGGCTGCCCGAAACCCGTGGTTCAATAAGGGTTAGCGTCCCTTTTGATGTCAGCGCAGAGCCACAATTTTCGCCGGACCCGTTTGGCCGCCACGCGCCGTCTTCGCGAATTGCGTATGGTCGCCAAGGGGCTGGCCTTCACGGGGCACCCGATTCTGGCCCACATCATCCCGATGCGCCGGTGCAATCTGGCTTGCACATATTGCAACGAGTACGACGATTATTCGAAGCCCGTAACCCTCGACGTGATGCTGGCTCGTATCGACAAGCTAGCCGATCTGGGCACCACTATTGTGACGATTTCGGGCGGCGAACCGCTGCTCCACCCCGAACTGGACGATATCATCGCCCGCATTCGCCAGCGCGGCATGCTGGCCGGAATGATCACCAACGGGTACCTGCTGGTGGCTGACCGGATCAAGAAACTGAACGCCGCCGGTCTCGATCACCTGCAGATTTCGATCGACAACGTCAATCCGGATGAGGTGTCGAAAAAGAGCCTGAAGGTGCTGGACAAGAAGCTGCAACTGCTGGCCGAGTACGCTGACTTTCACGTCAACATCAACTCGGTAGTGGGCGGCGGGATCCATCATCCCGAAGACGCGCTCGTGGTGGCCAAGCGCGCCGTGGAACTAGGCTTCACCTCCACCGTTGGTATCATTCATGACGGCAGTGGACAGGTGCAACCGCTGGGCCCGCGCGAACGCGAAATCTATATGAAGATCAAGGCGTTCGAAAAATCCAGCTACGCGCAATTCAATGGCTTCCAGGAAGCGATCGCCGACGGGAAACCCAATGACTGGAAGTGCCGCGCCGGCGCACGCTATCTCTATATCTGCGAAGAAGGCCTGGTGCATTATTGCTCCCAGCAGCGCGGGTATCCGGGCACGCCCTTGCTGGACTACACTTCCGCGGACGTGCGGCGCGAATACAACACCGCCAAGGGCTGTGCGCCTTACTGCACGGTGTCGTGCGTGCATCAGATATCGCTCTTCGACAAGTGGCGGAACCCCCAGACCATCCAAAGCAAAGTCAGCGAAGAGACCGTGCACCAGAATCCTCATCCGCTGGTGCAGATCGACGATCGCCGTTAGTCGAAGATCGCCAGCCCCAGAATCGCCGCCACCGCCACGCGCTGGTCATCGCCTTCAACCGGTATCCGGTAGTCGGCCTGCGCATAGGCGGTTTGCCGCTCGGCAAACAGAGCCGCGAACTTCTCCGGATCGCGCGCCAGCGGCCGATGCGCTTGCGGAGCCACACGCCGCCGCACCAACTCAAACGGCGCATCGAGCCAGATGGTGATGCCGTTGTCTTTGACCAACTCCACGTTCTTCTCCTGGGCGAACGCTCCGCCACCAAGCGCCACCACAATTGGCTGCCCATGCTTGGCCGTTCGCACGCGCTGGTCCAGGGCCTGATGCTCGTGGAGCCGGAAGGCCGGCTCGCCGTCGCGCTCGAAGATCTCGGTAATCCTGGCGCCCGCCGCCGCTTCGATATCGTCGTCCAGGTCGACAAAGCTCCAGCCCAGCTCGTCGGCCACCGCCGCGCCAATCGTGCTCTTGCCTGAGCCCATGAAGCCCACCAGATACAGTGCGGGAGTGCGTATCAGTCTTGTGTCCATGCGTCCAGCCGGTTCCGGTTATTGTCCCATTTTCAGGCCGCGATAGATTCGCTCCAGGTACCAGTCTGAGAGACGCGGCGCCACGACATAGAGAGGCTGCAGCAGTCCGCCGAGCGCCGGAGTCATCACCGTGCGTTTCTCCCGCTCCACCCCCCGCACTAGCGCGGCAGCGCACTTGTCGGCCGTGATCGCGAACTTCTTCATGCTCCACAGCCGGTCCGGCGGACGGCCAGCCAGGGAATGATCCTGAAAACTGGTTTTCACGTACCCGGGGCACACAGTCAGGCAGCGAATACCGAAAGGCTTGAGCTCGATGCGGAGCGTGTCGGTGGTGGCGCAGAGGGCAAACTTTGTAGCCGTATAGTTGGTGAACCAAGGCAGCGGGACTTTGCCGGCTACCGAGCTGACATTGACGATCATGCCTCCGCCGGCCGCGCGCATGTGCGGCACCACCAGTTGCACCAACTCCAGCACGGCAAACACGTTGAGTTCGTACATCCCGCGCACCTGCGCCATGTCGGCCTGATAGGCGGGCACGTACATTCCTACGCCGGCGTTGTTCACCAGTACGTCAATGCGTCCGAACTGCTTCATCGCCGAGTCCACCGCCCGCCGGCGGACTTCGTCGCTGGTCACATCGCCCACAATCGCCACCGCGCCGCCGGTTTCGGCAGCCACGCGTTTAAGCTTGTCCTCGCTGCGCGCCACGAGCGTCAGCTTGGCCCCGCGCTGATGAAAAATCCGCGCGGCTGCGGCGCCGATACCGTCCGACGCGCCGGTGAGCAGAACTACTTTCCCGTGGAGATCCATGCAAAGCCGATAATGGTTAGTATGCACGAGGACCTCCTGCCCTTGTTTCCGCTCGGCCTTGTCCTGCTGCCGCACAACCGGTTGCCGCTGCATATTTTCGAAGATCGTTACAAGCAGATGATCGGCGCGGTGATGGCGGCTGGCAGCGAATTTGGCGTCGTGTTGGCCACCGGGCAGGGCTTGATGTCCAACGGATGCACGGCCACGGTCGAGGAGTTGATGAAGGAGTATCCGGACGGGCGCATGGACATCATCACGATGGGCCGGCGCCGGTTCACTATCGAGTCGGTGAATCAGGAGCTCGACTATGTCCGCGCCCAGGTCGTCTACTTTGACGATCACGAGATCGCCGCTCCCGCCGCCTTGCGCGATAGTGCGATGGCCATCTGCCGGCAGCTGCCGCAGCCCGAACATGAGGTTGAGCTTGAGATTGACCCTGCCGGTCCGCAATTGAGCTTTCAACTGGCAGGCCGCGTGAGCGATCCCGAATTCCTTCAGCAGCTGCTCGGCATGCGCTCCGAGCAAGAGAGGCTGGAGAAGCTGATCGCCTATGTGCCGGGCTATTTGAAGCATTCCCAACAGACCGAACGGCTCAAGGAAGTGGCAGGCAAGAACGGCCACGGCAAGCTGCCTCCGGAGCTGGGCAAAGTGACAGGCTAACGTTTGGCCCATGGAACTGTGGATTGACGCCGACGACACGTTGTGGGAAAACAACGTCTACTTCGAACGCACCTTTGCCGAGTTTGCCGCCTACCTGGACCACTCGCGTCATTCCAGCGAAGAAGTGCGCGCCCTGCTGGACGAGATCGAGCACGTCAACAACCGCATTCACGGCTACGGCTCGGCAAACTTTGCTCGCAATCTCGAGCAATGCTTTGAGCGCCATTCCGAGCGCGGCATCTCAGACGAGGACCGCGCGCGAATAGAGCAGTGGGGGCACGATCTGTTCCATCATCCCCTGGAGTTGATTGAAGGCGTCGACGAGACGCTGGCTTACCTGAACGCGCGCCATCGATTAATGCTGTGCACCAAGGGCAACCCGGCCGAGCAGCAATCGAAGGTGGAGCGCAGCGGGCTGGCCCGGCACTTTAACCACATCCGCGTTGTGAAAGAGAAAGACGTCGAGTGCTACCGTGCGCTCACCGTGGAGCGGGGCGTGGGTGGACAGGAATGTTGGATGATCGGCAACTCGCCTAAGTCAGACATCAATCCGGCGCTGGCGGCTGGGTTGGGCGCGGTCTACATTCCCCACCATCACACATGGCATCTGGAGCATGAGCCCGTGCCGGAGAACCATGAGCGTCTGCTGGTGCTGGACAGCTTCACGGCCCTCCGCCGGCATTTCTGATTCGTCCGCTTACGGCTTCTTCGGCTGTGGCTTCGGCGGCTCTTCCGGTTTCTTCGGCTCGTCCGGAGTCGCCACCTTGTCGTCAAAGGTGATCTTCACGTCGGACTTGAACTGCTTGTAGTCTTCGTACTTCACGTTCATCCGGATGCGCACTGCCGGCCCGTCGTTGAAGAACAGCGTGTCATTCGCCATGGTGTAGGTGGGAAACCAATACTTACCGTCAATCTGCTCGCGGTAGGTTTCAAACTTGGGGAACTTGTAGTCAGAGCCCTTCTTCAGGAGCCCGGTGCCGCGCCCGTATGATTTGACGATCTGGAGTTCTTCGAGGTCTACCCAAACGATACCTTGAAAATACCGCTTGCCGGCCTCCATCTTCTTCGGTTTGACCGCGAAAGCGTAGCAGGGAATCTCGTCCAGCTTTTCGTTGCCCAGGTAGCGCACGTGATAGAGATCGATATCTCGGCTGGTGAGCACAAACGGTTGGACGCTGCGCAAATCCTGCTCGTCCTCCGGGGTCAGGCCGATCATGTGCAGCGTCGGCACCGGAGCGCGCACAATCCGCTCGGTGCGTTTGCCGTCGTTGGTGAAGATGATGTCGGAGACCACCTCGTACTTGCCGCCGGCCGCGTTGGAATTGCCGTCAAACTCGCGCACCACCGCCGTCTGGCGATAGGTGTAGTTTTCGCGGGCCTTGGAGAAGGCGGCCTCCTTGTCGGCAAAGCTTTTGATGATGCTCTGGATTTCCGGCTCAGTCGGGTTGGACTTGTCGGCCCACGCCACGCTGACGGTGGTGGCGAGTGTGATGATCAGTATGGCCTTGCGCATGGGGTTCTCCCTAATATTATGGGATGTTCCCGCGGCGCGTGGGGTTACGCTCTTGTTGGACCATGCCAGAATGAGGATAGCCGTGTTGACCGCCGCCGCCTACGATATTCACTTGGAACAGCTACTGGAGCGCATCAAACTGCTGCACGAGATTTTGACGTCGGCTGGCATCCCCTACCGAATCGTCGGGGGCATGGCCGTCTTTATTCATGTGTCCGATCGCGACCCGCTGAGCGCGCGCCTGCGGCTGGCCGAAGTGCGGGCCTCAGAGTAGCGAGGTAGCCAGGCCAGCAAGCTCGAAATCGATATGGTTCGTTCCTCCACCGAAAGCGACATGGCGGCCATCGCCGCGATCTACTCGCATCATGTGCGGCATGGAACTGGGTCGTTCGAACTGGAGCCTCTGGATGCGGACGAGATTGTGCGGCGGCGCGCGGCAGTGCTCAAGCGCGGTTTGCCGTATTTGGTAGCTGAGCTGGAGGGGAGGGTGGTTGGTTACGCGTATGCCGGCGCGTACCGCCCCCGGCCCGCCTATCGATTCACGGTTGAAAGCTCCGTGTACGTTCATCCGGATCTGCAGGGGCGAGGTATTGGCCGCGCGCTGCTGGGAGCCCTGATTGAATCGTGCGGTCCCGAGGGCTGCCGGCAGATGATCGCGGTGATCGGCGACAGCGCCAACATCTCCTCGATCCGCCTGCATGAGCATTTTGGATTCCGTCGCGTGGGCGTACTCGAAGACGTGGGGTTCAAATTCGGGCGCTGGCTCGATACCGTGCTCATGCAACGAAAACTCTACGCTGACGATGCCATGATGGTCTCTGAATGAAAATCGAAACGATCGCCGTTCATGCCGGACGTCACATTGACCCGGCCACTGGCGCCGTAGCGGCGCCCATCTATCTCTCCACCACCTATCAGCGCGGGGCTGACGGCGGCTACCCGTCCGGCTTCAGTTACTCGCGCGAAGACAATCCCAATCGCCAGATGCTGGAACGCTGCCTGGCGGCGCTCGAAGGCGGCAAGGATGCGCTCTGCTTTGCCTCCGGGCTGGCGGTGGTGAATGCTGTGGTCCAGGGAATGGAGGCGGGGGACCACCTCCTGGTGGCTGACGATGTCTACTACGGCATGCGCAAGGTGGTGGGCGAGGTTTTCGCCAAGTGGCCGGTGGAGATCAGTTACGTGGACATGACGAATCTCGACGCGCTGCGCGGTGCGATCAGGCCGGCCACGCGCCTGGTGTGGCTCGAGACGCCGTCCAATCCACTGATGAAGGTGGTTGACATGGCCGAGATCGCCAAGATCGCTCATGCGGCCAAAGCAATCAGCATCTGCGACGCCACGTTCACGACGCCAGTGCTGCAGCGGCCGTTTGACTTCGGCATTGACATGGTGATGCACTCCACCACCAAGTACATCGGCGGCCACAGTGACTCGGTGGGCGGCGCTCTGATCACCAAGTTTGATAACTATCTGTTTGAACGGGCGCGCAAATCGCAGCGTTATGGGGGCGCGGTGCCGTCGCCGTTCGACTGCTGGCTGACGCTGCGCGGCGTGGAGACACTCCCGGTGCGAGTGCGCGCGCAGTCGCGAACCGCCGGCAGGCTGGCGGCTTGGCTGGCCGCACATCCGAAGGTGGAAGCGGTGCACTACCCGGGGCTTGAGTCGCATCCCAATCACACGATCGCCGCCCGGCAGATGACCGGCGGCTTTGGCGGCATGCTGTCAGTCCGATTGCGCGCCACGCGAGCCGAGACGATGGAGGTGACGCTCAAGACCAAGGTCTTCATCCGCGCCACCAGTCTGGGCGGCACGCACAGCTTGATCGAGCACCGGCAATCTGTGGAAGGACCGAACAGCACCACGCCTCCCAATCTGTTGCGGATATCCGTCGGGCTCGAGCATGAGGACGACCTGATCATGGACCTCGAACAAGCGCTACGCTAGAAGACCATATGCGTCTATTCGCGATTGTTCTGCTTGCGTCCGTGGCTCTGGCCCAGGAGCCGCCCTTCGACTTGCTCATTACCGGCGGCCGCATCGTGGACGGTTCCGGCAACGCATGGTATCGCGCCGACCTCGGGATTCGTGCCGGCCGCATCGCTGCGATCGGAGCGTTGCGCGGCAAGCCCGCCAAGCGCACCGTGGACGCGCGCAATCATATCGTCGCGCCGGGTTTCATCGACATGATGGGCGCCAATTCCGAGCCGCTTCTCGAAGACCGCGCGTCCGCCGAGAGCAAGCTTCGCCAGGGCATCACGACGATGCTCGGAGGCGAAGGCAGTTCGACTGCGCCGAGTAAGAAGTGGCCCACCTTCGATGTCTATTTCCGCGCGCTGGAAGCCAAAGGCATCCCGATCAACACGATTCATAACGTGGGCGCGGCGCAGGTGCGGCGGCAGGTGATTGGCGACGAGAATCGCGCGCCCACCGAAGCCGAACTGGGCCGGATGCGCGGGTATGTGGAGCAAGCCATGAAGGACGGCGTCGTGGGCCTCTCCACCGCTCTCATCTATCCGCCGGGCACCTACGCCACCACCTCCGAACTGGTTGAGATGGCCAAGGTGGCCGGACGCTACGGCGGGATCTATCTCACGCATATGCGCAATGAGAGCAACGCGGTGCTCGAAGCCATCACCGAGTCTATCCGCATCGGGCGCGAGGGCGGCGTGCCGGTGCACATCTTTCACCTGAAGGCGGCGGGGCAGGAAAATTGGCCGCGCATGCAGCGGGCGGTCGACATGATCCAAGGCGCACGGGATTTGGGATTGGATGTTACAGCCGACATTTATCCCTACATCCGCAACGGCCTCGGGCTAATTTCCCTCATTCATCCGCGCCATTTCGGCAAGGGCGCCGAGCCGTTTCTGAAGACTCTTGCCGACCCGCCCGTGCGAGCGGCCCTGCGGAAGGAAATCGAAGAGACAGGGGATTGGGAAAACTGGTACCGGCATGTGGGCTCGGATTGGAACAACATTCTGGTAGCCAGCGTGGGCGCGTCGCTCGACAAGGCTTACGAGGCTAAGTCTATCGCCGAGATCGCCAAGCTCCGTGGGACCGATGACTGGGCGGCGTTCTTCGATCTGGCGGCCACCAACTCGGTGAGCGTCAATCCTAAGAGTATGAACGAGGAGCAGAAGCACTTGGCGCTGCGCACCGAGTGGGTGAGCCTTTGCACCGATGCGCCGCCCACGTTGATCACTGCAACAGGTGCGCATCCCAGGGCCTTCGGCGCGTTCCCGCGCGTGCTCTCGCAGTACGTGCGTGAGGATCGAGTGTTGTCGGTCGCGTCCGCCGTTCGCAAGATGTCTTCGCTGGCGGCCAACCGGTTAGGACTATATGACCGTGGACGCATCGCCATTGGTCTGGCCGCCGATCTGGTTATCTTTAACCCGGAAACCGTTCGCGATACGGCCACGTTCGAGAAGCCCCTCTCGTTCCCGGTGGGGATTCCGCACGTGATCGTCAACGGGGTGGCGGTCATCGATACGGGCCGGTTTACCAACGCCAACCCTGGACGCGTGCTCCGGTATCGGCGTTAGGCCAGCGCCCGGGAACATTTTCCAATTGAGTGGAGTCTATTGATGTCATGCTCGAAGCCCAAGGCCTGACCAAGTTCTACGCCAGCATTCCTGCGCTGGAGGACGTCAGCTTTGTGGCCGAACCCGGGCACGTGCTCGGTTATCTCGGTCACAATGGATCGGGCAAATCCACGACCGTGAATATTCTGACCGGGCTACTGGAGCCGAGCCGTGGGCGGGTCCTCTTTGAAGGCCGGCCCATTCAAGAGCAGTTGATCGACTACAAACGGCGTCTCGGGTACGTACCCGAAGAGCCCTACGTTTACCCGTATCTCAGCGGCTACGAGTATCTGGAGCTGGTGGGGCGGCTGCGCCAGGTGCCGGAGCCGATCCTCAAGGATAAGATCGAGGGGCTGCTGAAACTATTCAGCCTCCACACGTACCGGCATTCGCCGATCGCATCTTACTCGAAGGGGATGAAGCAGAAAGTGTTGATCTCGGCGGCGCTGCTGCACAATCCGGACGTCCTGATTTTCGACGAGCCCCTCTCCGGCCTCGACGTAACGTCCGCTCTCACGTTCCGCCACCTGCTGACCGCGCTGGCGCGCGAAGGCAAGACCGTGCTCTATAGCTCGCACGTTCTGGAGACCGTGGAGAAAGTCTGCTCACGCGTCATCATTCTTTATCGGGGCAAGATGGTGGCGAATGATCGGGTGGATCGTCTGCGAGACCTGATGAGTCTGCCCTCGCTGGAGTCTGTCTTTGCGCAACTGGTGGTGCAGGAAGATACGGTGAAGACCGCCAGCCAGATTGTCGACGTGATGAAGGGATAGCGCAACAGTGCAGTTCCGCGAGTTGGTTCGCCACTTCTTCAACGGGTTTTTCGACGTTGAGATCATTCATCCCGATGCCGAGTCCAAACTCGGGCTGGGCCAAATTCTCGCCGTACTCGCCGTGCCCAGCCTCGGCATGAGCGCGGGGCTGCTGTTTCGCGGAGCCAACGCTCCTCCGCTGTGGCTCAACCAGGCATTCTATTTTTTCTACGGTATGTCGATGATCGGATTCGTCACCGTGTTTCAATGGGACACGTTGTTCCTCGGCCGGCGGGACTGGGTGGTGTTGGGTGCATTGCCGCTTCGCACGCGGAGGATCCTGGCCGCGAAAATCGGCGCGCTGCTGCAGTATCTCGGCCTGTTTGTGTTGACCATTAGCGGGCCCACCACGTTGCTACTGCCACTGGGCTTTGCGGCGTCGCGCGAACCGATGCTGGCGGGTTTGACCATGTGGATTGGCCAAGCCATTGCTATCGTGGCCGCGTCGGCCTTCGCCTTCTTCGGACTGATCGCGATGCAGGGCACGCTCATGAATCTTTTGCCGGCGGGGTTGTTTCGCCGCATCACGCCGATCATCCAGATGAGCGCGCTCTGCCTGACCCTGGTGGCCTTGTTCGTCTATCCCAAAGGTATTTCGCTCATCAATCCAGCTTTGCCCGTCGCCGCACAGAATCCTTGGCTTTGGTGGGTTCCGCAGTTTTGGTTTCTCGGTCTCGCGCAAACCATCGCGGGCCGGCCCGAGCCGGTGTGGGGCCAGTTGAACACGCTGGCGCTGGAGGGAATGGCCGCAGTTCTGGTGTGGGCAGCCGGAGTCTATCTGTTGAGTTACTACCGCCATGCGAAACGTTCGCTCGAACAGGCCACCGAAGTCGCTGGCACGCCCTCGGCCTGGGAGCGGGCCGCGGCGTGGCTGCTCAACAAAGCATGGCTGCGCGATCCCATCGAACGCGCCGTTTTCTGGTTCACTGTCAAGACGGCACTGCGCAGCCGCCGGCACTGGCTCATCCTCGGCGGCTACTCGGGAGTGGGCCTCGCGTTTGTCCTCGACGCACTGCTGGCGGGCATGGTGCGTTCCGGAGGTTATGCGATCTTTCTCAAACCGAGCCCGCGCCTGTTCATGGTGCCCCTGACGCTCACGTTCGCAATTCTGGCCGGGCTCCGTTTCACGTTTACCATTCCGGCCGAGCTACGCGCCAACTGGGTGTTTCGCATGACCGAATCGACGGACCGGCAAGCCTATCACCGGGCCGTGCGCAAGGCGATGTTCTTGCTGACGACCCTGCCGGTGTTGACGCCCGTCTTCGTGGTGGAAGCTGTCCTTTGGGACGCGCCGTTCGCGGTGGCGCATGCCTTCGTCAACGCGCTGCTCTCCTGGGTGCTCGTGGAAGCGGCGCTGCTGCGCTTCAACAAAATTCCGTTCACTTGTTCCTACCTGCCGGGCAAGGCGAACCTGCCTTTTTCAGCCGGTCTTTACTTTGCCGTTTTCGCCACGTACTCGACGGCGATGGCCACCATCGGCTACCAAGCGCTTACGAAGCCCGGGTTTCGACCGCTCATCGTACTGGTGACGGTGCTGGCCGCGCTGGCCCTCGGACTTGGCTGGCATAGGCTTCAGCGCCTTGACTCTTCCGGCCCGCTCATGTTCAGCGACGAGCCAGAGGCACTCCTCGCCCTGCATCTACAGCCCTAGCGCCAGCGCCCGCGCTGGAAGCGGTAGTTCCCGCCGCGGCTTGCCTCCCAGTGGCCCGGAACCCACTTGGCTCGTGAACGTGGCGGACGCTGCCAGGAACCGGCGTACCAATCCCAATCGCGCGCGCCGCGATTCCAATGCCCGTCAGCCCAAACATATCCATTGCCGGGCGCAACGCCAATCACACCGTAACGCGGGGGTGGCGGCGCGCCAAAGCGCACCCCGACGCCAGAGCTATAGCGGGGGCCCGCACAAGAGGCTGAGAGCATCGCCAGTGCTACCATCGCGGCGGGTAGAATCTTCTTAAACATGGTGGCCGTCCTCTATCAAAGTAGAGGCACGAAGGCCGCTCGATGTTACAAAGTTTCTTTGCCAACTACGGAACCGGCCACTCGCCTCAAGCTACAGTAGAACCATGGCTGCCGCCGCGAGTTCCTCCCCTCTCTGGCCCAACAAGCGGTTGAAGATCTTACCGTCACGCACGAGCGCTTCAAGCGTTCCACTCATAATTTGACGGGCGAAGTTTCGGGGTTCACCCCGGCCGCAGGCACCATGAGCGCCGCGCAACAAGTGGCTCATGCCGCACGCGTCATCGATTGGTTTATCGAGGGTGCGTTTAGGCCCGAAGGTTTCGACATGAATTTTGCGGAGCAGATCAAGTTCGTCATGGCTATTGAATCCCTGGCGGAGGCGCGGGCATGGTTCGACAGAGCGATGGCGAACGCGGTGGCGACTCTCACCGCCCAGACCGACGCAGATCTGATGACGCCGCTTCCTCCGGGGCCCGTACTGGGCGGTGTGCCGCGTCTCGGTATTGTGAGGGAAATCGTGGACCATACCGCGCACCACCGCGGCGCGCTCACTGTGTACGCACGCATGAAGCAAATTGTGCCTCCCGACCCGTACGGAATGTGATGCGCCCGAAACAGAATTGCCAAGGGCCCAGCGGTCTGCGATAGTGGAAGTTCGGTGATGGTCGGTAAGCAGCTTCGGCACTATCGGATTGATGAAAAGATAGGCGCCGGTGGCATGGGCTTGGTGTACCGCGCCACCGATCTGCATCTGGACCGTCAGGTCGCCATCAAGGTTCTTCCCCTACACCTGGTTGCGAGTCCGGAGCGCATGAAGCGCTTTGTACAGGAAGCCAAGGCCGCTTCGGCGCTCAACCACCCCAACATCGTCACTATCTACGATGTTGACGCCGCCGAAGTGGACGGGCACACCGTCGTCTTCATGGCCATGGAGTTTGTACCCGGCGAAACGCTGGATCAAATCATCGGACGAGGCGGCGGCGCGAAAACCAAAGAGGCCCTGCACTGGGTGATTCAGCTCGCCAGCGCCTTGGCGGCGGCGCACGCCAGCGGCATTGTACACCGTGACATCAAGCCCTCCAACGTGATCATTACGCCCGAGGGCGTGGCCAAGCTACTCGACTTCGGACTGGCCAAGGCCACCGAGCCGGCGCAGTCGGTCGACATCGGCGCCGCCACCGAGGTACTCGACCCGAGCCAACTTGCCGGGCTCACCGAAGAAGGCATGATCGTGGGTACGGTGGCATACATGTCGCCTGAGCAAGCTGAGGCTAAGCGCGTGGACGCGCGCTCGGACATCTTTTCCCTCGGCGCCGTGCTGTATGAACTCTTCGGAGGGCGTAAGCCGTTCGAGGGCACCAGCAAGATTGCGACGCTTTCGGCGATCCTGCATAAGGAGCCGGCGCCGTTGTCTGAAGTGGCGCCTGATTTTCGGGAGGACCTGGAGAGCACCATTCTGCGCTGCTTGCGCAAGGAGCCGGATCGGCGGTGGCAGCATGTCTCCGATCTGCGTATCGCGCTTGAAGAGATTCGAGACGATCTAACCGTGGGGCGCGCCTCACGCCACCACATCGTCACCGCGCCGGTCCAGCCTTTGATCGGACGGCGTCAACTGCTGCCATGGCTCGCAGGAGGCCTCGCGGCCGGTGCGGCGGCTGGCGGCTATTTCGGCCGTACGTTGTCTCGCCGTGAGCCGGTCACCTTCACGCGGTTGACCTACCGGCGGGGCGACGTCAACGCAGCGCGCTTTGCTCCGGATGGCTCGGTCATCTACAGCGCCAACTGGGAGGGTTCGCCGTATTCGGTCTATTCGCTAAGGACGGGCAATCGGGAATCGCGGTCGCTGGGACTGGGCCCCTCCACGCATCTAGCGGCGGTCTCGTCGACAAACGAATTGGCCATTGTGCTGGCCGCGAAAGACACACTGGCCAGGGTGCCGGTCTCCGGCGGCACCCCGCGCGAGCTGCTCGAGAACGTGCTCGAAGCCGACTGGAGCCCGGACGCCAAGGAAATGGCCGTTGTACGCAGGATGGGCAACCGCTATCGCGTCGAGTATCCGATTGGGACGGTGCTGCACGACGCCGCGGCTCAACCGATGCGGCCGCGTATCTCTCCTGACGGCAGCCGAGTCGCGTTTTTCGAGCGCGATCTCAGCGGCGTCGGCGATGTGGCGCTCAAGCTGGTGCGAGCCGGTGCTCCCGCGCTGGTCCTGGCCGGCGGAATGCGCGCCGTGGCGGGACTCGCCTGGGCGCCTTCCGGCAAGGAAATATGGATCTCGGCCCTTCGCAAGGCTTCCGACAATCCCGCCGTTTTCGCCGTCAGCATGCCGGGTCAAATACGGCTGCTCACGCAGAGCGCCAATTGGCTTTCGATTCATGACGTGTCGCCCATTGGGGAGTTGCTGGCGGCCTCGACTGTTAGCCGCGTCGGTATTCGTGGCCTGCTGCCGGGCGAACGGGAATCACGCGATTTGTCATGGCATGAGAATTCGGTGATCTCGCAGATGACTGCCGACGGATCTCTCTTGATGATGGAGCTCGGCGCCGGTGATGGCCGCAACAACGCCATCTTCTACCAACGCGTAAGCCACGGTACGGTTCGTCTCGGCGACGGCAATTACCCGGCACTGTCGCCGGACGGCAAATCTGTGGTGTGCGTGCGGCGCGACGAAAACCGCGCGGTGTTGCAGATTATCCCCACTGGGGCGGGCGAGGTGCGTGCTTTCGCCGCCGAAGGGTTTCGGTATCAGGCGCCCGAGTGGTTCCCCGACGGTCAGCGCATCCTGTTCAACGCCATCAACGCGGATGGCGTCACGCGAGGCTACACCGCCCCGGCGGAGGGCGGTCCGTCGACCCCGATCACGCCGGCGGGCGTCCGCGCCATGCGGATTTCCCCGGACGGTAAGTGGATGGTGGCGGCCTCGGCGGACAAAGGCGCGTGGCTGCAATCGGTAGGGGACCACGCCATCTCACGTCCGATCGCCGGGCTGCTTCCCGATGACATCGTGTTAGCCTGGACCGCTGACGCGAACGGGCTGATTTTGCGCAGCCCTGTGCCGCCGGGCGAGCAGATCGCGATTGAACGGCTTGCGCTTTCAAACGGCGCTCGCACGCGGCTCCATCAAATCAGCGTGCCCGAGCCTGGCGACACATTTCGGCGCGAATTGGTGGTAGCCGACGACGGTCGAGCCTACGCCTTTTCCTTCCAGCGCGACTTGGCCAGCCTGTATCTGGTGCACGGCGTCGGCGGAGTCTAACGAAAAGGTTTCACTCCGGGGCCGAATGGTAGGCCCTCCTGCTGTCTGTGGGTGCACCAAGACAAAACTGGCTCCTTTTTTACATATACTTAGCGGAGTTGTTCAAGCCGGTAGGGTTTGGCGGGCAGAGTGCAATCTAGATTACTAATCAAACAGTCCGATTCTGACCTATCCTCCGAAGGGCAGAAACCCGGACGGTGTTATTAGGGCAGAAGCGCTCTCGCGCTTACTAAACGTTTGAAGAGCCAGGCTTGACACGGCGCCATTGGGCGACGCCGTGACAACTCTGGCTTTTCTCGTCTGACTACACCACAGACACGCCGCCCCAGTCCCGGATGCGCTGATCCTGGGTCACCAGCGGATAGCCAAGGCAGCGCGCGGTGGCTGCGATCATCTGATCGGCAGGGTCCTTGTGGAATCCCCCGCCCAACTGCACACTCTCGGCCATGATGCGCCCGCTGAGGGGCATGACTTCCACCCGCGGATGATCTTCAATCTCCCCTAGAAAAAGGTCAAGGGGACGGGTGATCGTGAGCTTCTCGTGCTCTACCAACTTGGCTAACTCCCACAATGTAATGGCCGAAATCGTAAAATGGCCGCCTGAGCTTTCGATCGCCTCCAGATGCTGGCGCTGTGCCGGGCTTAGCCGCCCAGGATCGCTCCGCCAAAAGACCAGAATATGGGTGTCCAACACCGCCCTCATCACTGGGCGGCGGCCTCCCAATCGGCGGCAACATCAAACGTGACAAGATCACCGGTAATCCGGACGGCGCCGGCCCAGGTGTCCTTGAGAGGAGCAGTGACTGACTCGATCGGGATCACCCGCGCTACGGGCTGCCCCCGCTTGGTGAGCGTTATGGCCGTGCCGGTATTAGCGATATCGTCGACGACGCCAAGGCATTTGGCTTTGAATTCTGAGATAGGCATGTTGGCTGAAGGCTCCACGTGATTAGTATATATGACTTGTTGACTGGTCACAAGGTCTTTTTGTTGAACTGATGGCTCAGCGGCCATATTTTTCTCTCTTGCCATGACGGCGGCGGTGGCGGAAGATGTTGTAGACATGTGCTTTACCCCCAATAAGTACGATCTAAGCTCCGGTACTGCACCGCCTCTGCCAAATGCTTAGCCGAGATCGCAACCTGATGGTCCAGATCTGCGACGGTACGAGCCACCTTCAGAATGCGATCGTGAGTCCGGGCTGAAAATCCCATTTTCCGGACGGCCAGTTCCAGCGTACGCTCCCCACCGGCATCCAGCGCGCAAATCGCCCGGGTGGCGGACGCAGGGATGCGGGAGTTGTAGAAACCCCTGGCGGTCTGCAAAGCTCGCGCAGCCATGACGCGGACGCGCATCTGCTCCGACGTCACCCCGCCCTCCTTACCCCGCAGCTCCTGATAAGGAACCGCTGGCACCTCGATGTGCATATCGATCCGGTCCAGCAGCGGGCCGCTAACCTTTCCGAGATAGCGCTGGATGAGGGCGCCAGTGCAACGGCATTCACGGGTTGGGTCGCCGTAGAATCCACATTGGCAGGGGTTCATGGCGGCTACCAGCATGAAATCGGCCGGGAACGACAGCGTCGTTTGGGAGCGCGCAATCGTAACGGACCGCTCTTCGAGGGGTTGGCGGAGCAACTCCAGCACATTGCGCGGGAACTCGGGCAGCTCGTCAAGGAACAGCAAGCCGTGATGGGCAAGGCTCACCTCACCAGGGCGAGGCGTACCTGAACCGCCGCCAATCAAACCGGCATCGGAAATGAGATGGTGGGGGGCGCGGAACGGTCGATGGTCCAGGAGTCCACCGCCGGGCGGGAGAATGCCGGCCACACTATGCACCTGCGTGGCCTCCAGCGCCTCGTTGAAGGTGAGTGGCGGCAGGATGCCCGCTAATCGCCGAGCCAGCATCGTCTTGCCAGACCCAGGCGGACCAACCATCAGGACGTTGTGCCCACCGGCGGCCGCCACTTCCAGAGCCCGCTTGGCGGTGGTTTGCCCGCGCACGTCGCCGAAATCCGGGAGGGGCTCACTCGAAGCCGACGAGCCCGTGGCAGGCTTGGGCAGCGAGGGGGCAAACTCCTCAGGCCGGTTGAGCAGGTTGACCACCTCGGCGAGATGCTTGAGCCCAAACACCTTTACGCCCTCGACTACGGCGGCTTCGGCGGCATTGCTCTGCGGCACGATGACGTTCGAGATCCCCATGCGGCGAGCGCACACCGCCATCGAGAGGGTGCCCCGCACCGGGCGCAGCGAACCATCAAGTGACAGTTCCCCGACAAACAGGAACGGGCCCGTAGGCTGCACCACGCCCATGGCGCCCAGGATGCCGAGCGCCATCGGCAGGTCAAAACCCGCACCCTCTTTCCGCAGGTTTGCTGGGGCGAGGTTGATCGTGACCGAGCGGTTGGGATAGCCGAAACCGGAGTTGAGCAGCGCCGACTTAATACGCTCGCGGCTCTCCCTCACCGAGGTGTCCGGCATCCCCACGGTGACGAAGTCACGCGCGTTCCCGCCGGGGTACATGTCGACTTCCACGTCGATCAGATGCGCTTCAATGCCAAAGACCGCCGCACTTTGAATATGAAAAAGAGCCACTTACATATGTAGTGCTAGCTGGCGGGATTCCTCTCGCGCTTTCTTTTGTCTTACAACTACGACACAACGTAGTCCCAGCCGAAGCCGGGCTTCTCGGGCGGCCTCATATAGATACCCTCTGGGCCGCGCGTAATGTTGTAGTTCTCCTCAAAGATCTGGTAGACCTCCTTCGGGCCGCCGGGCGAGGGCAGGAACAACTCGGCCCACGGGGCGTTGATGTTAGAGATGATCCAGTGTGAGGAGCCATTCAACCCGCCGCCGTGCGGGATGACGGGGATATCGTAGGCGGCGGCAAGGGCGCCAATCCTGCGCAACTCGGTCAAGCCCCCGCACCAGTTCAAGTCCGGTTGCCAGATGGAGGCACCGTTGTGTTCCAGCAGATAGCGGAAGCCGTAGCGTCCGTATTCATGCTCGCCGGTGGCGATGCGTGTGGACTTGAGCTGGGTGTTGAGACGCCCGAAACCGGCGTAATCGTGCGGCTGCAGCACTTCCTCCATCCAATAGACGCGGTAGGGCGCCAGCATCTCGGCCATCTCGATCGTGTACCGCTCGGTCCACGCCATCCAGCAATCGAGCATCACTTCGCCGTCCGGCCCCAGCGCTTTGCGGGCCCGCTCCACAAGTTCGAGGTTCTTCTTCATGCCGGCACGTCCGTCGGCGGGGCCATGCGGGATGGCCAGCTTCAGTTTGGTGTAGCCGAATTCGATGTGTTGCTCAATGTCGTTGCCCGTGCAATAGGACGGGATGCGGTCCTTCGTTTCGCCGCCCAGCAGCTTGTAGACCGGCATGTTGAGCGCCTTGCCGACGATATCCCATAGGGCGAGGTCCACGCCGCTGATGGCGTTCATCGTGACGCCCATGCGGCCGTAGTTCATCGTCGACCGCCAACAGATATCCCAGTTGCGCTCGATATCAAACGGGTCGCGGCCAACCAGGAGTTTGGCGAGGTGATCCACGACGACGGGCCCGCCGCCGGGGCCACCGTTGCCATAGCCGGTGATGCCTTTGTCCGTCGTGATCTCGACGGTGAAACTGGGAACCTTGCCGGGCTCCGGAAAGAAGAGCTCGCGGCGAGGCTTGAATTCCGAATAGATCGACATCGGGTTGGCAACCTCGACGAACTGGGTTGACCAGGCGCCGGGCGCGGGCTTGAAGGCCGGATAGGGCTTGCGCGGCTTCACGTTTACCAGCCGCAGGCCGGTAATCTTCAGCTTCGATTTTTCTTGGGCCCAGCCCAAAGCGGGAAGGGAGAGGAGGGAAAGCAGGTCTCGTCGGCGCATATGATTTGGCACGTCGATAAGACTTTACACCATTCGCGATGCAAATTGGAATCGGCACGATTTGAATGATGGTGGGCGCGCAGGGATTCGAACCCCGGACCCCCTCGGTGTAAACGAGGTGCTCTAACCAACTGAGCTACGCGCCCGCGTGCGTACAAACGGGTGGGACCCCTCAATTGTACCAACGACGCTCGATCTTGCCACCGATGACGAAGACGGTAAACTCCCAACATGAGCTTCTGGCGAAAAGAGCTGATCGATTTCGCGCTGGACCAGGACACCAGCGCCCGTATGGACGAGCAGAAAGCGTGGATCGCCGCCGAGCCTGCCAACGCCCGGCCCTACTACCAGCTCGCCATGCTCTATCGCATGATTCATAAACGGGACGAGGCGCTGGGGCTGCTGCTCCATGCCGTTTCGCTCGACGATAACCTCGCACCTGCGCACACGGCGTTGTGCGAGATGTATGTGACCTCAGGTGACATGCGGCGCGCGCGCCACCACGCCACCCGAGCGGCGGAGTTGGGCGATGCCGGCGCGGCAAACCAACTCAACCGTTACCAGCCCCCTGATTAGCCTCCACGTACAACCCCACCACCTCTGCCGAAGTACTCTCCACACCGCATGAACGCTGGCATTCAACAGTCAAGTCAGCGCCAACCCGAACTGGCGCGGCCGGACCTTTTCGATCACAATGTAGTCAGCAGGTATGGCGACACTTCACGATTTCGAGAACATGCTGCCGACGCTCTCCCGGGGCGAAAAGGCCCAGCTCCTGAAATGGGTCGTCCAGGATTTGGGCGATGACTTCCCGGGAATCGACTCGCGCCCCGACGTGTGCGGTGGTGAACCCTGCATCGTCAGGACCCGCATTCCAGTCTGGCTGCTTGAGCAAGCGCGTAGACTTGGCACCAACGAGCAGGAACTCTTGGAGGCGTATCCGACTTTGCGCGCCGAAGATCTGGTGAACGCCTGGGCTTACACGCGTAGCCACGCCTCCGAAATCGCCGAACAGATCCAGGCTAACGAGTCCGCCGCCTGATGGCGCGCTTCTACGCCAACGAAAATTTCCCTCTCCAGGCCGTCCGCGAACTTCGCCGGCTGGGGCATGATGTGCTCACCTCGCTCGCGGCGGGCAACGCGAACCGATCGGTGCCCGACGAGGAGGTTCTCGCGTTCGCCG
>JAYTKJ010000034.1:0-5822 GCA_043730365.1 Acidobacteriota bacterium | reverse complement strand
TCAAGATTAGTTCTCCTATCCTAGCGTATATTATACGCACGGATTTACGTCACAAAAAAAGAGAATCATTGATTCTCAACTTTCATGTCGCACACCCGTCTTCCGCCGGCCAGTTGACTTTACCCCTCCGAATTTGGGAGTCTTATAGGTTTTCCTCTCCTTAATTCATGAGGGTTCGCGTTCTCCATCACGATCATTGCTTCGACGGGGCGGCCTCGGCCGCTTTCTTCAGCCGCTTCCTGCGCGAAAAATTCCATCCCGGCGCCGAATTCATGTACACCGGCATGATGCACACTCCCAATCAGACCTGGGACCCGGCGTTATTCGATGGCGACGTCAACGCGATTGTCGACTTCAAATTCGCCGCCCAGCCCCGGCTCACCTGGTGGTTCGATCATCATCAAAGCGCCTTCCTGACACCCGAGGACGCCGAATTCTACAAGCGCACCAGTTCGCCGCAGCATTACTTTGATCCGCGCTACCGCTCGTGTACGATGTTCATCGCCGACATCGCCCGGGAAAAGTATGGCTTCCGCGTGCCCGAGCTAAACGAACTGGTGGAATGGGCGGATGTTATTGACGGCGCCCGCTACGCCAGCCCCCATGATGCCGTCGAGATCAAGGCTCCGGCGACGCAACTGGTGCTCGTCATTGAAGGCGCCAAGGCGCCGGACGCCGTGCCCTACATCATCGGGCAAATGCAGGCGCGCAAGCTCGCCGACATCGCCGCGGACCCGATTGTGCAAGCGCAATTTCAGCCACTCTTCGAGCAACATTTGAAATCGATCGGTCTCATCCGCTCGGTCAGCCGTCATGAGTCTGGGGTAGTTTTCTTTGATCTGGCCGATCAGGGCGTGGAAGGCTACAACAAGTTCATCCCGTACTACTTGTTTCCCGACTCGGTCTACACCGTCTCGGTGCTATCCGCTTCGTTCCGGACCAAGATCTCCGTCGGCTCCAACCCTTGGGTTCACAATGTCCGCCACAACCTGGCGACAATCTGCGAGCGCTACGGTGGCGGTGGGCATCCGCGTGTGGGCGCGATCAGCCTTCCCCGCGAGGCCGTTGCCGAGGCGCGCGATGTCGCCGCCGAAATCGTCCGGGAACTCCAAAGCTAGACCTCAGCTCTCGTCTGGATCACCAACAAGACTCTGCTATGGCCCTCGCGGAAGCAAAGTCTATGGAAGGGGCGCGTGCCGTCTGACGAGACCCGCTACTTGCGCTCGGTCCGGGACCGATTGCTCCCCAAGGCCGCCCTCAAGACTGTCTAAATGTCTAACAATCCTGGGGATATTTCTGGATGGGCTCTGAAAAATCAGACAAGAAACCCTTCACACGACAACTCGGATGTCTTGCGGTCGCGCCTCGGTACGGAAGCCGCGCGCCAGCGAGCGGGACTCTCAGAAATCTTAGTTAGGCGGTTCGGCCCACATGAACGACGCAGACTACGCCTTGCGAGAAATTCTGAGAGCCGACAGCAAAGACGCGATTGAAGCGGGCCTGGTAGTTTTCCCAGGCACACGCCGAAGCAAGTTCCACCAGTTGCTCGTCGCTGAACTGTTGCCGGAGACTGGCAAACAAGGCTTCGGGCACGTTGGCCGGCGTGCCGGTCATTTGCGTGGCCAGCCGGAGAACGTTCTTCTCAATTTCGTTGAAGGCGTCCGAGTTTTCAAAGTCGCCCAGCGCCAGTAGCTGTTCGTCGCTGATACCGGATTTCCTGCCGACGGCGGAATTGATATCCATTCAAAAGGGGCAGCCGGCCAGGGAGGCGATCCGCGCCTACGCAAGCAACTTCAGGCGAAAAGGAACTGTGCGCGCAGCTTGCTGTGCCTGCTCCATGCGCGCGTGTCCGCTAAATATTTTCGCATGGAGGGCCGCGATCCGTAGCGGTTGCGGCACTTGTCCGAGCGCGCGTTGCACGAACCAGAAGACCACGCGCTGAAAGATTGACCCTCCGGAAACACCGGCCAAACGCGCCGTAGTCATCGTCGCCTTTCAGCTTACTACGGTAGGGCGGATCAAAGCAGACTTGCCGCACCTCCCCCCAGACTCGGCTCAGTTGGGTGTCCGTGCCCCCACATCAGGGGGGCTTGCTGCATACACGGGGGACCGCGCTATGATCTTTCAAAGTATTCCCGTCTAGGAATACTCCCTTACCGATCGCCGGCCCTGGCGAGTTCGATACCACAGCCTACTAGGCTATGGGTAATTCTACTCAAACTTTAATTTCGTTCGCGTCATTAATTTGGTGGAGGGTGGCGGTGATGTCTGCATTCGTTCCAGCGCTTGCGTCCGCGCTTGAGATCGAACACGATCAGGTGTTGTTGAGAGTTTCCGATCCCGTCGGGACTGAAACCAGCTCGGAGGCCGAACATTGGTCCTCGCTGGTGCATCGCATTCGCCAGGGGGAGAAAGATGCGGTGGAAGAGCTCTATCGCTATTTCTATGGTGGAATCCGGCTGTTCCTGTGCCGCAATTTGGGACCCCAGGAACTGGAAGACAAGGTCCACGATACCTTTGTGATCGTCCTGACCGCGGTGCGTCGCGGCGAAGTACGCGATCCAACTCGCATGGCGGCGTTCGTGCGAACGGTGGTGCGCCGGCAGGTGGCCAACCACATTGGCGGAGTCATTCATGAGCGCCGCGACTGTGTCGACATCGATACGGGTGGCGAACAACTCGTGGACGAACGGCAAACGCCCGAGGAGCGGGTGATCACGGCCGAGCGGATCTCGATCATGCGGGAGCTCTTACAGCAAGTGGACGAGCGAGACCGGGAACTGCTGGTGCGTTTCTACATCCACGAGCACAGTGTGGAAGACATTTGCGCCGACTTGAACCTGTCATGCAATCAGTTTCGGCTTCTCAAATCGCGAGCCAAGGTGCGGTTCGGGGAGTTGGGGAAACGAGCCTTGGCTCGGCGGGCGTTTGCGCGATTTCAGGGCCATCAGAAGTTTCGCTCCATTGCTTAAACCTTAATTGCTGCTAAAAAGTCAAATTAGGGTGAGAGGAATGGGCTGCTGATCGCACTAGTACTACAGAGTACGAGGTATGGAACCTTTGCCGTTGACGACCCATTTCGACGAGGATTTGATTGAAGCGTACGCTTTGGGCCGCCTTCCCGAGAAAGAAGCCGGCGATCTGGAAGAGCACCTTTTGATTTGTTCTGTTTGCCAGGAGCGCCTGGAGCGGGCCGATAGTTTCGTGCAGGCCTTTCGGGTAGCGGTACACGCTCCCAAGGCGGAGCCGATGAGTAAGAAGCCCCCGAAATCCGCATGGTTCGGTTGGCTGGGGGCCAGTTGGCAGCCGCTGCCGATGGCTGCGGCGCTAGCGGTATTGGCGATTGCGATTGTGGCGCTGGCGCCGCGTAGGGAAGCCTACGAGGGTGAAACGTTGGTGGCGCTGACGGCCATGCGGGGCGGCAGTTCCGAGGCGATCGCGGTTGCGGAGGGGCATCAGCGCCTCCAGTTCGATCTCGACGCCACAGCGCTAGGCGGACGGAGCTACCGGGTCGAGCTAGCGGACTCGCGAGGACGCCAGATCTGGCAGTCGCCAACCGCCGTTAAAGTTGACCACGGCCGCGTCAAAGCCGCCCTGGGGCGCTCCGTGCCGGGGGGGGTATATTGGGTGCGCCTGTATGACCCGGCCTCGGGTCAATTGGTGCGCGAGTACGGGTTGCGAGTCAAGTAGCCGCCCCCCTTGCTTTCGCAAGCGGAAGGGAGGATACTGCTTCGCATGCCTAAAGTGAGCCTGCAGGCAATGCTGATCCTCGGCCTGCCGCTCTGCGCCGCCGCCGATGATGAATTTCTGGGCAAGGTTCTGGAGCGGGCGCGGGCCCAGATGGCGCAGCTACCTGACTTTGTTTGCGCTCAGACCGTGGAGCGCTCCGAGCGAGGTCCGGCCCAACAGGAATTCCGGGTGAGAGATCGCCTGCACCTTGAGGTCACCTCGATTGGCGGCAAGGAGCGCTTCGCCAAAGCGGGCGGATCGCGATTTGAAGACCGCGAACTGCATGAGATGCTCAGGCGGGGCATGGTCTCCACCGGCGGGTACGCGCTCTTCCTCCGGCACGTCACTCAACCTGGCTCGGCCGAGTACCGCGTGGGAGCCAATAGCGCGTCTGAACTCGAGGGGCGTGGCGTGCGCCGATACGAGTTCAGTGTGCCCTGGGAGCGAAGCGGCTACACGATCTCGACACACCAGCATCAGTCGCGCGTCGGTTTTCACGGTTCCTTCCTGGCTGACGTGGAGACGCACGATATTCTTCGCCTGGAGATTACCGCCGACGAGATTCCGGCCGAACTCGGATTTGACCGCACCCATCTGGTGATGAACTACCGGATGGTGGCGGTGGGGGATGTACCATACCCATTTGCGACCGACGTGGAGACGCTGGCCACCACGCAGGAAGGGAACGAGTATCGCAACCAAGCCCGGCTCGGCTCGTGCCGGCGATACTCCGCCGAATCGGCCATTTCATTTGCGACACAGGACGAGTCCCCGGCTTCTCCGGCGCAGCCCACGCCGCCGGAAGCCAAGCTAGCGCGGTGGCGGCAGAATCTCTTGTTGGAGGTGACGCTCGATCATGAGATTGCGTTGGCCTCCCTGGCTCCCGATTCCACGTTCCGCGCCACCTTGGCCGAGCCGTTGCGTGACGGAGAGACGGTGATTGTGCCGGCTGGGGCGGCGGTAGTGGGGCGAGTGCTGGAACTCGAGCGCGTGGCGCGGCCGGTGGATCGCTTTGAAGTGGTGCTGCGGCTCGATTCGCTCGGCGGGCAACCGTTGTCAGCCAGATTGCGCGACACCGGCAGCGGCGCAGGCTTGATTCGCCACGAGCGGCGGTTGATGCCGGTCTTCGACAAGAAGAAGGCCAACCGGTTCAGTGTGCTGGTTCGCGAGACGGGCCCCGAACACGCTGTCCTCTATTGGGATGCCAAGCATCCGCGGATCGCCAAGGGATTCCGGATGCGCTGGTTGACCGAGTCGACGGAATGATCAAGCCCGGGCTAGAAGGCGATCTTCAGACCGAGTTGCACGTTCCGCTCGCCGCTTTTTGAGGTGACCAGTCCGAAGGTCCCGGCGCGCGGGCTGGTGTTTGGATTCCCCAGCAGCGGAAGATTCGGGAAGTTGAAGACTTCCAAACGGAGCTGGCTGGTCACTCGCTCGGCAATTTTGAAATTCTTGAACAACGCGGCATCCCAATTGACAAATTTTGGTCCACGGATAATGTTGTAGCCGGAGTTGCCGAAGGTACCGTCGCGCGGTCGCGCGAACGCAGCCGGATTGAACCAAGCCTGGTTGAGCCCGCGCGACGACACGCCAAGATCTCCCACTACGTTCCAGGTTTGCGCGGCACTCCCCGGTCCGACGCCGGCGACGTCCACGTTGTCGGTGACCGACAGCAGGGCACCAGAGCGGAAGAACGTCACACCCGAGATCTGCCATCCGCCCAGAGTGCTGCCCCTCCAGCCGGTCTTGCCGCGAAACAACGGCAGCTCATAGATGTAGTTGACATTCAGCAGGTGCGGGCGGTCCTGATCGTCGAGGGCGCGCACGAAGGCGTAGCCGTCGTAGGGCAAGTTGATATTGGCGATGCTCTTGGAGTAAGTGTAGGACATACCAAACCCGAGCCCCGACGTAAAGCGGCGGTCCAGGCTGATCTGTAGAGAATTGTAGTTAGTGCGCCCATCGCGCGACGTACTATCAATCTGTCCCAGCCCCAGGTACGGGCGTAGCGCCGCGGCGTTGATGCCGGGATTTGCCTGCAAGGCTCCCGGCCGCATCTGATTGATGTTCCGAATCCGCTCCTGGTTGATTCCCAT
>JAYTKJ010000033.1:0-12450 GCA_043730365.1 Acidobacteriota bacterium | reverse complement strand
CGAGCGCCGGCCCGAACTTGATGGCGTACTTATTCGCGCCTAGCCGCCAGTCCGATTTCTTCTTGATCAGTTCGGTGTCCATCCAACGGTTAAAGTCGTCCAGGGTGTGCAGAACGTCGGCCGCTACTCGCTCAAACGCCGGCAAGGCCGACTTCGGGCAATTCGGCAGCAGCGTCTTGACGATCATGTCGTGGTTGCCATCGTTCTCGCGCATGGCCACGCGCGTCCAGACCTCGGGCGCATCCACCAGATTCTGGCGGGCTTGACCGAGCAGGGCCGGTATCTTTTGCAGGCGCGCGATGATGTGCTTGTAGCGTTCCTCGATCGTGGCGTACTCCAACACAAAGGGAGTAAATAGCGCATTACCCACCAACTCCACATAGAGCGTGGGATTGTGCTTGTAGCTTTCCAGGGTGGTGAGTTCGGCCAGTTGGAGCGTGAGACTGTCGTGGATAAGGTCGTAATCGGCGCGATCTTCCGGCGTCAGAGTAGCCAGGTCCACTTTGGTGAGGCGCCCGCGAAAGTCCTCAAAAAACTGCCGCTGTTTTTTTATCCCGTTGCTGTCATAGTCGTCCAGCGCCTCGTTCAGATAGGCGCCGTTGTGGAAGTGGTAACCGGCCGCGGTGGCCGCGACGGGCGAAAAGCTCAGCGTGGTGTAGGTATATTCGGAAACCAGTTTATTGAAAGTAACTTGGGAGTTATCGCCGCTGCCGCAGCCGGATGATGCCAAAGCGAAAAGGGCGCAAGCAATCGCCGGCCGGGTCACGGCTCTCGATGTCATGCGCCCATTGTAGCGGGTGTCTCTATCTGGAAAGCGGGATCTCGCGCGTGCCGCCTTCGGCGTTAAAGATTCGCACTACCAGCGCCGGCGCCGGGGGACTCGGCAGCTTGACTGGAGGCTCGTTGGTTATAGTTGGCTTGGTAGTGGCCTTGGCCGAGAGGTTGCCGCCGGCGAAACTGGCAAAACCGCGATCCAATTCCTTCTGGCTGAACTTGACCGACAGCATGACCCGCTCGCCCGACGTTCCGACCTTTAGCTTGTCCAGCATGTCGGTCAGCTCCGGTTGCTTTTTCTGTTGCACGGACAGCGCCGCCAAAGCCTTCACGCCCGCCAGCATCACACCCAGCTTGGCCGTTTCCTCAGGCGTTTTTCCATGCAGGCTAACATCAGCGGCCAGCCCCTGGCGGAACGAAACGCCCACCTCAAGCTGATCGATCCCGCTCAGCATCTCGGCCTGCGGAACGTTGGGAGCCGCCGCGCCCAGGCCCTCAAAGGAGGCGTCCGAGACCAGCCAGAAGTCATACATCTTGGCCAACTCGCCGGCGCGCTTCCGGACCGGCTCTTCGTTCTCTTCCGAAGCATTCCCTTCACCAGCCTGCACTGCGGCCGCCGCTTCCAGGGTGGCGCGCAACGACTTGCGATCGCCCAGCAGCATCAGCTGCGAGTTGATGATGGCGAGTGAAGTATCGCCTTTGGCAGGCAGCCACACTTCAGCATTCTCGTGAATCAGCCGCGTGGCCTTGCGCGCCATGAGGCTCTTGCGAATTTTATCGATCTTGAACTTGCCTTGCATGGCCACCACAAAGGGAGCCTCCTCCGACAACGTGGCAGGCCCGCCTTTGGTTCCCACTTCACCGGGACTGGATAGCACCAGCTTTTCGATGTCCGAGACAAACTCCAGGCCTTCGGCGCTGGCTTTCTCCTTAACTCCAAAGCCATTCATCTGTTCGGCTAACTTCTTGCCGAGCGGTGACGACGCCATCCGGGCGAGATCAATACCAGCCATCGCCTTGGCGCGGGGATGAATATAGCGGCGATAGGCCGGCTGCGATTGTTGTTGCCCCTGGGCAGCTGCAGCAGCTTCAGCCAACACCGGCGCCGGCTCGGCGGTCTTCTTCGGCGGCTGCGGCCGTTTGGCGGCGGCGGGCGAGGGAACCGTGTTGGCGGCCGGAGCCGCCGCGGTCAACAGAACTACGCCGGCCAATTGAGCTAACACAATCCTGGCGATCATACACTTTCAGCGTAGGGTGATGGGACCACCACAAGCCATCAGGCAAAGACCTTAGCAAGCAGGCTAGAATCACACGATGCCCTCACGTTGGTGGATTGCTGCTTTTCTGTTTGCGTCTACCACCATCAATTATCTGGATCGACAGACGTTGAGCGTGCTGGCGCCGCGCCTCAAGACCGAGTTCACGTGGACGAATTCAGACTTCGCCCTGATCATCATGGCCTTCCGCGCGGCCTATGCGGTGGGGCAACTTTTGTCGGGGCGATGGTTGGACCGCGTGGGCACGCGGACGGGCTTGGCCGCCGCCGTGACGGCCTATTCGGGCTTTGCGATGCTGACGAGTCTTGCTTCCGGACTGTATAGCTTTGCGGCCTGCCGATTTCTGCTGGGTCTGGGCGAGTCCGCCAACTGGCCCGGCGCAGCCAAAGCCGTGTCCGAGTGGTTTCCCAGGCAGGAGCGAGGTTGGGCGGTGGCGCTGTACGACTCCGGTTCGGCGATCGGCGGCGCGATTGCCCCAGCGTTGGTGCTCGGATTGGCGGCCTGGTTCGGCGGGTGGCGGCCGGCGTTTATCGTGATCGGCGCATTGGGATTCATCTGGGTCGCATGCTGGCTCAAGGTGTATCCCCGCACGCCCCCTCCACCGGTGGATCCTGTAGCCGAGGGAATTACAGCGCCCGCTCAAAGCTGGGTCCAACTGGTTCGCACGCGCCGGGCCTGGGGGATCATTCTGGGACGCACGCTCACTGACCCGGTCTGGTTCTTTGTCTCAGACTGGTTTGCCGTCTTCCTGGTAGCGCGTGGCTTCCAACTCGAGAACACGATGGCCGGCTTCTGGGCGCCATTTCTGGCAGCGGACCTGGGCAATTTCGCCGGCGGCGGTTTTTCCAGTTGGCTCATCGGCCGCTGGGGCTGGCCGGTGATGAGGGCGCGCAAACTGGTGGTCGTGCTCGGGGGCCTCGGCATGACGTCGCTGGCGGCCGCGGCCTGGGTCACGTCGTTTGTCCCGCTGGTGGCGCTGTTTGCCCTGGCCACGTTCAGCTACGCCGCGTTGTCGACGATCATCCTCACGTTGCCCGTGGATCTGTTTGAGACCCGCGCCGTCGCCTCGGTCAGCGGCATGTCCGGCGCTGGAGCCGGCATCGGCACCATTCTCACTACGTTTTTGATCGGCGCGGTGGCGGACCGATATTCGTTTGAGCCGGTCCTGATCGCGGCCAGCCTGATTCCCCTGGCTGCCGTGGCCGCAGTGTTTTGGTTGATCCCGCGTGACGAAGTTAGCGATACGTTGAATCGTGGTCCGCGTGGAGGGTGAGGCATTCCAGGAAATCTCCGCTTCGCTTCACGACAGCGCGAATTCTTTGGGTGATTCGAAGAGAATAGAGCCTCTCCTTGCCAGCGCTCGTTCGACTTTGGATTAGCTCCCAACGTAAGCCTTTGCCGCGGCAAGCCAACACCGCTAGCCGATCTTCTTTCTCCAGAGAAAACCACTGCTCTTGAAAGACGGGGTTGTTTAGATCCAGCCGGATTGTCATCAACGGCCTACCGCTGGCGGCCAACCTTCCGCGCCAAGGCTTTCAGGTCCGCCTCCAACCGAGGGTGCGAGGCTGACCACTCCAACGCGCGATCCAGTCGCGTCCGTGCTTCCGGGGTGTGTAGCCAGAGCTCGTCATCCGGAATGACTTGCGCGGTCTTGATCGTCCAAACGCCGTCGGCTATCGGATCGACCGTCACAGTTCGGCCGGCATACTGCTTGCCGAGCGAGAGTTGTCCGCTGGCGCCTCCGGACGAATTGCGGTTTCAGGCTGCCCGAGTGGGAGGGGGTTGCGCCCAGGCTCAAAAGGGTAGAGGATCAATGCGAACGGATTTTCAATGAAACAACTTTTCGCCGGCCTTCTCTTCCTTGCACTTTCCGCGCCTTTGATGGCACAGAGCAAATCGCCGCGGCTGGCGACAGTCACCCCGGAGACAGGCAAACCAGCCGCGGAGTACTCAACGGCTGGGGAGAATCTGGCCAGAGACACCGTTAAGGAACTCTATTTGACCAATGGTAAGGACGACATCAAACTTGAGATAGTTGCGCAGAAAGCTGAGTCGATTCAGTTCAAGGTGCCAGGCAACACGAAGCCGGGGCGCTATAGTCTGATGATATTGACTGCTGACGGCAAACAATTTCTCGAACAGCCGGTGAAGCTGACCATTGAGTAGCGGCTTTGCCACGTGCGCTGCCGGACGAATTGCGATATCGTGGGAGCGCGCAAAATGGCTACGACCCTGTCCGCACCCGCCCTGGCTCTACACCCGCCCTTTGACCGTGACCGCGTCGAAGACATTGGCTTCATGACTTGCATGACGTTGGTGTTACTCGGCAACTACGCGCAGACGGGGCACTTCGGCGGACCGCTCGCCTACACGCCCTACAACGTCGCCCTGCACGTGATCGGGCCGGAGTTGGGTGGGTTGCGCTATGACTATCGCCGACCCAAGCATCCCTACTGCGACAAGTTCATGTTGGCCGGCGGCCACTGCATCCCCACCTGCTATGCCCTCTGGATGATTCTGGGCCAGGCCCTGGCTCGCAAGTTTGAAGGCACCGGCAATCGGCGTTACTACGTGAGCCCGGAAGACGCCATGCTGCCCGTGGATGCACTCGGGTTCCGCCGGGGCGCGGGCGCGCTCAAGACGCTACTCGCTGAGCGTGGCCTCGAGGATCATCCGCTCTTCAGGCAAGCCAAAGGTCGAGGTATTCGCGCACTCTCGGGCCACGCCGAGTCGATCGACGTAACCAACGACGTGAACGGCGGCCCGTCGGGCGTGGGCCTGGCCGTCGCGGCGGGGAAGGCGGCGTTCTGGGACATCGTAGGCGCGCCGATGGGCTCGCCCAAGATCATCGCGCTTGAGGGCGAGTTCGCCATGTGCGAAGGCCACGCGCAGGAGATTAAGACCCAGGCGCTGGCGCTGCAAGTCGGCAAGCGACTGCGCATCATGATGTCGGATAACAACGCGGGCATCGACGACTCCCTGATCGGCGGTGTGATCAACTCCAAGTACGAGGGCTATCGCATCATCGACCAGTGGACGTCATATGGCTGGAACGTACTGCCGGTGGACAACGGCAATGACTACGGACAAGTGGTCGCCGCGCTCAAGGCCATGGAGGACGTGGACCCGGCGGATCGCCGACCGATCATCATGATCGGCAAGACCACCAAGGGTTACTGGCCCGCCACCGTGAACGGTCAGGTGACCGGCTACCCCAGTCACCCCTACGCGATGAAGATGAACTCGGAATACTTCGTCGCGCTGGCGGAGACTTTCGAAAAGCGATACGGCGTCAGCTTCCAAGGCATTCGCGATGGCGCCGTGGCCGACCCGCGCGAGCGCATCATTCAGTTCAAAACAAATATCGACGTCGTGATGAGCCTGCTTGACCAGCGCGGCCTGGGCGACTGGCTGGCAGAGCGCCTGGTCAACATCGGCGACACCGTGCGCGACGATTTTCCGCTGCGCCTCGACGTTAGGCATGACCCGTTTCAGGACGAGCGCCTGCGCGTGGCCAACCTGCCCGCTGAGCCGCAAAAGGTCACGGTGAAAAACCCGGTCTCGGGCGCCGGGAAGCAAGTGAGCATTACGCTTTTCCGCCAGCCCGGCGAGGCGCAAGGGGCGCGGCGCGGCATCTCGGAAATCGTCAAGTGGATGAACTACGTCACCGGCAACCGCTTCCTTACCATCGCCGCCGATCTCTCCGAATCCATCAACCTGGAGCACGGCAGCCTGTGGGGCCACTATGATCCGGAAACGAACCCTGTGGGCACGCGACTCAAAGCCGCGATTCAGGAAGCCGGCAACGTGTCTACATGCATTGGGCTGGTGAGCCAAAGCGCGTCCGTCGATCCGGCGAAATTCGCCGGTGTGTGGGCCATCTCCGGCACCTACGGCGCGTTCACGCCGCTCATGTACTTGCCGGCGCGCGTGTGGAGCCAGCAGAACCAGGACAGCCGTTTTCGCATGGGCGTGCTCCATATTCTCTCGGCGCACTCGGGGCCGGAAACGGCCGCCGACGCCCGCACGCACTTCGGCATCTTCTCTCCGCAAGTGTGGAAGCTGTTCCCCCGCGGCCAGGCGATTCACTTGAGCTTCTGGGATTACAACGACGTGGCGCCGGGCTACTTCGCCGCCGCCGAGATTGCCGCGCGCAATCCCAAAGTCGGGATCATCAGCATTGAGGTCGCACGGCCCGATTCACCGGTGGCGGACCGCTCCAAGTTCGCCGACCCGGATCTACGCGCGGCCGCCAAGGGCCTCTATGTGCTGCGCGATTTTGCGCCGGGCCTGCCTCGACATGGGTACGTGGTGGTGCAAGGCTCCAGTTCCACTCTGAATGTGTTGAGCTCCTTGCCTCGGCTGGAGCAAGCGGGCGTCAACGTAAAGGTGATCTCGGCGGTGAGTGAGGAGTTATTCGACCTCCAGCCGGAATCCTACCGCCACTCGGTGTTGCCACCGGAGGCTTACTACGACCTGATGTTCGTATCAAGCGGCACCCGCCGCATGTGGCCTATTCGCGATTCGGGCCCGCTGACTGACAGCTACTCACTCACTTCCGACTGGGACAACCAATGGCTGACCGGAGGGCTGGAGCCGGACGTGATTGCCGAGGCACACTTGGACGCGGCGTCGATCTATGCGGGTATTGAGCGATTTGCAAGGGAGCGAGAGGCACGGATGGCGCGGCAGCGGGCTTGCCTGACGACGTGAAAGGCGGGCCGGAAAACCGCGCCCCGGAACTCGCCGCAGCTTGCGCGCGGCACTCGCCGTGAGTAAATATAAGAGCATCGCTATGATCCACCCAAACTCTGAACTTCGCCACGTAAGCCCTGTCATCGGACATGGCGTTTTTGCGACGAGGTTCATTCCGAAGGGCACGATCACCTGGGTATTCGACGATCTGGATCAGGTGATTCCTGAGTCGGCGGGAGACACATTCGCGCCCGTGCTGCGCGGCATGCTGGAAAAGTACTCTTATCGAAACAAGCGTGGGGAGCATATCCTCTGTTGGGATCACAGCCGCTTTGTGAATCACTCCTGTCACCCGACGTCGCTGGCTCCTGGTTTCGACCTCGAGATCGCCGTCCGCGATATCGAGGAAGGCGAACAGATCACCGACGACTACGGGTCCCTCAACATAGAGGCGGAATTTTCCTGCGCCTGCGGATCCGCGCAATGCCGCGGTGTCGTCGGCCCCGGCGACTTCGAGAAGCTCTCTAATCATTGGGACTCGCTGGTAGCCGACTCGTTTCCGCTCATCCAACGCGTGGAGCAGCCGTTGTGGGACCTAGTCCGCGAACAGCAAGCAATCCGGACGATACTTGCCGGCGAAGCGGCCTTGCCCAGTTGCCGCGTTCATTACCTTGGAACCCCGATTGGCCGCTGAGGAAAGGCAGCCGGACGCGCCAGATCTCGAAGGGGAGACCCTCGGCTTGGCTGGCTTCTTTCGGAAGCTGGGCGCCTACCTCGTCCCTCACAAGGGGAAGGTGGGTCTCGTGCTGCTCGCCTGTTCGCTCGAGACTGGTTTCTACTGGATCGTGCCTCTGGCGTTTCGCCACTTGATCGACAATACGCTGGCAAGTGCGACCCGCAGCGGACTGATCAACGTGCTGGCGCTGTTGGGCGCGGGAGGTGTGATCGCCTCGGTAGCGTCGCTTTGGCGCGGCCGGTATTGGGCTCGCGTGGAAAGCCAGGTGGTCAGCGACATCCGCTTTCAGCTCTTTCACCAGCTGCAACAACTCTCCACATCCTCGTACGCCAAGACTTCTACCGGCGAGTTGCTCTCGCGCTTCTCAAACGATCTGTCGGCGGTGGCCAACGCGCTCACGATTCTCGTGGTCTGGGGCGCGCTGCCAGGACTCGACTGCGTGCTCGGCACCATCATTCTCGCCGTGCTGGACTGGCGGTTGGCCCTGGTGGCGGCGCTGGTGTGGCCGTGGTGCCTGCTGGTTCCGCCCCGCATGGCGCAACGGGCCGCACCGGCTGCCTATGATCGCAAACAGCGCGAGGCGGACGTGCTCGACGTAATTCAGGAACAAGTGTCCACGCAGGCGGTGGTGCGGGCCTACGGACTGCAACGGCTGATGATGATGCGTTTTCTCCAATACGACGCCAAGCTGTTTGAAGCGAGTGTCGGCGCCGCATTCTTCACTGCCATGATGGATCAGTCCGCAGTCTCCGGCATCCTGTTTCTGCAGGTGCTCACGTTGGCCTGCGGCGCATGGCTCGCCTTTGCCGGACAGATGACCATCGGTACGCTCGCGGCCTTTCAAACCTTGTTTCTCGGCGTGAGCACGTCACTCCTCTACTTCACGCAGTACTTGCGGGGACTGCTGCCGGCGCGCGCGGGATTGCAACGCATCCAAGAGTTCCTGGAGGAGACGGTAGCGGTGGAAGACGGACCGGGCGCAGGGATGCTTGCGCCTTTTTCGGACGACATCGCGTTTGAGAACGTCAGCTTCGCCTATGACGGCGTTCCAGTGATTGCCAATCTGTCGCTGCGGATTCGATGCGGCTCCAACGTCGCCATCGTGGGCCCGAGTGGCTCCGGCAAGAGCACGATCGTCACGTTGCTGCTCCGCTTTCACGATCCCTCGTCCGGCGCGGTCCGGGTTGATGGGGTGGATCTGAAAAGCGTGAAGCAGGAATCATGGCGCGCCCAACTCGGCGTGGTGTTTCAGGAGAATCTTCTCTTCAGCGGGTCCCTGGCGGAGAACATCCGTATGGGCAGGCCCAGTGCTTCGGATGGGGCGGTGGAGGAGGCGGCGCGGCAGGCGGGTATCCATCAAACGCTGCAACGGTTGCCGGAGGGATACCAGACTGAGGCCGGCGAGCGGGGCGCGCGCCTTTCAGGCGGAGAGCGGCAGCGCATCGCGCTTGCGCGCGCATTGGTGCGTCAGCCCGCCGTGCTGATCCTGGATGAGGCCACCTCCGCCCTCGATCCGCAAACGGAGGCGGACGTGAACACGACGCTACGGCAAGCCGCATGGGGCCGCACCGTGATCTCGGTCACCCATCGCCTCGCCTCTGTCACCCAGTGCGACGAAATCTTTGTCATGGATCGCGGGCGGCTGGTTGGGCAGGGCAGCCACGAGGAGCTGCTCAGTAAGTGCGAGGTTTATTCGTCGTTGTGGCAGTTGGACTCGAGCCGGCCGGACGCCCCATAGGCGCTAACAGCGTCTTTGCTCAGCTAGAATCGGGAGATGCTCACACTCGCACGCTCCTGCTCTGCTTTGTTCACCCTACTACTGACAACCACGCCCGTGCTGCTGGCTCAGACATCTCAGCTGGAGATCCTGGAAGCCTCCTACGGCGCTGGCAATTTCCAGATGAACGTAGCGCCCAAACTCCGGGGTATGGTGCAGAACAACGTGCTCGAGGTTACGGCCGATCCCGGCCTGCTCGGTGGTGACCCGGCTCCCGGTTCAGCCAAGCGCCTGCGGGTGGTTTACCGGCTCAACGGACGGCAGGCTGAGGCGTCGGCGGGTGACTATGAGAAGCTCCGGATCCCCTCCACAAACGCCGACTGGTCCGCCGGAGCGATCCCCGTCAACAAAACGCCGGCGGCTACTAGCCCGGGAGGCTTTTCGATCGGCGATATCTGGGGTACGCCCGCGGCAACTACCGGATTGCGCATCGTCTCGGCTCGCTATGGGGCAGGCGCCAGTTCCAAGGATGTCCGCGAGTATCTACAGGGGCTGGTGCGAGACAACGCTCTTTCAGTGAAGGTGGACAATGCGGCGATGGGCGGAGACCCGGCTCCCGCTCGAGCCAAACTGCTAGACGTCACCTACGAGTATCGCGGCACGACCTTCCAGACCAGTGCCAAGGAAGGGGCGTATCTCGCGCTGCCCGACGCCAATGCCCGCGCGGCCACCAACACCTCCGCGCCTCCGGCTTCGTCCGATACGCTGGTCCCCAAGCTGCGTATACTCACGGCGCGCTACGGCGGCGACAATCGCTTCAACGACGTGCGGGACCGGCTGCAGGGTCTCGTGCGAGACAACGCCCTCTCGCTCAAAGTGGACAACGCTGCCATGGGCGGAGACCCCGCGGTTGGGAAAGACAAGTCGCTGGAGCTCACCTATGAGTGGTCAGGCTCGGTCTACAGCCTGACGGCCAAAGAGGGGAAGTCGATGAACTTGCCTGACCCTGGCGCCAGCCTCGTCTCAAGCGCACCGGTTGGAACACCCGCCGGACGTGGCTCCGATTCCGATGCGACGCGCTCGGCCGGCAATCGCAATACCTCCTCGGTAACGCCGCCCCCAGTCGCCGGCCGCGAGATCACACCCATCGGCACCGCGGGTGGACTGCGCATTTTCTACGCCCGGTATGGCGCCCAGGGCCAGGAAACGGACGTGCGCGAACAGCTGCGGCCGCTGCTCCAAGGCGACACGCTGAGGGCGACGGTGGGACTGGCGGCGATGGGCAGCGATCCGGCTCCCGGCGTGCGTAAGATGCTGACTGTGATCTACGAGTACCGGGGCCGCACATACGAGAAGGCGGCCTATGACGGCGAAGCGCTGACGCTGCCTTAGTTGATTGTCGCGAGGGGTAATGGATGGAGCGCTTCAACGGCTGTTCTTTGTTCGTTCGGAACTTCAAGTGCTTCGGCGCGGAGTTGCAGGGCTTCGAGCAGGTGCGCAGGCTGAACCTGATTATCGGGCGGAACAATAGCGGGAAATCCGCCTTGCTGGATCTGGTTCGGTTCGCGGTGCGGCCTTTTGATCTGGCGGGCTATGCGTACAAATTTCTTCCTTCAGGGCGTCGGTGGCAGTGGCATTCCCGGCCCGAGCCATTACGAGTATGGCAGGAGACTAATTGGAGCCGAGTTGCAAATTGAGCTCCTGAGCTCAAAGTTCGCCGCGCTCGACCGAGAGTATTTGCCCGAAGCCCAACGGCTCCTGGAGCGTGCCGCGAACGGGATGAACTACCCCTTCTCGGGGCTTCGGTTTGCCCGGATTGCGGCCGAGCGCGACGTCGTGGAGGAAGCCGACTCTGACACGCTTGAGCTCAAGCAGGATGGAACCGGTGCGACAAGTATTATCCAGCGCGTCATCAGCGACGAGAAGCTTCCGAGCGAGCTGGTCGAGCAGACTCTCCTTGATGACTTGAACAAGATCATGGGTCCGGACGCCAGCTTCAGTCGCATCGCTGCCCAACGGACGGGGACAGGCACCTGGGTGATTCACCTCGATGAGCGAGAGAAGGGCCGCATCTCCCCTTGCGGACTCCGGCAGCGGGCTCAAGACAATCCTCCTGGTTCTCATCAACATGCTCGTCCTTCCCAAGCTTGAGAAGAGGGAGCCGTCTGACTATGTGTTCGCGTTCGAGGAGCTCGAGAACAACCTCCACCCAGGACTTCAGCGAAGACTGCTCAAGTATGTGCAAGAGAAGCTGACCGAGACCGGGGCGATCGGTTTCGTGACGACGCACTCACCCGCAGTCATCGAATATGTTCAGCCATGCAAGAGACGCCCAGATTCTCCGGGTTGTACACGACGGCCAAGCCGCCAAGGTACTCGCAATCGCCAACTCGGCGGATGGGCATGGCGTGCTCGACGGCCTTGATGTGAGAGCGAGTGATTTGCGCCAAGCGAGTGACGTCATCTAGCTCAGGCGGTGGATTGAACTGTACTGCAAACAGACGGGCAAGTCCGCCCCGGTAGAGGGGTCGGAGTACGCCTTCATGGAGTACGGCGGCCGCTGCCTCAAACATTTCGATTTCTCGGCCGCGCAAGCTGAGGACTTAGCGAACGAGGACGCCCTTTGGCTTCTCCCGGCTCTCTCCATTTCGCGAAATACGTACGTGGTGATGGATAGTGAGAAGCGAAAGGGGACCGCGGATATCAACGACACGAAGCTTGCCGCGGCAAGAAAAGCGGGCGGTAGGTGGATCACTGCGGGCCGTGAAATCGAGAACTACCTTCCGCCGGTAGTGGCCGAGGTGGTATTCGGGAAAGAACTTGAAGAATACGAATCGGCATCGGTCGCTCACAAGGCCCAGAAGGGCACGGAGCTCGACAAGAAGAAGGCGGCCACGGAGGCGACGCGTCTACTCACTCAGCATAACTGGCATCAGCGGGACCTGGAAGAGCAAGTCCGGCTACTCGTCGACGCCATCACGGGCTGGAATCCCGTGCATAGGGCTCCGCGTGACTTGCCAAAACCTATCGTGGATGCGGGATGATCTTGTGGATGATGTAGGTGTCGCCCGCGATCTGGAAGTAGAACCGCCAGTTGCGGTTGACGCGCGCCTACCACACTTCGGTGGTTTTGTCGTACTTCTTCGCGCGCAACGGGTGTGCGACATGAAAGTTGAGAATCAATGATTCTCTTTTTTTGTGACGTAAATCCGTGCGTATAATATACGCTAGGATAGGAGAACTAATCTTGA
>JAYTKJ010000032.1:0-11166 GCA_043730365.1 Acidobacteriota bacterium | reverse complement strand
TGTCACTGTCTCGCAGGCCGTTATCATGACGTCCTGGAGTCATGCCAAATACGGTTCGATCGTCAACGTTATCGTGCTTGTCGGCGTCCTATTTATTTGCGTATTTCTCACAATCTGCCGTTCGCCTTCCCGGCCGAGGATGATTCGAGGTGTTGGGAGAGTTCTTACTGCGCCCACTTAAGTCCGGAGTCCGCAGGTCCGTTTACTACCGCACCCAGTGCATCGAAACGTGACCCGTGGCAAGGGCAATCCCAGCTCTTCTCAGAGGGATTCCAACTGACGATGCAGCCGAGATGGGGACAAACGGCGGAAAATTCATGCAGCCCACCCTCTTGATCCCGGTAGACGGCGACCTTGTGCAGGCCTCGACGTAGGATAGCCCCGGCGCCAGGTCGAACGTCTTCCGGCGAGTTGATCTCACCGGGTGAGATGAGATCGGCGTATTGAGCAATAGTGTTTGCCGTTTGCGCCAGATACGTCCCGGCAGATCGCAAGCTGATTCGCGCAGGATCATATAAGCCAGCCCACGGATTCTCTTTCCCAAGAATGAGGTCAGTCAACAGAAGCCCGGCAATCGCTCCATGTGTCATACCACTGCCCGAATCGCCGGTCGCGATGAAGACGTTTGGTTCGTCTCCCGGATTGCGCCCGATGAAGGCCAGGCCGTCGACTGGCTCCATCACTTGGCCAGACCAAACGTAGGGAACGTACTTTATCATCGGGAATCGTTGGAGCGCCCAATCGGCAAGACGACCGAACCGTTCCTCGGTGTCGTGGGCTTGGCCCGTTTGATGGTCTTCGCCTCCCACCAATAGAACGTCGTGAGCCTCGGAATCCGCCTGCACACGGACATAGTGAAAGGGATCAAGGGTATCCCAGTAGAGGGCGCGCGTCACCGAGCCCTTCGGCACGTGAGCTCCAATGACGTAACTACGGTACGCAGCCTGTTTCGTGTGCATCGTTACCCAGTCGTTCACCGGGGTGTTGGTGGCTACAACCACGGAACCGGCCGTCACAGCGAAGCCTTCGCTGGTTTCAACGCGAGCCTGAGCGCCGCCTTGTATCTTGCTGGCGCGAGTATTGGTGTAGATACTCCCGCCCATCTTCAAGACCGCGCCGGCAAGGCCTGACAGATACTTCAACGGATGAAACTGACCCTGGTTGGGAAATCGAAGACAGGGGCCGGTCTCAAATCCCGCCAGCGGGGTGCGGGAAATGAGTTCAACCTCATGCAAACCCGCTTGGTGCGACGCCTCGAGTTCGCGATTCAGAACTTCCTGATAGTCCCCGGGCTGCGTAAAAAGGTAACCATTGAGGCGCTCAAACTCGCAGTCAAGTTTTTCCCGCTTGACAATACTCTCAATCTCATCGATCGCTTGAGTATGACTGCTCGCCGCCAGTTGCGCGCCACGTTCGCCATGCCGATGCGCGATCTCAAAATAGCGTTCATCAAGGGCGTTGGCAAGATGGGCTGTCGTGCGACCGGTCTCGCCGCTTCCGACCTCGCCAGCCTCCAGAACGATCACCGACCGTCCCGCCCGGCTAAGTTCGTAGGCAATGCTCAGACCGGCGATGCCAGCGCCGACCACGCAGACATCAGCCTGAGTATTCCGCTCCAATCGCGACAGGTGCGGCAGACCGGCCGTCCTCCTCCAAATCGATGTCGTTGCTCGCGGCGTTAGTTCCACTGTTATCTCAGCGGAACCAGCCCCAGCAAATAAGCGATCAGGAGAATCACCAACACACCGCCCAGCCCAATTCCGGCGCCCCCGCCGGGGCCCCAACGGCTATGTCCGTAGTACCCGCCGCCTCCACCTAGAACCAACAACAAAACGATCAGCAATATCAACACGGTGTTGCCTTCTTTCTAGTCTTTCCTGCCTGTTACGAGAAGCACAATGCCACCGAGGAGAGCCGCCGCGCCAGCGATGGGTGGGAGTGGCACGTTGTGCGTCTTTTCCCGACTCGCATGAATTGGCCCGAGGTCAACGACCCGCTCCCGGGTCGTATACGAAAAGCCTCCCCACGCAAGACCGACAAGGCCGAGCGCAACCAGTATCATTCCTAACGTTTTATTCACAGCGGTCTCCTTCGACAGCGATAACTATCTACTTCTCGAGCACTTTCTCAACTTGGCCGACCTTCTTCTGGACTTTGCCGGCCAGCTTTTCATCTTGCCCCTCGGCAGTCAGCTTGGGATTATCGGTGAGCTTGCCCACCTTCTCCTTCACTTGGCCCTTCAAATCATGAAGAGTGCCCTTGACTTGATCTTTCGTGCTTTCTTTAAGCATGTTCTTTCTCCTTTGGTATTTCTGGACAAGCTACTTCTTAGCCATTGGCTTGCCACAGCAGCAATGCAGCGGGCCGTCTGCGCCCTTGCCAGCCGCTGGGGCTTTGGTCATCTCGACTTCACAGCCGCATTTGGGATCCGCGCACTTATGGACGGCGTTCTCTTTGTTAGTCATTGGATTTCCCTGTCAGCTACTGGTGCATCACGAGTTTCGGAGCCGCCGGGGAGTCAGCCGTGGCTTCGCCAGACGACGATATGTCCTGAGCGCCCATCTGCAGAAGCAACTCCTTCGCTCGCTGGATCTCGCCCGCGGTGTCGCAATGAACGGAGAGCAGCACTCCGCCCTCTTTGATTCGTCCTTCATAGCGCTTGGCTTCATACTCGGGGATACCCATTCCAACTAGCGCGCCGATCACCCCGCCGACCGCACCACCGACTCCGAGTCCGGCCAGAGCAGCCATGATCGGGCCGGCGGCGATCAACGGACCGACCCCGGGAATCGCCAGCATGCCGATACCGGCCAGCAAGCCCAGCGTTCCGCCAATCGCACCACCGGTTGTGACGCCCGCTGTCGTGCCTTCCGGCGCCTTCGTATTCTTCTCGTGGGCGAAATCTTTGGACCCACGGTTATTGTCCGGGAGCAATACCGAGACGTCGTCGTTTGTGAAGCCTGAGGCTAACAAAAGATCGACGCTTTTTTCTGCCTGGTTTCTGGTTTGGTGAATGCCAAACACAGCAGTCTGTTTTCCTGTCATGTAACTATGTCCTTTGTTCAGAGTTTGACTTGTTGCCGGCCCATCAGGGCTTTGACGGTGGTGCGACCGACATCTCATTGACGACCTTGCCGGAGTCGCCAGTAACAGTTATGGCCTTAGACTCAATTGCTTTCACTTCCTCATCGGACCGCACCGGCCCTTTCAGTGTGACGGTTCCATCCCGGCTGATGACCTTCACGTTATGGGCGTACAGCGAGAGAGACTTGTCGGCTATGATCGAACGCCGGATCTTGGCCGCGAGCGCCCGGTCTGTGGCGTTCATCTTCTGCTGGTCTGCGGTGACCGCTCCGGAACTCCGGTCGCGCTTGTTCACGGCGCTGTTGTCCGGCTTCGTTTTGGCGTCCGATGTTTGTGCCCCTACCATAGATGGGCTCGACAAAAGAAGGAAGGCGATGATACTTGTGTTTGCGATTTGGAGCGTGTGCATATGCTTAATAATAGTGCTGCAAGTGAATGCCCAATCCGAGGCGGGGCCCACCAGTTGGGTGGCAGGCCCCGTAACGAGATCGCCTCGACCTACCTAACCACGGAAACCTTGGTGATTTCCGTACCGATGACTTCACCGGAAACCACTAGTTCTACCCGCCGATTTTCCTGGCGACCCTTGGCGGTGTCATTGGAAGCCACCGGTTGGGTTTTCCCAAACCCCTTGGTCGTAACAGAACCCGCCGGAATGCCTTCCTTTGTCAGATAGTCACGAACCGACGATGCGCGCTGATCGGAAAGCTTCTGATTGTAGTCATCGGTGCCGACACTATCGGTGTGGCCTTCCACATCCAGCTTTAGCCCGGGATGGCCGGACACGATGCCGGCTACCTTGGCCAACTTCTCCCTCGCCAACGGACGCAACGAGTGCTTGTCGGTGTCAAAGAGGACGTCCGACATATTCACGATGAGACCGCGTGCGGTATCCCGGGTCTGAAGAATCGCATTGAACTGCTTCATCAATCGGACTCGCAACTCAGCCTTCTCCGCTTCCAGCCGCGCGTTTTGCTTGGCGGCGTTGTCAAGCCCGGCTTGGTTGGCGGCTCTTTGCGCGGCGTTCTCGCGCTCGAGGCGCGCGGCCTCAGCGCTGGCTACGGCCAACCGCTGATCGCTTTCGAGTCTCAGACGATCTGCCTCAACTTTGGCCGCTGTTGCACGTGCCTCGTTCTCAAGTCGCAACCGATCGGCATCCACTCCGGCGGCAGCAATCTTTGAATCGCTTTCGAGTTTGAGGCGATCCGCTTCAACCTTGGCGGCCGTTGCTCGGGACTCGTTTTCGAGCCTCAACCGATCCGCATCCGCTACTGCAGCCGCCGCGCGGTTGTCACTTTCGCGCTTCAGACGATCAGCCTCAGCTTGAGCCACTGCTGCTTGCGCATCCTTCTCCCGCGTCAGCCGTTCAGAATCGGCTTTGGCTTGTAGCCTCGCCACTTCGGCATCGCGGGTGACGCGGTCCGTCTCTGATTGCGCGGCCACCCGGCCGGTCTCGGCCCGTTGCTCACGATCAGCTGACCGCTGACGTTCGGCGGTCAAGGCGTCTTCCTCCTGACGCTTGACCGCAATGGCGCGCGCGTCCTCGGCCGTCTGAACCGCGGCTCGCGCTGTCATGGTGACAGGCTTCTTGCCCGCGTTACGCGCTTGATAGGCTTCCGCCTGGGCCAAGCTCTTCTCGGCCTTCTGGAAGGTATCGGTGGCGTAGCGGTCCGCACCCATGGAACGTGCTATCTGGACTGCATTTCGCGCCTCGTAAAGTTCCAACGGCTGCTTGGTGTCAAACTTCAACGCCAATGGATTGGCGAGACGTTCATACTGGCCGCGCTGCAACAACTCATACTTCGCCTCGATCTCCTCGATCTTCCCGATCGTATCCTTACGCACGACGTTCTCCATGACGATAAGGTCGCTCGGCCGATTGACCGCGTAGTAAGGCTCCGCGGTGACCATCAACGCAAACACCTGCAACTCAGTAGTCACGTTAAGTTTGCTCTTGGTCCCGTTCAGGAGGATCTCACCAAGGTTGGACGTGCGGCCCTCTGGGGTAATGGCCCACAGGACATAAGTAAGATACTCCGCGCCGTTCTTGTTGGCCGGCTGCAGATCGTCGAACTCCACCTCGATCTCGATATATCCCTGCTTGCTTTCGACCTTGGCCTCGCCGCGAGAGCCGGGGAGCAGCGGCGTGCCCCTAAAGTCGATCTTGGTAGCCCCGCTACGGTGCCGGTAGCTGATGGCCTTCGTCGTCCGTTCCACTACCGTCACACGGTAGATGGGCATCTCCCCCTGGGCGATTCTTGCTGCGTTTTCACTGATGGCTTGGGGCGTCTGGGCCGCAAGAGTTCCACCGGCGAGTAATAGTACACTGATCAGTTTGTTCATGATTGAGACCTTTAGCGTTCCCACTTGGAGTATCGATTGAGCAGAGCGAGTAACTTCGCAGCCGCTTTGGGCGGGGCAACACCCGTCGTTATGATCGTGCGGTTGTCGAGTTTCTTGCCGTAGAGAGTGGCGTTGTCATCAAGGTCATCCCGGAGGGTAGCGCCGGTTAGCGAAACGCCAGCGAAGAGCCCGCGAGAGCGAGACCATGACAAAATTTCGGCTTGCATCAGCGCGTCGGTCTGAGCCGTCGCGGTACGTCCTACCGGGCCGGCGGCAACCATGCCTTCGCCGCCGAGCGTAAATTCGCTCGACAAAAGTTTGTCGGCGCCGCGCTTATTCATTACGAGAAGGATCGCATCGGTTTCCGACCCGCCGATCTGAAAACCCACGCTACCGCCTTCGATCCTTACCGTGCCCGGCGCGGACCAACCGGTCCCGCTCGCTTTGCGGCAGGACATGTAGCCCTTGCCATATTTGCCGCCCACGATGAACGCTGCCTTTTTAAGTCCAGGCACGATCACAATGCAATGGGCCTTGGCCAGCAGGTCTTCCGGGATGCCCTTGTCGGGCGTTTTCATGATCTCTTCGAATACGATGGCGGCCTCCGACAACCGGTGGACGGGTTCGGAGCCCTTCGCTACTAACAACGAGGCGACGGCGAGGCCGCCAATAACAATGTGGTTTTTCATCTGAGTTCCTCTTTCCTGAAGTGTGAATTGGTTGCCTGGGCCCGGCCGAGAGCCGCGCCCGCGCAGAAGCCTGCCGCCGCGGCCATCGCCAAAAGGCTGGCTGGATGGCGCGTCACAGTCCGCCGCAGGGAGCGGAGCCAACTGGAATGATCGCGACCGCCGATGAACGAGGACGCGCCGTCAAGTTTTGCCGCAATGCTTTCGCCGGCATCCGTCAGCGCGGCTGAGCCTCTGCCGGTAGCGGTTCGCACCGAACTGGCGCCGGAGTGAAATGCGTCGGCCGAGCTGTTTTTTATTTCACCGAGCTTGTTGGACACGGATTGAGCGAGGTCCTGCGCCGCTTGCCTGGCGGCCTGGACGGTGTCGGCCGCCGCCGCGGCAACACCCGTGATACTCATGGAATCGGTTTTTAACATTTTGAACCTATTTCTCTGTCTCCGGACACTGCTACGGGTGCACGTCCGGGGCCAATGCTACGCACTCATTCACTTGGGCGAAACCGGAGCGCTCAAACCGCCGAACCATTGGGGCAAATGACGGTGGGTGGTCAGCTGGTTAACGCCGGCCTTTAGAAGCTCCGGAGGAAATTATCGCCCTGGGTGTGGGAACAATTGAGCTAATTGAACTGAACCACGGGCCGCTTGAAATCGTCTGCGCGTGGCGGCTAGTCGATTCAGACAGATCTTCGGATCAGAAATGAGTCCCGGCCAGCACGTTCCGTCAAAAAGCGGCGCAGTTCGTCCTGAACTGCGAACAAACGAGCCGATTCAAGCTGGATATCTGGGGGCGCCAAAGCGACTCCCTCAGCACCCGATGCTGCTGCCTTGAGGTCCCCGAACATGATAGCCAGTTCGGCGTAAAAGGCTTCGATGAATCGGTGCAAATCGCTGAGTTCGGTCGATGTCATAGTAAGGCGCCCCAGCCAACAGGGCGCCATGGCCGGAGCAATTAAAGGGCCAATCGTTTCAAAGTCATAATCCGGGCGGAATCGAATATATCTCAGCAGACCGCTTTCATCCACTGCGCGATCTCCGCCACGGCCTGATCTGCCTTGCTCACGGTGCCCGCAAGTCCGAAGAACTCGTGTGACACTCCTTCATAACGGGTCGATCGCACGGCCACGCCGAACTCACGAAGCAGGCTTGCGTAAGCCTCTCCCTCGTCTCGCAACGGGTCGAATTCGGCCGTGATGACTATGGCAGGCGGCATCCCAGTCAAGCTCGGCGCCAATATTGGAGACGCGTAGGGATGGTTCCGCTGTTCAGGCGTTTCCAGATATTGCTTGAAAAACCATGGCATCATCGCGGAATTCAGCGGACGGGCGTCCACGTTCTGCACGTAGGACCGCCGCTCGGTATTGGAGATATCCGTGACCGGATATATCAGGATTTGGCCGGCCGGCAGGCGACCGCCTTCACCGATAGCTTTCAAGCAGGAGACGGTGGCAAGATTCCCACCCGCGCTTTCCCCGCCCACAAAGACCTTGGCCGGGTCGGCACCCAAAGATTCCGCGTTGGCGATCGCCCACTGTACTGCGGCATAGGCGTCGTCTACCGCGGCGGGAAACTTGAACTCCGGAGCCAGCCGATATGCGACCGAGACGACAATGGCCGCAGCAGCGCCGCAAATGGAACGGCAGGACGACTCGTACACGTCCAAGTTTGCGATTACCCAGCCACCCCCGTGAAAGTAAACCAGCAAAGGGAATGGCCCTGCGCCCGGGGGCGTAAAGATTCGAACCAGCAGCTCGCCGTCGCCGCCTGGAATAGCGCGATGGCTGACCTGACATCCGCGACCTGTGCGGGCCATCTCTTCGACGGCATTCTTGAGCGTCGGGGAGTTCCGGGCATTGGCTGGGGAAAGCTCGGTGAGCGGAACCGGGCCCAGCTTGCCGAACTGGTCTAGAACCTTGCTCATCTGTTCGTCCATCATTGCTGGATCACGCCGCAAGCAATACGTTCACCGGAGTTACCGGCCGGATCGGACTTCCGGTCATCCGCGGAGGCATGAATCACCAGACTCGTGCCGCCCGGCTGCATGAGCGAGTGTGGCCCGGCTTTGATCGTTGCGCCTTTGGCCAGCATGTTGACGGATCCGGAACCTTCTGGACTCACCGTCAGATTGGCCAAATCTCCGGCGTGCACACCCAGCGGATTCATATCGCCGTGCTGCTTCTGGCCGGGATTGAAATGGGGGCCCGCGGACTTGAAGTCCGGTGCAGTGCACTGGCCCACCTGGTGGATGTGGAAGCCGTGGATGCCGGGGGGCAGGCCAGTAAGCCTTCCTTCCACCTGCACTCCCTCTTTGGTTTCGGTGAGGTTCAAGGCGCCAAGCGTTTCGCCCATGGCATTCTTGACGTCGGCCCGAGCGGAGTCGCCAGCGCCAGCGAGGAAGGGGAGCACCAGTGCGATACCGACAACTACGATCGTGAGGGGTTTCATTTGGGTTGCCTTTCACTCTCAGCTTCGGCGTCAAGGAGGCTAACATTCTCCGCCCCGACTGCCAGAACTCGTTCCGCCGTCTGTTTTTGGACGCTGTTCTCGCAGCGCACCAGCAGCACTGTCTTTCCCGAGCGCAAGTGCCCATCGATTGCGCTAACGTGGCGTTCAGGAATTCCCTGGCCGACCACGATGCCGGCGGCGCCTCCAAAAGTAGCGCCCACTGTTCCAGCGGCAAGGGTCGCGATGATTGGGCCGGCGGCCAGCAATCCGATTCCGCCGGAAGCGAGCGCCACGGTTATGCCCGCTACCGCGGCAGCCGCTCCGCCCACCGCGCCAACCACGCCTGCCACCGCTGGATAACCCTGATGCTCGTCCGCGTCCAAAGGGGCGCTGATCTTTGGATCGGACGGTTTGTCCGTGCCTCTGCTGACGATCAAAATGGCTGAATCGGGCAGACCCTCGTGCTTGAGGCCCTCGAGAGCGATCTCCGCAGACCGTAGCTCGGTGAAGGTTCCACACACCAACAGATCGTCGTCATGCATTTTGATCTCCGTCTTGTAGAGTGGGCGGAGACCAGTTCTGTTTCCAAAAAAAACAGAAGTTCGTTTGGCCGAAGCCGGTTGCCGTCAGAAGTCGGCGCGGGAGATCTTGAGCTTACGCATCAACGCGTTCAAGGTAGTCCGTGGCACACCAAGACGCAAAGCGGCGCTGCTGACTACGCCTTCGCATTCTCGAACGATGCGGAGGATATGCTCTCGATCGACGTGGTCCAGCGTGTCCTCACCGGCCGCTTTCGCCCGAGATGGTCGAATCTCATCCAAAGGCGCCCGGAGAGCCGGCCCCTGCGTGAGGATGACCGAACGCTCGATAAAATTCTCCAGCTCCCGGATGTTGCCCGGCCAAGGCCAAGCCGCTAGCGCCCGCAAGGTCTCCGCCGGAATCCTGCCAATTTCCTTGTCCATCTTCCGCGCGTACTTGGTGGTGAAGTGCCGCGCCAGGACCGGTATATCTTCCGGGCGATCCCGCAACGGAGGGGTCGTAATCGGAAATACCTGGAGCCGATAGAAGAGATCGACGCGGAAGAGTTTGTCCTCCATCATCTGGGTCAGATTGCGATTGGTGGCCGCCACCAGCCGGACGTCGATCGGAATGGTCTTGGTTCCACCCAGGCGCTCGAATGATTTCTCTTGGAGAGCTCGGAGCAACTTAGGTTGAAGGTCCAAAGGGATGTCGCCCACTTCATCCAGAAAGAGCGTCCCGCGGTTGGCCATTTCAAACCGGCCAATCTTTTGTTGCAAAGCGCCGGTGAAGGCGCCGCGCTCGTAGCCAAACAGTTCGCTCTCCAGCAATCCGGTCGGAATCGCGGCGCAGTTCAGCGAAATAAATGGCAGATTCCGGCGTGGGCTGATACGGTGAATCGCCCGCGCCACCAATTCCTTGCCGGTGCCGGTTTCGCCAAGAATCAGTACGGTGGCATCGGTGGGTGCAACCACTTCCAGTAGTTCTTTCACCCTGCGGAGCGCGGAGCTGGCTCCGACCATCTCTTCAAAGACCTGGTCGCCCGCCACCAGATCCTGGCGCACGCCCTCCGCCGCGTTCCGCTCCCGGAGGTCTTGCACGAAGGTGATCCAGCGGAACGGGCTGATTTTCAACGTCGCCGTCGCCACCAGGACCGGGACGCGGCTCCCGTCCTTGCGAATAAACTCCTTTTCGAAGGGCGTGCAGGCGCCGAACCGCAACGCTTCTTCGTGCGCCAGTTCGTCCAGGGCCAAGTATTCGGGCGGAGTAAGGTTGGGCCACCGCAGCTTGCCGGTGGATAGATCGTCGCGGCTATAGCCGACGAGTTCAAGAAAGGCCTCGTTGGCTTCCGGAATATGGTCAAACTCGCCGGACACGATGCCGGCAATGTGCGGTTGAGACGGAAGCGCGTGCATGATCTCCCGCCTCCGCCGCAGCGTTTCATCCTGCTCATGGCGCTCGCTGAAGTCTCGCACCACTCTGGCAAAGCCCTGCAACTTGCCGTATTCATCCTTCAGGGACCTAGTGATTGTGTTGGCCCAGAATCGAGATCCGTCTTTTTTGAGCTGCCAGCCTTCGTCGCCGGAATGGTCCGCGAGTGCGGTCCTTGCCAAACGTTCCCGGCAAAGGACGGCGCTACTTGCTTCACGGGGATAAAGAAGCGACTCGTGCTCGCCGATGACCTCGTCGGCGGCGTAACCGAAGATCCGAACCGCGCCTGCATACCAACTGGCAATCCGGCCGTCTGCATCCAGCAGGAACAGCGCGTAGTCTCGAAATCCTGCCGCTAGCTTGACCTTCTCATCCGGTTCTCCGCCCTTCGCGAAAACGCTCCGGTCGCGAATGGCCAGGATGTGGCGGTCCGGCAATACATTCCCCTTGGCTTCATACTCAACCATCCGGGCCCTTCCGTCCTCGCAAACCAGGGGGAGGGTGCCGGATTGCTCACCTTGTTGCAGAACTGAATGCCAAAGCTCGCGGAAGTGAGGCGTGAAGCTCGGCTCCACCAGATCGTCCAGGCTCCGGTCGACAATCTTAGCGGACGGTAACCCCAGCAGCCCTTCGACACCGGCACTGGCCGCCAGGGATTT
>JAYTKJ010000031.1:0-9586 GCA_043730365.1 Acidobacteriota bacterium | reverse complement strand
CTCTCGCCCCGCGTAAGATTTTTGAGGCGGCACCGATGGGCGGGCTTCTCCACGCGAGCCTGGGCGGCCCGCTGGTGAATTCTCTCGCTCCGCGTCAGGGCCGCGCTTGCCGGCGTAGGGTTTCTGAGTCGGCGTCCATTGTCGCGTTCCTCCACGCGAGCCTGGGCCTGCTGGTGAGATAACCCGGTCCCGAGTTTTCTTCACCGCGCCGAGACCTCGTTTGCGGGTAATTGGTTTTTTCAGAAGGTGTCCTTATGATTATTAATGGTAGCGTCAAGATTAGCCCAGCGTAGTACGCCCTTAACTTTTTTTGAATAACGTCCTCATAAGAGGCGCCCGCCAGCTTGTGACCATGTCCGGCGCAAGCGGCCCCCGCCGCGGCTCGGCAATGCGGGAGATCCACGTCATTGAGGATGGTGCGCTGTTGATAACCGACGGAATAATCCAGCACGTGGGACCCTCGCGCCGCATCGAGCGATTGGCTGGGGCGCGCAAAGCAGACGTTGTGGACGCCGCGGGCCGAGTGGTAGTGCCGGGGTTTGTCGATTGCTTCACGCAGCTCTTGTGCGGACCGCCCCGCAGACCAGACGTGGCCGGTGACGCCTTTGCTTCTTCCGCTCGGGCATTCCGTGCCTGGTCAGGGCAGCGGCTCGAAATGGAGGGCCGCAGGCGGCTTCGGCAGTTTCTGCGCGTGGGCAGCACCACCATCGCCGCATCGTCAGGCTATGGCTTGAACGAAGCTAGCGAACTTCGCTCACTGCGGGCCCTGGACCGTTTGCGAAATTGTCCGGTGGAAGTGGCGCCGCTGCTGTACACCACCGCGCAAGCCTGGCAGCGTACCCCAGCCAACCCGTGGGAATTTCTCGAAGCACTGGGCACCGCCACGCTGCCGGCGGCCCGCGGCAAGCGGTTGTTGAGCGGAGTGGTAATAGGCGACGGCTTTCCGGACGACGCGGTGGAGGGATACCTGGCCTGCGCGGCTCACCTCGGCCTGACGTCGTTCCTCGAGACCAAGGGAGAGGGTGTAGACCTGGCGCGCCGTACCCGGGCCGGGGCGTTGCTGGACTTGGACAGCCTTACGCCGGCTCAGACCCGGGCGGCAGCTGAATCCGAGGCTGTGGCCGTGCTCCTGCCTGGGCGCTCGTTTCAGAGTGGACGGCCGTATGCCCCGGCGCGGGCCTTGATCGATCAAGGCGCCGCCGTAGCGTTAGCCAGCGGCTACGACAGCATTGCCAGCCCCACCGCCAGCATGCCGATGGTGATGTCCCTAGCCTGCACCCAGATGCACATGACCCCGGAGGAGGCTCTCACGGCAGTGACGGTCAATGCTGCGCACGCCTTGGGTTTCGGTGATCGCTTGGGCGCGCTGACGTACGGCATGCAGGCTAACCTGTTGCTGATGGACTGCGGTGATTATCACGAAATCCCGCTATACTTCGGAATGAATCCGGTGGCGATGGTGATCCAGCGAGGGGAGATTATCTACCCGCGCATGGCCGCCAAGCTCGATTCGTAATCCACTAAGTAGATGTCAGCGCTCATCGAGTGTGTGCCGAATTTTTCCGAGGGCCGCGACGCTTCCGTGATCGCCGCGCTGCGGGCCACCGTGGAATCGACGGCCGGCGTGGCGCTGCTCGATCAGACCAGTGATATTGACCACCATCGCACCGTGCTCACCTTCGCCGGGAGCCCGGAGGCGGTGCTGGAGGCGGCCGTGCGCGTGGCCGGAGTGGCCGTCGAACGGATCGATCTGCGTCGTCACGCCGGCGGTGTGCATCCCCGAATCGGCGCTCTCGATGTTTGTCCGCTGGTGCCAGTGCGCGGCATCACGTTGGATCAATGCACTGAACTCGCGCATTGGCTGGGCAACCGATTGTGGCTGGAGCATGACGTACCGGTCTATTTCTACGAGGCGGCGGCGCTCGAAGAATCGCGTCGCAAACTGGAGGATGTGCGTCGCCAGGCGGGCCGGGAATTCACGCCGGACCTGGGCGGCCCCGCGCATCACCCCTCGGCTGGCGCAACGGTGGTGGGCGCGCGGAAATTTCTCATCGCCTACAACATCAATCTGGCCACCGGCAACCTCGCCGTGGCGCGGCAAATCGCCAGGCAAATCCGTGAATCGGGTGGCGGGTTGCGGGCGGTGAAGGCGCTCGGGCTGCCGTTGGCCTCCTCCGGCCTGGTGCAGGTTTCCATGAATCTGGTGGACTTCGAAGTCACCCCAGTGGAACAAGTATTCCGGGCTGTGCAGGAGGCCGCGGCTGGGCTCGGCGTGGAGGTGGCGGAAAGTGAGTTGATCGGTTTGGCGCCGGCGGCGGCGCTGAATGAGGCGTTGGCCCGGCGAATCAAATTGCGCAATTGGAGCCCCGGGATGATTCTGGAAAACCGGCTAGCCACGCTACACTTGGACTAAGTGCTGGTCAGCATCGAAAACACGACGATCCCCGCCCTGGGCGAAGCTCCCAAAGGACAGCGCCCCGAATGGCTCCGCGCGCCGGCGCCGGTTGGCGCCAACTATCGCGAGTTGAAGGACCTGATCACGCGTCTTGGCTTGCACACCGTGTGCGAAAGCGCGGCCTGCCCGAATGTGGGCGACTGTTGGAATCGCCGTACTGCCACGTTCATGATTCTGGGCAACGTCTGCACGCGCCGCTGTGGCTTTTGCGCCGTGCAGAAGGGCGCGCCCCTGGAGGTGGACATGGACGAGCCGCGCCGCGTGGCCGAGGCGGTGGCCGCCATGGGGCTGCGTTATGCCGTGGTCACCAGCGTGAATCGCGATGACCGCAAAGATGGCGGAGCGATCCTCTTTGCCATGACGATCGCGGCGATTCGCGAACGCATTCCGGGCTGCAAAGTAGAAGTGCTGGTGCCGGACTTCCAAGGCCGCCGCGAAGCGATGGAGATTGTGATGGAAGCCGGTCCGGACGTGCTCAATCACAACACGGAGACGGTGCCGCGGCTCTATCGGCAGGTGCGGCTCGGCGCACGCTTTGAACGCTCGCTCGATATGTTGGCCTGCGCCAAGCAACTGCGCCCGCATACGCCCACCAAGAGCGGGTTGATGCTGGGGCTGGGCGAACTCGGCGAAGAGGTTTTGGACGTGATGAAGGCGCTGCGCGCGTCTAACGTCGACATTCTTACGCTGGGCCAGTACCTGCGGCCAACCCCCAAACATCTGCCCGTGATTCGCTACATTGCGCCGGCTGAATTTGCCGGGTATCGCCGCGCCGGCTATGCAATGGGATTCGCACATGTTGAGGCTGGCCCGCTGGTGCGCAGTTCCTACCATGCCGACGAAGCTGTGAACGGATAGCCTCACTTGCACGCACCTCAAACCACCGAAGTTCTCCCCGGCCTCTGGCGCATCCGCCTGCCGTTTCATCTCGAGCTCAACCACGTCAACGTTTATCTGGTGCGTCTGGCGGCGGATGAATGGATGATGATCGATACGGGATTCGGCAATAACGACTCCTGGGATGCATTGCAATCCGGACTCGGCGAGACCGGCGTCACGTGGCGCCAGATTCGGCGGCTCTTCATCACGCACACGCATCCGGATCACTGGGGCCTGGCGCCCAGAATCCTGAGCGAGTCCGGGGCGAGCCTATCGATGCACACGATCGAAGCCGCGAATCTGCGCCGCTTGGCTGAATCGGTGGCCAAGCCTTCGGTGTTGGACAAACGGCTACGCTCGTGGGGCACTCCCGAGGATCAGATTCTCCGCATCACCGGCGCGTTCCTCGACATCAGCCAACGGTTTGACGCGATCCAGGCCGACGAAGTTTTTGCGGGCGGCGAGACGATTGAGACCGAGGCTCTGGGCCCGTTGCAGACAGTGTTCACGCCGGGCCACTCGCCCGGTCACCTGTGTCTCTATTCCGAACGCGAGCGGCTGCTCATTTCCGGAGACCACGTGCTGCCAAAAATCACGCCGCACATTTCCTGGATGAGCGAGCGCGATTCGCTGGCCGATTTTCGCGCCGCGCTGGACAAGGTTGGCGCGCTCGGCGTGGACACCGTGGTCTCCGGCCATGGCGATCCGTTTCACGAAGTCGCCGAACGTGTAGCCGAGATCAAGCGTCATCATGACTCGCGCTGCCGTAAAATCGAGGCGGCCTTGGCCGATGGGCCGGCCACGCCTCACGACATCGTGACGATCCTGTGGCCCAAGCTGCTGTCGCCGTTCAACTACCGGTTTGCGATTTACGAAGTGATGGCCCACCTCAAGTTCATGGGGCGGGACCACGAGATGGTTACACCACTCGTGGAATCGTGAAGCGATGAAACAGCTGCATCGCCTCCAGTTCACTCTCGGGCCGATCCAGCTTCCAGCGATACATCTGACACTCGACACGGTCCGGTAGAAAATCCACCAGCGTGAAGCCGTTCATTTCCAGCGGCGCCAGGGTCTCTTTGATTCCGATGCCGGTGGCGATGCGCGGCGGCGTACCACGCGCGGCCGAAGGCCAACCGCGCGGACCTGTGCTCACCGGGCCTGTCAACACCGAGTGCACGGGGTTACGGCGCAGATCGTCAGATCCGTTGCTCTCAATCGCTCCGTGGGCCAGGGCATGAAGGTCACCGCTGAGAAACAACGGCACTCCGCGCGTCATCGCGGATGCGGACCGCAGCAAGCGATCATGCTGCAACTTCCAACCGGCCTGCCACATGTACTTCGGCTTGGCCGTGCTCAGCGCTCCGTCGTCGCTCAACAGGTCCGGATACCACTCGCCCCACTTGCCCGCGCTCCAGCCGATCGGCGTGGACGGCACGTTCACCACGTGTGCGGCGTTTGAAGACTTCATTCGCTCCATCAGCCAGGCCTCGGCGCCTGAAGAGATAAACCCCGCATAGCTACCGGTGAGTGTGAGATAGCGGCGGCAATCGTAGACCAACAACTCGGCGGCGCGACCGAAGCGGATGGTGCCGTAGGCTTCGCCGGAGCCGGAGAGTCCGGCGGGGCGCGTCGGATCGGGCAGGAATTCGGGGAAGTACAGTGCCTGGGTAGCGCGCGCCAGTTGCAGCATGAAATCATCCGGCGGCAGGGAGACGCCGTGCGGCTCGCGCCCGGGCGGGATTGCTTCGTCGTTCTCATAATAGTCGTGGTCGTCCTGAACGAAGAAGGTGGGCACCGAGCAGAGCATGGTGCCATAGAGGTCGGCGATTTGGGGGCCAGCCGCCTTCTTGAGCACGGCCTCGTTATCACGCGCGGACAGATCGCGCCGAAACTCCCCCACCGCGCGGCGCGCCCAATCCGACGCACCCATCGGCGCGCGGCCCGAGGCACGGCCGTAGCGCAGGTCCCAATAGATTTGGTCTCCAATCGAGAGCACGGCGTCCGGTTTTTGCGCCAGGCCTGCGGCGATCAACTTACGCCGGTTCGCCAGGCTTACCCAATACGGCTTGCCTTCGTCTTCAGGAATGCGCATGCCATCGTGCCCGCCCGGACACGTATAAACCAGGAGGCGGAAGCGCGGTACGCTCTCGTCCGGATGTGGCAGCGTGCGCAGCGGCCACGGTCCAAACAGTGATTTTCCGGCAGCGTCGAAGAGCTGCAGTTCGTAAGCGGTGACAGGTTTCAGGCCGTCCACGTGGAAGGCCCAGTTCTCGCCTGCCGCATCCGTGCGCTCCCCGTTGACGCGGCGCGAACCTACGCGCAACACCGGCGGGCGCAGTTGGGCGGCGTGAAAGGATACCTTGATGCAGAACCGGTTGTGACTGGCTGCGGGAAGGATGTGACGGACTACAGCGGGCCCGCCGGCGGCCCACAGCAAAAGCGCGCGTCTGCTGAATACCATGCTCAACTAATTCTATGCAGCCGCTGATCATCGTGTTCGCCAAAGCGCCGCGGCCGGGCTTTGTCAAGACACGGCTCGGGCTGTCGCCGGCGGTTGCCGCGCGCCTCCACGAGTCTTTCGTCCGCGATGCGTTGGCGCTGGCCCGTACAGCTTCGGGTCGTGTTGAACTCCATACGGACGTTGAGACCGAGGCGTGGAGCGATCTGCCGGTACCACGCCGCCTGCAGGTTTCCGGCGACTTGGGAGTGCGCATGCTGGCCGTTCTGCCTGCCTTGATCATTGGCAGCGATGCACCCTCTTTGCCGCCGGCTCGCCTCGCCGCATTGATCGCGACACCAGGAGACGTTGTCCTCGGCCCTGCCGAAGACGGCGGCTACTGGGGCATCCTGGCGCGGCGTCGCGACGAGCGCATGTTTGCGGGAGTGGAGTGGTCCACGGCGCGCACGCGCGAGCAAACCGTCGCCGCGTGTCAGGCGTGCGGGCTCCGGGTGGCGCTCGGGCCCGAGTGGTTCGACGTCGACGAACCGAGCGACCTCCGGCGCCTGGCGGCCAGGCCCGAGTGGCTCAGCCCTTCGACGCGCGCCCTCATCGAGCGTTTATCATAAACGCTATGGCAAAGATTCTCGAACCGGGCGACAAGGCCCCGGCCATCAGTGTTCTCACAGACGAAAACAAGCCCTTCACGCTGGCCTCGCTAAGCGGCAAGCAGGTGGTGCTCTACTTTTATCCCAAGGCCGACACCCCTGGTTGAACGGTCGAATCCAACGGATTCCGTGATGAATCCAAAGCCCTGGCCAAGAAGAACGCGGTAGTGATTGGCGTCTCGCCTGACTCCTGCGGCGCGCAAGCGAAGTTCAAGGCCAAGTTCGATCTGAACTTTACCCTCCTGGCTGACACCGAGCACACCGTAGCCGAAGCGTACGGCGTGTGGAAAGAGAAAAGCATGTATGGGAAGACCTACATGGGCATCGAGCGCACGACGTTTCTGATCGATGAAAAAGGCAAGATCAAAAAGATCTTCAACAAAGTAAAGGCGGCAGGGCACGCACAAGAAGTGCTGGCTGAGCTGTAGCGATATGCCCACCCTCATTCCCAGCCCCACCGTGATTCCGGTGCCGGGCAACAAGCAGATCCGTGAGTACATTGGCCTGGCCAACACGCGGACCAAGGGCCTCAGTGTGGCGCATATGGTGAGCCCGCCTGGGTGGTCAGAGCCGGGCCAGACGCCGGAGTTCGCCGAATACACCGTCGTGCTGCGCGGCGCCATGCGCGTAGAACATGATGGCGGCGTCACCGAAGTCAACGCGGGCCAGGCGATCGTGACGCACCCGGGTGAGTGGGTGCGCTACTCAACGCCGGGCGCCGAGGGCGCCGAGTATATCGTCATCTGCCTGCCGGCGTTCTCACCGGATACGGTGCATCGCGACAAGTAATCGCGCTGGGCGCTTCCAGTGGGAAGTCCGTTGTCTTACGCGAGGTGTCCCTGAAGGTGCCTCGCGCGAGCATTTTTCCTAGGCCCGAATGGCGCTGGCAAAACCACTGCCATGGCTTCGCCCCCACGCGGTAAAAAGCTTACGATGAAAGGAGGTACGAACATGACGCACACAGACACCGGCATCGATTGGCTTGCTTGCGAACTGATTGAGCAAATCCCCGGCAAGGTATCCGGCCGGCCCATCGTGCGTGGTACGCGCATTCTCCCCGACGCCATCGTGGACAGCTACGACCTGGGGGAAACCATCGAGGAACTGCTCGAAGGCTTCCCTTCCTTGTCGGTTGCTCAGATCAACCGGCTAATCGAGTTTGCCCACGCTCAACGAAGGCAGCAGCCCAATCCGTGAAGGTGTTGCTCGATGAAAATCTTGATCATGCCCTGCGGCATCTCCTGGGGACGCACGAGGTCGTGACTGTCGCTTACATGGGTTGGGCTTCGCTCAAGAATGGCGAGTTGCTACGGACAGCGGAGGAGAGCGGCGTGGAGGTGTTTCTCACAGGTGATGGAACACTCGGCTACGAGCAGAATTTGAGCGGGCGCCGACTGGCAGTTGTGGCGCTATCAGCCATCCAGCTACCCATCATCAGGAAGCACCTGCCGACGATAATCGCCGCCATTGATAGTGCTGCCCCCGGTTCATTTCAGGCGGTCGATTGCGGCACGTTCAGCCGGAAGAACTTGCCTGGCCGGTAACGTGCCCCCGGCGATCCTGGGAGCAGCCCGGCCATCGGTACAGAGCCGGCTCTGGGTCCAGTTTTCGGTCGTTTGCGCCATGCCTGGTACGCCGACGAAGGCCGTACCATGTTGCGGATGCCTATGCCGTTGATCGTGAGTTATCGCATGGACGAGCCCCAATGGCCGCCCAGGCAAGCTACGATGGAGGCAAGAGGTCCATTATGGCAACTCTGGATTGGTCGCAATGCCCCGCCGTCGAAAGCGTTCCGGGAAAGGTGAGCGGTGCGTGGGTGTTCAAGGGCACGCGGATGCCGGTGCAAACCGTGTTTCTGAACCTCGAAGCGGGTATGTCACCGAAGGAAATCACGGAAGAATTCGACGTGACGCTTGACGAGATTGAGGCCGTGCTCCACTTTGCGAGCCAGAGTTTGGAGCGGCCGAGGCCCAATACCGGTCCATCGGCCATGAAGTAACACGAGCGCGTCAAATCGGCTGGCATGAACTCGGGAACGGCGAGTTGATCCAGCGTGCTGAAGAAGCTGGGTACGACCTTCTCTTGAGTACGGACAAGAACATCCGGTATCAGCAAAACCTCACCAATCGAAAAGATAGCTCTGGTTGTGTTGACGAGCCAGCAGTGGCCCGATGTTCAGTTACATCTTGACAAGATTGCCGCCACGGTGCTCGCGGCCCTGCCAGGCAGTTATGCGGAAGTGAAGATTCCCTTGAGACCGAAAATCAGGCCCCCTCAGCCTTAACCCTGAGCGATTGCGGGCGCGGGCTATCGGCCTGGAAGCTCCGTACGCGCGATAAGGCGAAAGATTTCCGTCTCACGGCGGGCGGAGAAATCGGATACCGCGCGAGTGGCCTCGTAGTATTCAATCACGAGATCGTCAAAGAGCCGCAGCATCCCGTTCCGGCCGGTAAAGCCTGGGCCAAACTCCATAACGACGATCCCGCCTGGCTTAAGCGCATCGACGACCTTGCGAACGTCAACCAACGGCATCGACCAACTGAACAGGATCAAATCGAAGCGATTGTTGCCGAAGTTATAACTGGCGTCCGAGGAGACCACCGCATCAATCTTCAAGCCAAGCTCGGTCGCGCCTCGTGTCGCTGCATTCACGCCGGCTTCCGAAATATCAAAGCCGTGTATCGTCCATCCGAGTCTGGCGAGGTATAGCGCGTTGCGGCCGTCACCCATGGCGTAGTCCAGCGCAACGCCGGGCTTCTTCCCGCGGACGACGTGGCTCAGAAACGCGTTTGGCTCTCTGTTGTACTGGCTACCCTTATTGCCGTAAAAGCGATTCCAACGATCTGCCTCAAGCTCGGTTCGATGGTTGCGGAGAAGGTCGAGTCTTCGGGTGATTTCCTCGTCAGGCACCCCTGCTTTGCGGAGTTCCCCAGCGTAGACCTCCGGCTTCTTGTCCCGGCCCACGGCGTAAAAGTCATACTCGGGCCGTTGTGCTTGTAGGCACGCTACAGCCAATAAGAACAGATGTATCCGCATGATTCCATTTGGGTGTGGCTACTTTAGAACGACGCTCCAGACGGCAGGGTAGAGGCGTCGCTGGTCCTGCTCGATGTGGAAGTTCCAATAGAGATCGAAGTCGCCTGA
>JAYTKJ010000030.1:0-2213 GCA_043730365.1 Acidobacteriota bacterium | reverse complement strand
CGCCAGCCGAGTCCGTAGCCCGCACCGAGAGCTCATACTTGCCGAGCAAGGTGGCGTAGCCAATGATGGCGCCGTTGAACCCATCCAAATGCAGTCCGGGCGGGATGGTTCCCGAGGCGAGAGCAAAGCGGAGCGGGGGTGTGCCGCCGGAGAGGGCCAGAGCATGCGAATAGAAGTTTTGTAGGGGTGCGGTGGGCAAGGTTGCTGACGTGATCCAGTTTAGAGGCGGGTTGATGGTGAGCGTTAGTGGGTCACTGATCTGCTGATCTTGCACAACAGTGATGGGGGCGGGGCCGGAGGTAGAAATTCTCGTGGCTGGGATGTCGGCCGACACCCTGCTCTCACTGTCAAAGCGGGTGGTCAGCGGCGTCCCGTTCCAACAGATTCTGGTTGACGGGGTGAAGCCCAGTCCGTTCACCTGCAGCGTGAAAGCCGGGCCACCGGCGGTGACGGCGGATGGTTGCAGCGAACGTGGTGTTGGCGCGCCGAACTGGGTGGCGGCCAGGACGAGTCCGCAGAGCAGGGAACGGGCAAGCATGAGGAACCCCTAAGGCGCGCCAATTGAGCCGGCGCCGACTCCAATGGAGACAGCTTGTGACCCAGTTGCAGCCGCCCCCAGTGCGCTCACTCCTCCAGAGCGCACCGGGCTTGAACTCTTGCGAAAACCGACCGAAGCGGCCACGGCGGCGCCGGCCGAAACGGCGGCTAACCAATACAGGCTTCGCGAGCGCTTCCCGGCTCCGCCTCCAGCTATGGCCTCCGCCGGAGCAGCGTTGATCTGTTGGATCGAGGCTCGGGTGACCACGCCCCGATGGACGGCCGCGATTCTGAGCTCCCAGGGACCGAGCTGCGAGTTGAGCTTCAGAGCCGGAGCGGTCGCGTGGCCCTGGACATCTGTCGGCACCGTGGCGATTCGCCCGTCCGAAAATTGCGCTCCTGGTCCGGACTCAGGCAGGCGGAATGTTACGAAAGCTCCTTCGACTGGATGGCCCGCGGCATCGACTACCCTAACTTGCGGCGGCGGAGCGGCGGTCCGGGCGCGGACATTGTAGATTGCGCCCTCGCCCTCCGTCACTTCCAGAGTCAGGCCGCCGGAGACAACTTGCGCTGCCGACAAAGCCAACGTAGCCCAACCCAGACCACAAATGAATCGCACATTAGTACAGTGCCGATTCCGCCGGGAAATTCTCACCTGAATTTCAGGAGAGAATGGAAAAAGGAAATCCCAGGAGGAGACGAGATGGAGCGCGGTAAGACGCTCATAGGAGTCATGGGCGGTCTGGTGTCCGGCTTGGCCATCATGGCCGGGACGCTGGCTGTGATTCGAACCCTTCGCACACCGCCGCCGGGGCCGGCGATACCTTCCGGCCGAGTGCGCGTGGCGATCAAAGCGAGCCTGCCCACAGCCCAGATTCTGGTGGATAACGAGTTCTGCGGGAGTGGAAAATGCGAACTGACGCTGCGGCCTGGTGTCCATCAGGCTGAAGCCAGTAAGCCGGGATATGCCGGGGAAACACGGGAATTTACCGCAAGCGCGGGTCTCCAGGTTGAACTCGGTTTGCAGCCGTTGCCTTCGGCGGTAGAGGTGGTCACCGATCTGGTGAATGGGACGTTACGCCTGGACAATCAGCCGGCCGTGCGTTTGGGTGGCGGGGGCGCCCAGCTTACCGGCGTCGAACCGGGCGAGCACCAACTGCAGTTCAGCAGTGGGGCTTTTCAGGCCGCCTTCAAGTTGGAAATGCAGGCAGGGGCCGCTCCCAAACTGTTGTCGCCGCCCAGCGTGCGCGGCTTGCGGGCCATCGTGGTGGGCGGGGCAGGGTCCTCTTCGCGCCTCTGGGTGAGCGACAAGAGCGCCGAGTTGTCAATCGGCGCGCGGGAACTTGGCTTTGTGCCGGAAGAAGGAATCGCCCTGCCGGCGCTGGAGCGCGGTTCCCATCGATTTCTACTGAAGCCCGGCCAAGGAACGGAAATCGGCTTCGCCTATGAGACTACCGAAAGCCCCACCGCCTGGATCTCCCTGCGCACGAATCGCAAGCTGGGAACGCTGCGCGTTACGGCAGCTCCGGACGACGCCAAGGTGATCCTGGATGGTAAGGACTCGGGCGCGCGCATCCGCCGCGGCCGGGCTCTGCTGCTCGCTGCTCCGGGCCGGCACGAGGTGGGCGTCGAGATGGCGGGCTTCCTCTCACCATCCGAGCAGCGCGCCATCGTAG
>JAYTKJ010000029.1:0-2956 GCA_043730365.1 Acidobacteriota bacterium | reverse complement strand
TATCTTGACCCCGGCTACAAATCTCCCGCCCAGGAGGCATCGGACAAACCGTCGTTTGAAATGTTCCTGTCGGCGCCCGTGCGCCTGGCCGATCATCTGGCGCAGCAGATGAGCCTGGTGGCGCTGGGCGAGCCGATCCGTGACGCGGCCGATGCCATCATCGGCAATCTTGATGAGAACGGCTACCTAACCGAGCCGATGGACGAGATCGCGGCCGCCTGCGGTCAGCCGCTTCACATCGTTGAAGAAGCGTTGGTGGAGGTCCAGAAGCTGGACCCGGCTGGCGTCGCCGCGCGGAATCTGCAAGAGTGCCTGCTACTCCAACTGGAGCACCGAAACGCCCGCGGAGGCGTGGCCTGGCAGATCGTGGAGAAACATCTACGGCTGCTCGAAACCCGCCAGCACCGGGAATTGGCCAAGGCGCTCGATCGCCCGATAGAGCACGTCCAACTGGCGTTGCGAGCCATTCAGCGGCTGGATCCACGTCCCGGCCTCCGCTATTCAGCGCCCGCCACGCGCCATATCGAGCCTGACGTCTACATTACTAAAGATGGCGAAGACTACCTGATTTCTCTGAACGACGACGACGTTCCCCAGCTTCGGCTCAACCCGCAGTACCGCCGGCTCCTCGATCGGGAGAATGAAAAGGACGTCCGCAACTACGTCAAGGAGCGCTTCCAGTCGGCCCTGCTGTTGATGAAGAATATCGAGCAGCGCAAGCGGACCATAGTGCAGGTGTGCCAAAGCGTGATTGCCCGGCAACGCGAGTTTCTAGACAAGGGCATCGACGTGCTGAAGCCGATGATGATCAAGGATGTCGCCGAGGAGATTGGCGTTCATCCTTCCACCGTGTCGCGAGCCGTAGCCGGAAAGTACGCGCACACTCCGCAAGGCGTGTTTGAGCTGCGCTACTTCTTCTCGGAGGCCGTACAAGGCTCGGCCGGCATCGATACGCCGCTGCTGGTGGTTAAGCGGAAGGTCAAGAAGATGATCGACGACGAGGACAATCGCCAGCCTCTCACCGACGATCAGATTACCGCCAAACTGCGAGAGGAGGGCATCGACGTGACGCGCCGAACCGTTGCAAAATATCGTGAAGACCTGAAGATTCCCTCCACGCACCAGCGCCGCCAGCGCGCCTGACCCTCGTCTGGTCACTGTTTTTTCGGACCATATACATACATGAAAATCCACTACACCGGCAAGCTAGAAAAATTGGATGCGCCATCGCAGAAGAAGCTGGACGCCCGTTTCCTGCGTCTGAGCAAGTTGCTGGACCCGAAGTCTGAGAAAGAACTGCACGTCATTCTCAACAGCGAGCGTCACCTGCAGCGCGCCGAGCTAACCCTCAATGTCGGCGGGCAGCCGCAGGCGGGCATCCACGCCGCCACCGATCAATTGACGGCGCTCTCCGGCGCTTGCGACAAGCTTGAAAAGCAGTTGCTCAAGCAGCACGACAAACGCCTGGGCAGCAAACGGCGGGCCGGCAAGCCTCCGCTACCAGTGGCGGTGTCCGTGGCAGTGAACGGCGAAGATCGGCCTGCCTCGACGCGCGTCTACCGCGTCACCCCGCACCGCAAACCGATGACGGTGGACGAAGCGCTGCTCGAAATTGAAACCGGCAATGCCTATGTTGCCTACCGTGATGCGGGCACCAGCCGGCTATCAATCCTGATTCGTCGAAAAGATGGCCACCTCGACCTCATCGAAAGCTAAGCCGCCCACTCCTCCTCGCGCCCCGGCCGAGTTGGTAATCATCACGGGTTTGTCTGGCTCCGGCAAAGGCACGGTCCTCAAAGTGCTTGAGGACCTGGGTTACTATGCGATCGACAACCTGCCGATCGAACTGATGCCCAAGCTGGCCGGACTGGCTCAGGGTCCTTCTGGCTCATCAAAGATGGCGCTCGTGGTGGACATCCGCGAGGGTGCGATCCTGCCTGGGTTTCCTAAGATCTACCGCGCTTTGCGCCGCAAAATTGCCTGCCGGCTGCTGTTTCTCGAAGCTGACGACGCCGCCTTGGTCCGCCGTTTTTCCGAGACGCGGCGGCCTCATCCGCTCGGCACACACACCACCGTCGCCGCCAGCATCAAAACCGAAAGGCGGCGGCTCGCCAGCATTCGGAGCCTCGCCACTACCATCATCGATACCTCTAAGTTCAACGTCCATGACTTGCGGGACCACGTTCGCTCGCTATTCGGCGCCAGCGCTCCGGAAACGAAAATACGGGTCTACTTTAACTCGTTCGGCTTCCGTCATGGCGTGCCCGCCGATAGTGACCTCGTCTTTGACGTCCGCTTCCTCCCAAATCCCAACTACATCCCAGCCTTCAAGAATCTCACCGGGCGTCATCCGTCGGTGGCCCGCTATATCCGGACTTTTCCACAGACCAAAGAGTTTATCGAACGCATCGCTGACCTGCTCATCTACTTGCTGCCCCACTACATCCAGGAAGGCAAGAGCTACCTGACCATTTCGTTCGGCTGCACCGGCGGCCACCACCGAAGCGTACTCATCGCCGACGAAATCCGGAAGCGGATTTCGCGTGCCGGCTTTCACGCCAGTTGCGCGCATCGGGACATCACGCGTCCGGTGTAAGGGTCCAGACGGTTTCACTCCCGTCCAAATTAGCAGCTTGACCGATTTCCCCACCTTGAAAACACACGGCCCGGCGCAATTCTGAGTCTGGGCACGAGTTCGCAGCTCCGAAAGGTGCCGGAGTAAGCCGCTCCGCGCGTTTGTTCAGCTGCTGTCCGAATTACGAATTCAGAATGGGCAGATACCTCCCGAATTCAAGTGGCTTGTCCTTTCGCCCGTTTTCTGCTGTCCCATTTCGGCCTACCACGTGATCTCAAGCTGTTGCGGGTTATCGTGTACACCCGCCAGCGCCGGCGGGGCCTGAAAGGGATCGTCCAGCCACGCCCACAGATCGCGATAGAAGAACAGTTGCTGCCGCAA
>JAYTKJ010000028.1:0-6926 GCA_043730365.1 Acidobacteriota bacterium | reverse complement strand
GCGGAGCAGGTTGCTTTCACTAATTGACGAGCAGTTCAAGAGAGTATTGAACAGCGAGGAATTATCTCCGATAGCGCGAGTGACGCTCGAACTCCGGATCCAGCGGCTTGACCGGTCCTACTGGGAAGGCAAGAGCTGACCACTCTCGCCGGCGGGCTACAATGCAGGAAGAAAGGTCACTCGATTGAAAAACAAAATTGCATTGAGTTTGGGAGTCGCTTCGTTAGCATTGTTGTCGTTCGCCGGCTTGGCCGTCGCGCAGGACAAGCGGGCCAGCCCGCATGAAACGGTGACAGCCATGGTCAACGGGAAGAAAATCTCGATCACTTACGGCCGCCCGTTCAAGAAGGGCCGGGAGATTTTCGGCGGCCTGGAGCCCATGGGCAAAGTATGGCGCACAGGAGCCGACGAAGCCACCACGATCACGCTGGAAGCCGACGCGATGATTGGCCCTTTGCATGTGGTCGCGGGCACTTACTCGCTGTTCACGGTTCCCGGCAAGACTGAGTGGACGCTTGTGTTGAACAAGACGGCCAAGCAGTGGGGCGCATTCAAGTACGATCAAGCGCAGGATTACGGGCGCGCCGCGATGAAGGTTTCCAAGCCCGCCGCCACGGTCGAGCAGATGACGATCGCGCTGGAGAAGAAGAACGACCACGAAGCGACGCTCAAGGTCATGTGGGACGACACCATCGCGTCAATCGACGTGATGGGCCATTAAGGCTTATTGGCGATCCGGTATAAATTCAACGCACCTCTGATAAACAAACTGCCTCGGGCAATAGCGGGCGTGGCCATACACATTTCGCCCAGCTCGTTCTTGCCCAACAGCTTGTATTCTTTTCCGGCCTGAATCACAAACGTGTCGCCGTCTTCGCTCAGTGCGAAAACCTTGCCATCGTAGGCCCAGGGTGAGGCCGTGAAGGCCGCGGCCGCCTCATCGATACGCACTCTAGCGTAAGTGGGCACCCCCGTTTTGGCATCATGCGCCGTGAAAAAGCCCCGGTCGAAAAGCGTGTAGTAGATATCGCCATAGACCAGCGGCGACGGATTGTACGGACCCGCCTGCGGATAAAACCACGCGATGAATTGATTCGACGTCTCCCCCGCTTTCAACGAAATATCTCCGCGCGCGCCGGGTTTGATCACGAAGACCGGGCGAGTCTGGTCACCCACATAGCCCGACGTCACGTAGAGCAATCCGTGGCGCGTAAACGGTGTCGGGATCGTGATCGAAGACATGCCGCCGAGTTCCCACAACGCCTTCCCGTCCAAATCATAAGACCGCACGCGCGTGGTGCCGGGGGTGACGATCTCAGTGCGACCGTCGTGGTTCCAAATAAACGGCGTCGCCCAGTTACTCTTTTCGTCTCGTTTGACGCGCCAGATTTCGCCGCCGGTCTTGGCGTCCAGTGCGGTCAGGAACGAATCGACGTCGTTGTCACTGGCGATGTAGACACGCCCCTGATGCAACACGGGCGACGCGGCGGTTCCCCAGCCATGGCGAGTCTCGCGCGGCTCCCACGGTTTCGACCACAAGACTTTGCCCGATTTGGCATCAAGGCAGTAGAGCCCATGCCCGCCAAACTGCGCATAGACCCGCTCGCCGTCAGTCGCGGGTGTCTCGGAGGCATAGCTGTTCTTGAGATGGCGCGCGGTGGCCGGGACGCTGCGATGCACTTCGCGCTCCCAGGCGATCTTGCCAGTTGAGACACTCACGGCGTAAACCATCGAACGATGCACGTCGCTCGGCTTGCCGCGATCACCCCCAAAGTAGAGGCCCTTCTTCGGCGGCTCTTTTTCGGCTTCACTAATCGCTGAAGTGAGAAACACCCGATCGCCCGCAACGATGGGCGAGGACCAGCCCACACCGGGGATCGAGGCTTTCCAAACGACATTTTCGGTAGCGCTCCAGCGTGTGGGCAGGCCCGTTTCTTCGGCGACGCCACTAGAGCCCGGCCCGCGAAACTGCGGCCAGTCGGGTCGAGCGGCGGCGAAAGCGGCTGACGAAATCAGGAGCGAGGCGATAGTCCGGAGCACATGCGCATTGTAGCAATGGCTCCGGATTGAACATTCGCAAAACCTCTATACTGATCGGTGAAGGCCACCGGGAACCGCGTCCACCGGCTCTGGTGGAGGTTTGCTTTGAAACATTTATATCCTGCTACGTTTTTTGCCATTTTGGGCGTTTCCGTCGCGCACGCGCAACAGCAACTGCCGTCTCCTTCTTTGAACTCGCTGCTGCCGAACGCCGTCGTGGCCGGCAGCCCTGGGTTCGCCATGCGCGTCGAGGGGACACGCTTCACGCAGTCCTCGCGCGTGGTGTGGCGTGCCGGAGGACTGGGCGCGATCAACCTCGCCACGGCCTTCGTCAATGAAACGCTGCTCACCGCTACGGTCCCGTCCAGCCTGCTGGAACAGCCTGGATCATTTCCAGTCACCGTCACTCAGCCTGGCGATTTCGGCACGACGCTCACCTCAGGCGAAGTGATTTTCACGGTCGTTCCCGGCATGACGATTTCAACCGCCTGCCCCCTGCCGAACGGAGTTGTGGGCCGGGCCTACGAAGCGCAGTTCGCTCCTAACGGCGGTCTGCCACCCTATGTGTGGAGCATCACGGCCGGTGCGATCCCGCCTGGGCTCTCCTTCTCAGTCGGCGCGATTCGCGGCGCACCCACCACCGCCGGCGAGTTTGGCTTCACGGTGCGCGTCACCGACAATCAGAACAATTCCGCCTCGAAAGCCTGCTCGCTGCGCGTCATCGCCAGTTCCGAAGGCCAATCGCTTTTCATCACGCAGATCGATCCACCCGGCGCCCTGGCCGGCAGCGGAAACACGCAGATCCGCTTGCGGGGCGACGGCTATTCCAGCGGCACGATTGTCGTTTGGAATTCCGGCGCGGGCACGGCCGTCGACCTGCCGACCCGCTGGGAGGGCGACCCGCGCTTTCTGATCGCCACCATTCCCGCGAACCTGCTGGCCAATCAGGGGTCCTTCCCAATTGCCGTTCGCGGCACCGTCCTCACGCGCACGGTGTTCTCCAATGTCGAAAATTTCCTGGTGGCGCCGCCCGTGCAAATCTCCAACCCTTGCCCGCTGCGCGATGGCTCGCTGCGCAACCCGTACGCCAATCAGCTCACGGCGTCCGGCGGCTTCGCTCCGTACACCTTCAGCATCGCGCCCGGAACTCTGCCCCCCGGGATCTCTTTGCGCCCATCCGGTGAGCTGTCGGGTACGCCCACCGAAGCCGGCGTCTATGATCTGGCCGTCAGCGCGACCGACAGCCGTACGAACACGACGACGCGCGCGTGTAGCCTGCGCATCCTGGGGCCGCTAACGGCTGCCCCCGCCTCGCTCAGTTTCAGTGCGTTCGCGCAAGGTATTGCCGCTTCGCCCCAGATTCTGGCCGTGTCGGGCAGCGCCAGCGGCCTTCCTTTCTCCGTGCAGGCGGCGGTGGAAACCGGCGTGCCGTGGCTCCGCGTGACCACCGACACCACACGAATGCCTGCGCTCGTCAGAGTGTCCACCGAACCCGGTGGCCTGGGACCTGGAGTCTACCGCGGATCGGTCATCCTCACGACCGAGGCGGCCACCAATCGCACGGTAACCGTCCCCGTCAATTTCGTAATCGGGAACGTACAAAGCCCTGCCATCGTGCCGCGTCCGGTAGCGCTCCGCTTTGCGGCGGGCCGCGGGTCCGGGCTGCTGCCGTGGCAAGGCATTCAACTGTCGAACCCCGGGCCGCAACCCCTGGACTACGCCGTTGAGACAACAGCGCCATGGTTATCGGCAACGCCGGCGCGGGGCATTGTCCGTAACAACCAAACAGGATTGGTGCGCGTACGAGCCTCAGCCGAGGGCTTGGCCACGGGAACCTATCGAGCGTCGGTTCGGATAACCAGCGTTGGTTTGCCGCCCGTCAATGTGCCGGTGACACTCACCATCGGGTTTTCGCCCGAGACGCTCGTGGTTGCGCAGTCCGGCATCGGCTTCACCGCCGTGCAAGGCGGACCCGCTCCATCGCCGCGCCAAGTGAACGTGCTTTCTACCGGCTCATCCGGCTACTTCTGGGAGGCCACGGCCGGCACGGCGGGAGCACGGCAGTTTGTCTCGATTAGTCCGTCGTCCAACGCCAGCCGTCCAGGCCAGCCCAGCAGCACCGAGGTGCGCACGGACCCGGCAGGCCTAGCCCCCGATATCTATTACGGTGACGTGCGGATCACTTCGTCCAACACCGACAATTCGCCTCGGCTGGTTGCCACCGTCTTAGAAATTCTTCCGCCGCAGGCCACTCCATTTCCTGAATTGCCGTTTGCCGGGCTTTTTCTCACGGCCCCGGCCGGAGGGGCCACCACGACGGCGCAAGGACTGCTGGTTCGCAACATCGCTCGCGTACCGATCGTGGTCGACTACCAACTGGTGGGCGATGCGCGTCTTTTTGCGGCCACCTCCAGCGCGGCTCGCACACTGGGACCAGGCGAATCCCGCCGGATCGAAGTGCAAGCCAATGTGACGTCGATTGGCATTGGCGTCCATCGAGCCGCGCTCTACATCCAATCGTCCGGCGATCCACAAGTGCGGGCCGTGGACGTAACCCTGGTGGCGACGCCGCCCGGGCGTTGCACACCTACGCGACTGGTCGCATCGCCCCTGTCGATCGCCGAAGGATTTCAGGTGACGGGCGGAATACCGGCCGGCGTCGATTTCCGGGTCGTGGACGATTGCGGGGATCCGCTGAACAACGGCCTGTTCATGGTAATCCCGTCGACAAATTCCGGTGTTGCCTACTTACAACCGGCGGGCGATGGCCGCTGGACCGGCACCTGGCCCGTGCAGCAGAATGCCGCTTCGGCGGTGACGCTAAATTATGTCGTGGAAGATCCGGAGCGCAACCTCCAAACCACCGGCTCAGTGGCCGGTCTGATTGCGGCGTCCAACGTGCCGGTGATCGGCGCGGACGCGATCGTAAGCGCGACCGGCAAGGGGTTGGGCTCGCCGCTTGCCCCCGGCAGCCTGTTCACCATCTATGGGCTGCAACTGGCGCAGGGGGAGAATCGCGCCCCCAGTCTGCCCCTGCCAGTCTTCCTGGGTCCCACGCGCGTAGTGGCCGGTGAACGCGACCTGCCGCTCTTCTATGCCGGCGATCTGGGATCGTTCACGCAAGTCAACGCGGTGATGCCATACCTCGTCGCGGTCAATACCACAGAGCAAGTGGCCGTGTGGCGAGGCACGCAGCGATCCGCCTATAGCGACGTGGCGATCGCTCCCGCTCAGCCGGCTCTTTTCGTGACGATCCCGGCCGACCCGGCGAACCCATTGACGCCGGGTAAAGCCATCGTGATCTACTGCGAAGGACTCGGGCAGGTGAACCAGCCGTTGGCGGCGGGCCAGATTTCTCCAGCCGATCCGCTGGCCATCCCGCGCAATCCCGTGACTGTCACCGTCGGCGGTGTCAACGCGACAGTGCTTTTTGCCGGACTGACGCCGGGACTGAGCGGGCTCTATCAAATCAACGTGCTGATTCCGGAAGGCGCCGCCGCCGGACCCTCGGTGCCAGTGATTGTGACAGCCGGAGGGTTGAGCAGCGAACCCACTCCAATCGCCCTGAATTGATCGATGGTTGCCGCTACAGCTCCGATTTTGCAATACTGATCGGCACGACCCGAACTGCGGAGGAAACAGCAGCGTTGTGATGCATCTTAGCCAGCAGGCTGGCGTGACCACGGTCGGTCGCGTCCGCAAAAACAATGAGGACGTGTTCGCCATCCATCCCGATATCGGGCTAGCGCTGGTGGCCGATGGAATGGGGGGCGCAGCTTGCGGCGAGATCGCTTCCAATCTGGCGGCTCAGGCGGTGAACGACTACTTCGCCGTCTCGCAAGGCTTACCCCCTGTCGAGTTGATTGAAGGATCGATTCGCTTTGCCAACGAGCGCGTGTGGCAGGCCGCACAAACGCCCAACGGTTGCGACGGCATGGGTACAACCTTGGTGATGGCGCACTGGAGCGAGAGTCAACTCTGGGTTGCCAACGTCGGCGACAGCCGCGGCTACATACTACGGAATGGTTTGTTGCGGCAGCTTTCCTACGACCAAAATCTGGCCAACGATCTTCGACAGAGCCTACAACTAACCGACGAACAGATCGCCGGCTACCCGCAACGCAACGCGCTCACGATGGCTATCGGCACGCGCGAGGTGGTCCAATGCCGTATGTGCCACGGCGCGCTGGAAGACGGCGACACGGTCCTGTTATGCTCGGACGGCCTCAGCAATCCATTAAAAGATCATGCCATCACAGCGATCCTGCTCGATATCGGCCCGCTGCAAGCCGCTGCCGATGCGCTGGTTGAGTCGGCGCTCGATGCCGGCGGAACTGACAATGTTACCGTGGTGCTGCTGCGTTTTGCCAACGGACAGTTCTAGGTGGGTGTGCGGTCGATAACAGCATGATCGACGTCCATCTGATCGACGGAACCTACGAACTTTACCGCCACTTCTACGCCGTTCCCTCCGCGCATGACGCCAGTGGCCAGGAGATCGGGGCGGCGCGAGGCGTGGTGGCATCGGTGCTTGGGTTGCTCGAGGGCGGGGCCACGCATGTCGGCGTCGCTACCGATCACGTCATTGAATCGTTCCGCAACGAGGTGTATCCGGGATACAAAACCGGCGAAGGCATCGATCCCCGTTTATTCTCGCAATTCCCTATCCTCGAAGAAGCGCTGGAGGCTATGGGCGTGGTGGTCTGGCCGATGGTTCGCTATGAGGCTGACGACGCTCTCGCGTCCGCTGCGGCGAAAGCTGCGCAGGAAGACGGCGTGCGACAAGTGATCATCTGCACCCCGGACAAGGATCTGGCGCAATGCGTCTCAGGCGCCCGCATCGTGCAGTTGGATCGGCAACGCGGCATCACGCGCGATGAAGCGGG
>JAYTKJ010000027.1:0-4542 GCA_043730365.1 Acidobacteriota bacterium | reverse complement strand
CCGTTTAGCGTTTGCGCCTGAAATATTTTCCGCACTTCGTCGAGGAACCGGTTCCATGTAGTGATGGGATTCTTGCCAAGATGGGCCGATAGAGCCCTTACGACTTGTTGATCGCACAACAAGCTCTCAATCTCGTGAAGAGGAAGTACGGTCACGCCCTCGGTGACACCTTCGAGAACTTCATCCGAGTAGAAGTCGCGGTCAATGAGACCAATGACTTCCGCAGCTACCAGCCCTACTGTTCTGAGTCCCAACACTGCGGCGCAGACTGAATCACTGTTGCCGGAGGAGATCGTAAGAGTCTCATCGTCATCAAACCACGCAGAGAAAAACTCGGTTGCGAAACCCTTCCCTTGCTCGCCTTCAAATAGGAATATTCGCTTGGCATAGAATGGCAACGTTGCCGCTCCTAACACCTCCGCCGCGACTGCCGATGGAAGTCCATCCACAACAATTGCCGCTGCTGCCCCGTTGGATTGGGCAACGAGCACTGTTGCCCTGCGTCTAGAGAGGGCAAAGTTCAGGTCGTGGGTAACATAGAGGAATCGGCAGTCCGGGCGGAGCTTCTCTGCCTCGTCCCAAAACTTTACGGAAAGCCTACTGTGCATGTGCAACTCTGGTTCGTCCACCAAAACGGCTGGGTGTTCCGCCGTCAGAACTCGTGCCGCCATGTAAAGGATCGTTCTCTCGCCATCACTCATTTGCCCGAGATGATACGGCGCTTCCTCTGCTGGTCCATCGAGGCGTCTTACTCGCGGGAAAAAGCCACCAATTTCTAACTTCCGTTTAGGGAAGAGTCTGTTCCAAAGGCTTTGAAGCAGCATTAGCTTGCTGTCGGTCAGCGGCTGAACCGGCTCCGCGGAGGTGATTGCCTTCTCGTTATTCTTCGTCAGCTGATTTGTGTGCTCTTGAATGAGAGTGGACAATATGAAGTTGAAGTCCTCGATCTGCTGCCATGCGTTTCCCCGCCATCGGTCCTGGTGTGATCGAGTTTGATTGCGGAGACTAGCCTCCTCTAGGACGGGAAGATTGTCATCTACCCACGTTCGACGTTGCGCGCTGATAGCGGAAACGCTCTGCGCGGTTGCAATTTTTGAGCAAGCTGGGTCTTTCCAGATCCGTTCGGGCCGAGGATCACAATTGGGGCATCGCCCTCATGCTTTCCGTAGCCGGGTATTTCGATTAAAACTTGGGCCATGGGTCTATTCTCATTCAACGAGGTCCCGGCGGCGGCATTGTCGACAAGCCGGGAGGGAGCTTCGACCCGAGAGTAAATCAAGAAATGTTGACGGAAATGACGGAAGTGCGCCACCTAAATTCTGAAAGTGACAGCGCCTGAACCGTTGGAGACCACAACTTGGCTATAATAGCCATGTATGACCGTCAGCATCGCTCAACTGAAAAACGGCCTTAGCGGCTACCTCCAAAGGGTTCGGGCCGGCGAGACCATCTTGATTCGCGATCGCGATCTTCCTATCGCGCGGATCGAGCCGTTGACCGGGGACATTTCCGCCGAGGAAGCCGAACTCGCAGCGGCGGGATTGCTGATTTTTCCGCCTGAGCCATTCGATCCCGAGGCGATTCTGAGATTTGGAGCACCGGTCCGGCTGAAGTCGAAAAAGAGTGTGAGCGAAATCATCTCGGAAGACCGGGACGCCTCCGATGCCCGCATACTGGGATAGCAGCGCCGCCGCCTCGCTCTGCATTGCGGTACAAAGCGATGTGGAACTTTGGGGGCTTTATCGCCAGGATCCGATCGTGACCTGGTGGGGAAGCGAGCTCGAGATCTTTGGGGCCATTCAGCGCCTCGCGCGGCACGGCGGCATCACTCCGAAGGCCACGCAAGCAGCGGAGGCCAGGCTGGCGGTGCTGTCCCGGCAATGGAAGGTGATCGCGCCTTCGAATCAGGTGCGGACCATCGCCGAAGCCTGCCTCAAGAAGTATGACCTGCGTACGGCTGACGCTCTCCAACTCGCGTCCGCTCTGGTTTGGTGCAAGCAAATCCCCAAGCATCGGACTTTCGTTTGCCGCGACACCAAGCTGTCGGCTGCGGCCGCGGCTGCGGGTTTCCACCCTAAGCCATAAATCACCTGAACCGTTTTAGACTCAGTCGCTGAGGTGGGATAAACTAGTGATGCCCCCTATTTATGTCAGGTACACCTCGGGTCCTACTGTGTTTCGGCGTCGGCGCTGCGTTATGGGGACAACCCAAACCTGCGGCGTTTGAGACCTCGGCTAAAGCGATCTTCGCGGCCAAGTGCGTCGCCTGTCACGGCGCTGCTTCGCCGCCTCAGGGCGGGCTCGATCTGCGCACGGCGGAAAGCGTCCTGAAAGGCGGCAAGTCCGGCCCAGCGGTGATGCCGGGCGCGTCGGCCCAGAGTCTGCTGATCGACAAAATTGTCACGGGCCAGATGCCGCCGGGCAAGGTGAAGTTGACCGGCAGCGAAACGGACCAGCTTCGTGTTTGGATCGATCGCGGTTTGGAAGCCAAACCTGAGCTCACGGTCAAGGTGCGCGAGCAGGACGCGCGCGCGGTTTTCCAGGCACGCTGCGTGCGGTGTCACGGTGGGCTGAACAAAGAGGGCGGGCTTGATCTGCGCACCGTCGCCAGCCGGTTGAAGGGCGGCAAGTCCGGGCCGGCGCTGGTGCCGGGCAAGCCGGAGGAGAGCCTCCTTTACAAGCGCATCATCAACGAGCAGATGCCGCCGAAAAGGATGGCGAAGGACCTGGCGGTCGAACTTCCCACCGATGCTGAGACCGAGAGGATCCGCGCTTGGATCGCGGCGGGCGCTCCCGAACCGGAAGCCGTGGCAGTGGCTGCAGACGCCGTCGTGAAGGCCGATGCCGGCAAGTTCTGGTCTTTCCAGCCGCCGCGCCGTCCCGCGGTTCCCAAGCAACTGCCCAACCCGATTGACGCGTTTCTGCTCACCAAGCTCGAAGCCAAGGGCCTCAAGTATGCTCCGGAGGCTGATCGCCTCTCGCTGCTGCGCCGCGCCTATCTTGACCTCGTCGGCTTGCTGCCGTCCAAAGCCGAGATCGCCGCCTACGTTGCCGACGCCGCGCCGGGAGCGTATGAGCGGATGATCGATCGTTTGCTCGCGAGCAAACACTATGGCGAGCGTTGGGGCCAGCATTGGCTTGACTTGGCCGGCTATGCGGATTCCGAAGGCTTTGGTCAGGACGATGGCGTTCGCCCGTTTGCCTGGCGGTATCGCGACTACGTGATTCGGTCGCTCAACGCCGACAAGCCGTATTCGCAATTTCTGACCGAGCAGATTGCGGGCGACGAAATGTCGAGCGATTGGAAGGACGCCACCACGGCGAGCCAGGAGACGATCGACCGGCTGGCCGCCACCGGATTCTTGCGCACCGTGCCCGACCCCACCAACGCCGCCGAGCGCGGTCTGATTTCCGAACGTATGAACATCGTGGCCGACGAGCTCGAAGTGCTCACTTCTTCGGTGATGGGCCTGACCGTGGGCTGCGCACGCTGCCACAATCACAAGTACGATCCGATTCCGCAGCGCGACTACTATCGGCTCAGCGCGATTCTGCAATCGGCTTACGATCCCTACGAGTGGAAGACGCCGAGCAAACGCGAGATCCCGGTGGCCCTCGACAGCGAATGGAAAGAAGCCGCCACGCACAACGCCCCGATTGAAGCCGAGTTGAAGGGTCTGGACGCGCAGATCGCCAAGCTGGCCGAGCCGTTTAAGAAGAAAGCTGTGGAGGAGCGGCTGGAGGCCCTTCCCGCGGAGGTACGCGACGACTTACGCGCGGCGATCGCGGTGACGCCGGAAGCGCGCAACGATCTGCAGAAGTATCTCGCAGAAAAGTTTAAGAGCACGGTGACGATCTCCGATCGTGAGGCGGCGGAGAAGTATCCGGACCTGCAAGCGCAAGTAGCGCCGCTGCGGCGTCAGACCGACGGACTGCGGGGCAAGCTCCAGCCCAAGCCCCACGTGCGGGTGCTCACCGACAACGCCGAGCCCTCGGTGCCCTACCTGCTGCGCCGCGGCGAGGCCGTGGGATTTGGGGACCCGGTGGAGGCCGGCGTGCCGGGATTATTTGCCCGGCCCGATTTGAAGCCGTATTCTCCCGTGGCGCCCTTCAAAGGGGCAAGCGGACGACGTCTGGCGCTGGCCCAGTGGCTGACGCAGCCGAACCATCCGCTCACGGCGCGCGTGGCGGTGAATCACCAGTGGCAGATGCTCTTCGGCACCGGACTGGTGAAGACCACGGAAGACTTCGGCTCGCAGGGCGAAGCGCCGAGTCATCCCGAATTGCTCGACTGGCTCGCCATCGAATTCCTGCGCACGGGCTGGGACGTGAAACAGTTGCTCAAGACGATCGTGATGAGTGCGACCTATCGGCAGAGTTCGGCGGTTCAAGAGTTGAAGGGCGGAAGGGTTGAAGGGTTGAAGAGTTTGCGGGTTGAAACGGGAAGCAACCCTGGCGACGCGAACCCCTTAAACTCTTCAACCCTTCAACCCTTCAACCCTTTCAACCCCTACAGCTCCGACCCCGAAAACCGCCTCCTCG
>JAYTKJ010000026.1:0-4951 GCA_043730365.1 Acidobacteriota bacterium | reverse complement strand
CCTCACGGTTTGGCGCCGCGCCTCTGCGGCCTTTTGCGCTTTTAAGTGTCCCGAATCTGGCCGCGATGTGGGATAGTGCGTCTATATGCAAGAGGTCATCGCGTTCCTGCTCCGCCACGGGTACGCCGTTCTGGTTGGCGCGGTCTTCCTGGAGCAGATCGGCCTGCCGTTCCCGGCCGTCCCGGTGATGCTGGCCGTCGGCGCGCTGGCCGGCGACGGTACCTTTTCCTTCGCGCTCGCGCTGCTGCTGGCCACTGCCGCCGCCCTCGTCGCAGATTTGCCTTGGTACTGGCTGGGCCGCACGCGCGGTGTGGGGGCACTGCGCCTCCTCTGCCGCCTGTCGCTGGAGCCGGACTATTGCGTCAGCCGCACCAAAGATATCTTCGGCCGTTTCGGAAGTAAGGGCCTGTTGCTCGCCAAATTTCTTCCGGGCTTCAGCACGATCGCTCCGCCGATGGCGGGCATCACCCGGCTGACGCTGCCCCGATTCTTGGGGCTCGATCTCATTGGCAGCCTGCTCTGGGCTGCCGCGTATCTGGGGCTCGGTTTCGCTTTTCACAACCAACTCGAATCGGTCTCGCAGTGGTTGACGCGCACCGGCTCCATGGTGGGTATCGTGATCGCCAGTCTGCTGGCCGGTTACGCCGTCTGGGTCTGGGCTGGCCGAGTGCGGCTGTTGCGAGCCCTCCGCTTGGCTCGCATCTCACCTGAAGAGCTGAAAGCGATGTTGGACGACCATGTCGACGTCCAGATCGTAGACCTGCGCCTGCCCTACGACCACCCGCCCGGCGCGCCAAAAATCAAGGGAGCTCTGCGGATCCTCCCCGCTGAACTGCAAAGTCGCCGCGATGAAATCCCGGCCGATCGCGACGTGGTGGTTTACTGTTCTTGACCAACCGAAAGCACCAGCGCCCGTGCGGCGCTGTCGCTGCAAAGGCTTGGCGTAAAGCGGGTCCGGCCGCTGGAAGGCGGGTTTCCTGTATGGATTGAGCTCGGCTATCCGATCGACGTGTGATCGGATCCGAGCCGCGCCCCAAGGCAAGCGGAGATTCCTACCGCGGGCTACCAGTCGAGGGCTGTTCCTCGTCCGAAGCCAGCGGTCCGGCCGGCGTGCTCACCCAGTCAAAGTCATATCCCCGGCGCGCCCCACTGTGGCCTTGGCGCATTTTCCGCATGGTCTTGGCGCTATACATGCGTTGGTCCGCTTCGGCTAGCAGTTGCTCGGCCGTGCGGCCGTCCACCGGGAAGCGTGCCTGTCCGATACTCAACCCCAATTGCGAATCGGGCACCACCTTGCGGCCCGTTTCGGAGACTGCCCGGTTGAGTTGAACGATCTTGGCCACCACGTCCACCTCTTCCATGCCCGGTAGCAGGACGACGAACTCATCGCCACCCATGCGAGCGACAAAGTCATACTCCCGGCAGTTGTCGCGCAATACGCAAGCGATAGCGCGCAGCACGGCATCGCCCTCCAGGTGGCCGTAGCGATCGTTCACGTCCTTGAAGCCATCCAGATCGGCCACCAGCACCGTGAGAGCGGTGGCTTGGCGATGGCTGCGCGCCAGTTCGTTTTCAAGCTGCAGGTTCAGCGCCCTGGCGTTGGGCAAGCCGGTCAGGAAGTCCGTAGACGCCGACGCCGCCGCCTGTTCGTACTTAAGCGCATTCTCGACGAAAGTGCCCAGTTTTCCGGCTACCGCCAGCAGCACGCGGAGGCTGTCTTTGTTAAACGAGTCAAACCCGCGCCGGCAAACCATCAACACGCCCACCGTGTCCTTGGCGCTCATGAGCGGCACGGCCACCGCTGAATTCAGAACCACACTGCGTCCGGAATCGTTGGACGTCCCGGTTTCAACCGAGGGGTTGCCGTTCAGAATCGGCTTGCCGTGCAAGGCCACCCAACCGGCCACGCCTTGGCCGAGCGAAAGCTGGCGCGACAGGAACAGCGAAGTGCTCTCGCCGGTGGCGTAGCGGGGCAGGAGGTTGGAGCCGCGCGTCACGTACATCGCCAGTGAGTCAAACGGCACCAGACGCCGCAACCCGGCCGAGACCATCGCCAGCGTCTCATCCAGTTGCAGCGAGTTCCCCAGTTGTTGAGACAGTTCCAGCAACACCTGCGCCTCCTGGCGGGCCGCGGCGATCGTGTCCAGGTAGGCGTGGCCGTTGTCGGCTCCGGCAGTTCCAGCCTCCCGTTCTTCCCCGGCCGGGAACAGCGAATTCTGCACCGGATGCTCCATCTGAAGCGCCGGGTCTGCCGCCTGCGCCCGCAGCCGTTCTTCCAGTTCCAGGTAACGGTTCTCGAACGCTTTCACCACTTTCGGGTCAAAGCTCAGGCCAGCCTCGGCCGCCAGTCGATTCATGGCTTCCTCGATCGGGATGGCCCCGTGATAGGGCCGCTCCGAGATCAAGGCATCCAAGCAATCGGCCACGGACAAAATACGGGCGCCCAGCGGAATAGCCTCGCCTTTCAAACCGCCCGGGTAGCCTCCGCCATTCCATTTTTCATGGTGCGCCCGGACGATGCCGGCGACAGGGTAGGGGAACCTGACTCGCTCCAGAATGTCGGCCCCAACCGAGGGATGGATCTTGACCTTTTCAAACTCCTCGCGTGTCAGCTTGCCCGGCTTGGAGAGAATATGTTCGGGAACCGCCAGCTTGCCAATGTCGTGAAGAATTGCCGCGGCCCGCAGGGCCTCCATTTGCCCGGGAGGAAGTTTGAGGTCTCGCCCGATCTCGTTGCAGTAGAGTTGCAGACGGAGCAGGTGGGTGTGAGCCTTCATGTCCTTGGCTTCGATCGCCATGGCCAGCGCCTCAATGGTGCGCTGATGCAGCCCCGCTAGATTGTCCGCGTTGGTTTGCGTTGACCCGCCTCGCTGGAAGTAGGCGTAGTAGCCGGTGTAGGTCAGGAATGCCACCGGAACCAGGAGCAGGGGAGACTGTGTGCCAAACGATTGCGTGCAATAGTGGAAGATCCCCGCCAGCAGGGCCCCCCCCAAATAGTGGGGGAACAAGCGGAAGTTGCATTCCCTCCAGACGAAGGCCAGGTTCTGCTTTTGCAGCAGTGCCACCACCACTGCCACAGGGAACGTGTTCATCGCGTAGAGCACGGTGGCTGCCAGAAGCAGGGAGAGAATCGACCCCTCCGGGGTGAGCGCCGTCCAAGGCGCATGGCAGGCGCGGTAGGCCAGCGTGACCGCGATGGCCGCATTGGCCAAGTGAAACGCCGGCGTGACCGGGAGCCGGGCCGAGCGCCGGTGTACCAGCAACTGGGCGCCCGTGGCCGCACAACCTAGCAGCAAAGCCTCGCTCAGACTCAGCTCCAGGATGCCGAGCAGCACGAAGACAAAGTTGGCGGTCATCGTGCCCACCACCTGCGGAGTCTGCAATCGTAACGCTGACGCCGCCAGAGCGATAGCCAACAAAAAATAGCCTCGCAAGGGCTCCTGGGCGTGCCAGGGCACGGTACCGGCAATCGTTACAACGATGCCAATACCAATCACCGACCCTACAAATGAGCGGTAGAGCGTCATGGGCGATTCTAATGTAGTCCGCGAGTGGCAGGCCTCCCAAACGCCAGCACTGCCCTCCGCGGATAGGTCTCTCTCTCTCGTATACTGATCGGCAGTCCGGGGTAGTCTCTTGAGCCAGGGACTCACCTGATGCTCCACTCGGGTGAACACCCTAGAGGCGGGGAGTAACCGTTATGAGTCTGCCAACGCCTATAATGGGAAGCGCTCATGAGAGATCCCTGGTTAATTGGCTTTGTTTTCGCAATTCTGATGGTGGCTAGTTGCCATAAGGCGCCTGCGGTCAAGGCCAAACAGGATGCCGGTCCGATCGCCGTGCGGGTGGCGACGGTGTCCTCGCGCCAACTGCAGCGCGTGGTTGATTCGGTAGGAACCCTTTTTCCTCTGGACGAGGTGGTGGTGAGCGCCGAGATCGAGGGCAAAGTGACCAAGGTCAACTTTGACCTCGGCGACGCGGTGCGCCAGGGCGACGTGCTGGTCAACATCTCCGACGAAGAGCAGCGCTACATCCTTTTGCAAAACGAAGCCCAACTGCGGCAATCATTGGAGCGGCTGGGGCTAAAGGACGAAAACAGTAAGGTGCAGAATCTGGATGACACTCCGGAAGTGCGCCGCGCGGCCGCCGATTTGCGCGAGGCCGAGATGCGCTTCAAGCGCATCAGGACTCTGGTGGATCAGAAGATCGGGGCGCAGGCTGACCTGGATGCGGCCTCAACCCGTTACCAGGCCATGACGGCCGGGATGGATGTCACTCGCAATCAGACCCGCAATCTCATTCAGGAAGTGGAGCGGTTCAAGGCCGTGGTTGAACTCCAGCGCAAGAAACTGCGTGACACCACTGTCCGGGCGCCGTTTTCGGGCAGCGTCAAGGATCGGCAAATCACCCCGGGCACTTATGTCCGGCCGAATGCTCCGCTGTTCACGCTGGTCAATACCAGTCAGCTCCGCCTGCGGCTCGATGTGCCTGAGCGTTTAGCGCCATGGACCAAACAAGGACAGGTCGCCGAGGTTTCGGTCGAGGCCTTTCTGGACCGCAAGTTCTCCGGCAAGGTCTGGCGCATCGCCCCCACTGTGGAGCAATCCAAGCGCACCTTTATCGTCGAGGTGCTGATTGACAACCCTCACGATATTCTTAAGCCGGGTTCGTACGCCCGGGCTCGTCTGACCACTCAGAAAGTGGATGAAGTGATGGTCGTGCCCCAGCGCGCCGTCACCTACGTGCTCGGCTCCAACAAGGCGTTTGTCGTTTCGCCGGGCGGCGTGATAGATGCTCGCGAGGTCAAGCTCGGAGACCGGCTGGATCAATACATCGAGATCCTCGAGGGGCTGAAGGACGGTGAGCAGGTAGCGACGACGTTGCTCAACCGGTTGGACACCGGCGTCAAGGTGACGATCGCCAAAGGTGAGGACAAAGGCGGCGATACTCC
>JAYTKJ010000025.1:0-8594 GCA_043730365.1 Acidobacteriota bacterium | reverse complement strand
TATGCGGCGCCAGTTCGATGCGGTACGCCTCGGCGATGGTGGCGATTTTCTTCATCTCGAAGATGCCGCCGCAGTGCACGACGTCCGGTTGCACGTAGTCGACGAGGTGCCGCTGGCAGATTTGGCTGAAGCCGTACTTGGTGGTGAGACGCTCGCCGGTAGCCAGCGGAATGCGCGTCTTGCCGCGTAGCAAGGCCAGCTCATCAAGATCTTCGATCTGCGTGGCTTCCTCCACGAAAAACGGACTGTACTCTTCGGCGCGCCGGCAGAAATCGACGGCCATCACCGGCGTGGTTTTGCCGTGGAGGTCGATACAGATGCGGAAGTCCTCGCCCACCGCCTGCCGCACGGCTTTCAGGTTGGCGATGCCCTCGCGCACCGAACGCACCGGCTCAATCTCGTCGCCCTGGGTGGTGATGAACGCGGCCTTGCAGCCGGTCCAGCCTTCCTGTTTTGCTTTGAGCCAATTCTCGGCGTACTGTTGCGGCGAGTTGCCGCCGGCGTGAACGTACATCTGCACCCGATTGCGCGCCCGCCCGCCAATGAGCCGCCAGATGGGCTGCCCCAGCGCCTGCCCGAGAATATCCCACAGCGCGATCTCCACCGCGCTGATCGCCGAATTTAGAATCGGCCCGTTGCGCCAGCGCGGCCAACGGTACATCGCCTGCCAGTGCATTTCGATGTCAGTGGGATCAAGGCCTACCAGATAGCGCTTGTGTTCCTCAATCGCCGCCGCCACCGTGGCTTCCTTGCTGGTCACCGAACCCTCACCCAGCCCCGTGATGCCCTGGTTGGTGTAGATCTTCACAAACACATAGTTGATCGCGTTCGGCCCGCCCTGATTGACGATGAAGGTTTTCAGGTCCGTCACTTTCAAGTTCAGAGGCTTGGCTCTTTCGCGCGCTTGCGCCAGTAGGCCTTCGGGTGAAGAGAGAGCGGCAAGTCCCGTGGAAGCGGCCGCGGCTGAGCGAGTGAAGAAATCCCGGCGAGTCATCTGGACCGATAGCATATCATCGGCAGGCCGTGCTTAGAGTATTTTCTGGATTGGTGTAGACCGCATGCTCGCGCATGGCGGCTCCGAACCGAGCCGCGACGGTCACGGAGCGGTCCATGAGCGGCATTTACAACAAAACCGCTCTAGTACTCAAACTCACCCTGCGCCACGATGCGAGCCGGTCCGGTGAGGAAGACCGGATCGGTGGGTCTAGCCCAGCGCACCGTCATCGGGCAGAACTCGGTTTGCACGGTTACCGGGCTTTCAACCACACCGCGCAGGATCGCGGTCACGGCCGCGCCTACTGAGCCGGTTCCGCTCGACAGCGTGTGATGAGCGCCGCGCTCCCAGAAACGGACGTCGATCGAGCGGTCACTCACCTTCTGGAAAAAGCTCACGTTGGTTTTCGCGGGCGCAAAGCGGCGATGGTCCTCGATCTCGGCGCCAATAGCCTTCCAATCGAAATCAAAATCATCCACCGGCAGGGAGCACTGCGGATTCCCCACGTCGAGGATGGTGGCATCGCGAGCGCCAGTGGACAGCGGCAGTTCAACACGAAGGTTGCTGGCCGCCACCACAGGCACGCCCATCTCCATCTCAAACCAAAGCCCCTGTTCGTCGCGGCGCTGCAGCGCGGCGATCTTGATGCCTGAGCCAGTGGCAACATGTACTTCTTCGGGGGCTAGCCCCTGCTCCACCAGAATGGCGCAGGCACAACGCGTGCCATTGCCGGAGAGCTCAGCCTTGGAGCCATCCGAGTTCCAAAGGCGAACGGCCGCGTGCGCGCCAGCCACGATGCGGTCTATCAGATACCAACCGTCGGCCCCCACGCCGGTGTTGCGATGGCACATCGCTTTGGCCAGTTCGGGGAACTGCTTCATGCCCAGATCGCCCGGCAGATCTCGCGAGAACGTGAACAGAAAATCGTTGCCCGCTCCGTGCGCCTTGATAAATGGAATCTTCATGGCTATCTATTTGGTGTCGCGATAGGTGAGCGGCGCGCCCTGCGTGGACGGGACTCGCGAGCGATACGTGAATCCGGCCCGCCGCTTTTCAAACGCCTCCCGCGCCAGCTTCACCTGATTGGGATCATGCACGATATCGAGCACCGTGAGCGCCAGCGTCTTGGCGGCCACCAGCATCCCTTTACGCCCGATGCTCATGCCGGAGAAAGCGGTGGATTGCCAGGAATGCGCCGACGCGCCCGGCGCCCACGTAGCGGCCACGAAGTTCGCTGTGGGGTACTGCCAACTGACATCGCCCGCATCGGTGGAGCCGCCAATGGGATGCACCTCCGACGGCGGAATCACCGTCGCCTCGCTTCCCAGCGGCGGTGCGTTGCTGAGATCGAACGTGGCGCGCAGCTTTTCGGCGAAGGCGCGTTCCTCGGGCGTGTACTTCACGCCGCCCACCAGTTTCAGGTTCTTATCGAGCAACCCGCTCAGCGATTCGTTCGGCAAAATATCCCAAACCGAGTTCACGATTTCCATCTCCATCTTTGTCTCAGTGGCCAGCGCGGCGCCTTCGGCCGTCTTGATCACACGCGCCCAGATGGCATCGAGCGCCGTCATCTTTGGATGCCGCGCATAAACGTACGACTCGGCAAACTCAGGCACGATGTTGGGCGCGGCGCCGCCCTTGGTGATGATGTAGTGGATGCGGGTTTCGGTGGGCACGTGCTCGCGCATCATTTCCAACGCATGGCTCATCAACAGCACCGCGTCCAGCGCGGACCGTCCATTCCACGGCGCGCTGGCCGCATGCGAGGCCACACCGCGGAAACGGAACTTGGCGTTGATGTTGGCCAGTGAGCTCTCGATGCCGGCGTGATTCTCCGACCCAGGGTGCCACGTGAGCACGGCGTCCACCCCTTGGAAGGCTCCCGCGCGGGCCATATACACCTTGCCGCCACCGCCCTCTTCGGCCGGCGTTCCGTAGAAACGAATGGTCCCGGCGAGCTTGCGCTCCGTCATGTAGTTCTTTGCCGCAATCGCCGCAAACGTCACGGCTGAACCGAAGAGATTGTGCCCGCAGCCGTGTCCTGGTGCACCGCTTACCCGCGGCTTACGTTCGGCAACGTCTTCCTGCGACAGCTCGGGCAGCGCGTCGAACTCGCCCATCAGCGCGATTACCGGCGCGCCCGCGCCCCACGTGGCGATGAACGCCGTCGGAATGCCGGCCACGTTTTCCTCGATCTTGAAGCCGTTCGTCCTGAGCTCATCGCGGAGCAATGCCGAGCTCTTCACCTCTTTGTAGCCAACTTCGGCGAACTCCCAGATCTGGCGCGAAATGTCCCCGTAACGTGGGGCTGTATCGTCCATCCGCTCAAGGAGACGCGTTCGATCGCGGGGCGTCATTTGCGCCGAGCCTACCATCCTCGCCGCAAGCAGACCCACCATGAGACTCTGACGCATTCGCATGGAGTCTATGGTAAAACAGTGACCATGTCTGAAAGCCGCTTCACTCGCCGCTCGATTCTGGCCGCCGGAGCCACTGTCGCGCCGGCCGCCGCCGTCTCACTCCAAAACGCCACGTGCATCGCGCCGCTACCGCAAGCTTCGGCCGTCGGCGCCGCCTCGATCAAAATCGTGACGATGTATAAATTTGAGCCGCACGAGGTGGAGAAGATCCAGGCCGCTGCCGCGGAAAACACCAAAGTGAATCTGGTCATTTGCTCAACTCGCGAGGAGTTCCGCAGTCAGCTTCGCGACGCCGACGCGGTGTACGGCGATCTGCGTGGCGCCGATCTGGACTACGCGCCGAAAGTAAAGTGGCTGCAGGCCGGTGGCGCGGGCATGGAAGGCATGGACGATAAATTCCGCGAAAGCCCCATCGTCACCACCAACTACCAACGCACCTTCGCCCCCGGCATCTCGGAAACCGCCATCGGCATGCTGCTGTGCCTGTCGCGCGGCATCGTCAAAAACTATCTGCCGCAGTTCTACCGCAACAAGACCAACAACCCGGTGGGCACGGCCAAGAGTGACGACCATGTAGAGATGGTAGGCCGCACCATGGGCATCGTGGGCATGGGCGGCATTGGCAACGCCATCGCCCGTCGCGCCAAGTGGGGCCTCGATATGCACATCATCGCCGTAGACCCCAAGCCCATGGCCAAGCCAGACCACGTGGATGAGCTGCATGACCCCACTTACCTGATGAAGATGGTCCCTCAGGTTGATGTGCTGGTGGCCGCCGCCCCGCACACTAAGCAGACCGAACGGATGTTCAACGAGAAGGTATTCCGCTCCATGAAGAAGACCGCCTATTTCCTCGCGATGTCGCGCGGCATGCTCTATGACGAGAACGCGTTGACGCGAGCGTTGAAGGAAGGATGGATTGCCGGCGCCGGTCTAGACGTATTTCCTAAGGAGCCGGTGCCCCCTGGCCACCCGATTTTCGATTGCGACAACGTGATTATGTCCGCGCATACTTCCGGCTGGAGTCCGGACCGGCAAGTGCGGTTGATCGATGTCTTCGCCGACAATGTGCGGCGCTTTACGGCAGGGCTGCCGCTGATGAGTGTTGTAGATAAGCAGAAGGGTTATTAAGTCGATATGAAAGTTCGCCGCTTGCCGCTGATAACGGCCACGATCTTAACCGGAGCCGCGTTGCTCACCGGTCAAACGCTCTGGGCTCCCAAAGGGCAGCCCGCCGTTTATAAGGGGCCGCACAAGCCGCACACCAAGATCAAGGATGTGAAGGCCAAACATGCCGGCCACGCCGATTGGCGTGAGTTAGTGGTGGATGACCAACACTTGCGCAGCGAGTATGTGCAGGCCAAGCCGGGCTCGGGCGTCAAGCGGGCGCTGCATCCAGATACGCGCGTCTGGTGGGTGATCCTGGATGGCGAGGTGAAGTTCGACATCGAGTCCGTCGGCGTCGTCAATGCCAGGAAGGGCGCGATCGTCCAGGTCCCGATGCAGACGTTCTTCTCCTGGGAAGCCGCCGGCGACAAGCCTGCGCTGATGTTTGAGACCAACATCGCCGGCGCGAAGACCTTGTATGAAACAGCGGCGTCGCCGGGCGCAGGCTACATGCCCGTGCGGTTCCCCAATCGCGAGGTCGGCAAGTTCCTCCGCAACAACAAGGCCATCGTCACTTACGACGAGACGGCGAAGGCGCTCGACGAAGGCAAGCTCAAGGGCACGATTCGCCTAGTGGAAGACGATCGCGGTACGGCCAACTTCATCTACGGCTACAACTCCAAGCTCCCGCCGCTCGATCTCAAGAACAAGGGTCACTATCATCCGGAGGGCGCCGAGTATTGGTTGATCATGAGCGGCCAGATTCGCTACCCGATCGAGAAGGTGGGCGTGGTGATCGCCGAAGAAGGCGACGTGGTCTATGTGCCGCCGTTCACCTGGCACGCGCCGCGCTGGTGGGGCGACGGGCCGTCATGCCGGCTGGCTATGAATGGCTACCCGTATATTTCGCACTTGTTCGAAGCGGACATGGGCAATCATTAGAGCGAACTCAGTCCAAGCCAAGCGCCGCTGTGAGCGCCCGGTCGAGTTCTCTCAGCTTATCCTCGCTGAGGCATGCGACAAATCGCGTTAGCATCTCCTTGGGCAGGCTCACGAGTTCGTCGCAGTGTATGCTGGAGACGTGCTTCAGCCCCTCAGATGGTCCTACCGGTACCTGCGTGCTTAGTCCATCGTGATGGGAATAGATTGGAGCGCAAATCGCAGAGGAGAACCGAGTGCCGATCAGAGCCTGGCGGCTGACGATGACAAAGACGCGCTGCTTGCGCAGATCGCCCTGCCCGGGCTTCCGCACCAGATAGAGATCACCGCGCCGCATCTATTCAGGCAGCCTTTGATACTCCAACACATCCATCGCCTCAGCGTTCAGACGCTCGGCGTGCCGCTCGATAATCGCTGCGTCGCGGGCGTCACGCGCTGCCTTGGCAGCCTCGGTCAGGTAGTGGCGTGCGGCTCGCTCTAGGAACGCAGAGCGATTACTGTCGAGCCGGTCGATCTCCCCTAAGAGCTCCTCGGGGAGTGTGACGGAAGTCTTGACGCGCATACCACCAATATACTCCGAAATGACGGATATCCGTCTACGCGATGATCTCTTTCACCACGCGCGCCGGGAACTGATCCGTCAACCGTTCCTTCAATCCGTGCCGCTCCAGTGCCAAGTCCCGGTGATTCATGCCCAGTAGATGCAGCATCGTCGCGTGAAAATCATGCACGCTCACCCGATTCTCGGCGGCCTTGAAGCCGATGTCGTCCGTAGCGCCGTACACCGTGCCGCCCTTGATCCCGCCACCCGCCATCCAGATGCTGAAGCCGTTCGGTCCGTGATCGCGCCCGGCCGCTTTGCTGGGGCCCTGCGAAATGGGGAGCCGCCCGAACTCACCGCCCCACACCACCAGCGTCGAGTCGAGTAGGTTGCGCTGCTTCAAATCGTTGAGCAACGCCGCCACCGGCTTGTCCGTCTTGCCGCACGCGTAGTTGAGGCTATTCCGCAGGTCGCCATGCGAATCGAAAATTTGGCTCTCGATATAGAGCTGCACAAAACGCACGCCGCGCTCGATCAGCCGTCGAGCCATCAGGCAGCGCTTGCCGTAGGATTGCGTGGCGCTCTCGTTGAGACCGTAGGCCTCGCGCGTCGCCTCGCTCTCTTTGTTGACATCGAGTGCGTCAGACGCTGCCATCTGCATACGAGCGGCCAATTCGTAGCTGGAAATGCGCGCGTCGAGTTCGGGTTGGAACGGGCGGCTCAAACGATGCGCGGCGTCGAGCTTGCCGATCAGGTTGCGCTCCGCTTCTACCAGTGGCGAAGGAATCTCGGCGCGCGGTTGCAAGTTCAAGACGGGCGGGCCCTCGGTGCGAAACCGCGTGCCCTGATAGATGGGCGGCAGCCACGCCGATTGCCAATTGGAAATCCCGTTGATCGGCAGGCCCTTCGGATCGTCCAGCACCACATAAGCGGGCAGGTTCTGATTCTCCGAGCCCAGTCCGTATGACACCCAGGATCCAATCGACGGGCGGCTGGCAACGGTGCGCCCCGAATGCATGAGGAAGAGCGCGGGCTCATGATTGGCGTGCTCGCCGTACATGGAGCGAATCACCGCAATATCATCCACGCAACCCGCCAGATGCGGCAGGGCGCTCGAGAGCTCAATGCCGCTCTTGCCGTGCTGCTTGAACGCGAAGGGCGACGGCATCAGCACGCCGGAGTCCGCGCCATTCGAGATCGCAAAGGCGAGTTCACGGCTCGGGGCCGTCCCCGCCAGTCGCGTCAGCGTGGGCTTGGGATCAAACAGATCCACCTGACTCGGACCGCCGTTCATGAAGAGATGAATCACGGCCTTGGCTTTGCCGGGAAAGTGCGACGGCTTCGGCCTAAGATCGAAGGTCGCGCCAGAGTTGGCGTGGGCCACCTCAGCCCCCACGAGCGTGGCCAGGGCTGCTCCATGCAGACCATCCACCATGCTGGAGAAAAATTCGCGACGGGTACGGGACGATGCCATTTCCGGATTCCTCTTTTGCTCTTAGTCGATGAAACTGAATTCGGCCGAGTTCAGAATGGCGTGACAGTAGTTGGCCACCGCCATCCAATTCGCAGTAGCAGCGCGCGGAGCCGCGCCATGGTCCGAGTTCAACCGCTTGGGCCATTCCCGGCGAAACTCCTCGATCGCCGATATGCCGGTTTCCACTTCTTGCGTGCTCGGGCGTCGCGTGTAGGCGCGCAGGTAAACCCCCTCGACGATCTTGGCGCGGTCACCATCCGACTCATCTATGACGCGACCGGCCATGAACTGCGCCAGCTCCCACGTCATCGAACCATTCATCATGTGCAGGGCCTGCGTGGCAACGTTTGATTGGCGTCGCTCGGTGCAGTTGGGCGTCATGGGCGGCTGGTCAAACGCATCCATCAGCGAGACCGGAGTCTGGCGTCGATGCAGCACGTAGATGTTGCGGCGGAAGCCCTCGGTCGACGGTTTCACCACTACCTCTTTGTCCCCCGTGACCTCGATCGGAGCCGGTTTACCGAACGGTGTTGGGTCCAGCCGTCCTGCCGCGGTGGCCAGCGAATCAAACAGCGTGTCGGCGTCCATGCGCCGCAGCGGCATGCGGGAGACTAGCGCGTTTTCCGGATCCGCCTTCAACACCTGCTCATCCACACGCGAACTCTGCCGGTAGGCTTGCGACGTCATCATCAGCCGGTGCATCGCTTTCAACTTCCACCCGCCGTCGACAAATTCGGTGGCGAGCCAATCCAGCAATTCCTGATTGGAAGGCGCCATGCCGGAGTGCCCGAAGTTGGCTACCGTCGGCACGATGCCGCGGCCGAAGTGACGCATCCAAAGTTGATTCACCGCCACGCGCGCCGTCAACGGATGATTCGGCTGTGTCAGCCATTTGGCCAATCCCAGCCTCCGCCCAGTCGTACCTTCAAACAATGGCTCCGGCGCATAGGGCTTCAACGCCGCATTCGCCAAGACCACCGGTACACCCGGTTCCACTATCTCGCCGAAGCTCGCCGGCTCGCCGCGCCGCAGCAGGAAATGCGTCGAAGGCTCCGCGTTATCCGTCAAAACGCGCACATGCGGTTTCGGCTTCAACTTGCCGCGCAATGTTTGCAACTC
>JAYTKJ010000024.1:0-3695 GCA_043730365.1 Acidobacteriota bacterium | reverse complement strand
CACCCTCCTGCACGCACCAGTGTCGAACGAAAAAAGAATGAGCGCATCCGGGTTCCACGAATACGTTCATTTTTGAGATTGGCCGGTTAAAAGCGACTTCCCGCGATGTAAAGGCAAGATCTCCCTGTTGCCATGGAAAGCCGACAGGTAGCTCGCTAGCGTGTCTTCAATTCTTGAAGGGTCGCCCAGAACCGATCACCGTTCGATTTTTGAACCCAGTACTGAGTGATCTGATTGGAAGGTGAGCACCGCGCCCCAACGACCAAGCCTTCCCCTGCATCGCCGCGTGCCTTCGCGTTAATCTTCAGAGCGAAACATTCCGGCGGGCTCGATGGTGTGGGGCTACCAGGCATCAACAGCGAAGTCAGTGAAAAAACGCCCTTCTCCGTAAGTTCGTAAACAGGCTCGGCCACCGTCGAAGAAAACGGTCCGACTCCGTGGATCTGGAGAAAGGTTTCTTCCTTCGTCCACGCAAAGTGTTCCATGTTTTTCGGGGCCATGCCAAAAGTCCCCAGAGCCATTGGCTTCAGAGCGGAGCGGTCGAACCGCCGACCCATGCCCAGCGACCAGCTCCCTTTGACGACGGTGATGTTTTCGTCTATGGGATGCGTGTGTGGCAGGGTGATGTATCCCGCATCCTGATGAATCCGGAATACAAACGGCTCTCCTGGTTTGGTGAAATCGCCCGACACTCTCTCGACCCACTGCCCTGGCTGAAATTTGCTAAGTGGGTAAACGCTGTGTGAAGCGGAATGGTCCTGTGCCTTCGCATTGTCCCGAGGGACGGAGAACGCCAAGAGAATTGCGAGAGAGAGGGTTCTTGCTGAAAACACAGGCAACACCTCGTTGTTTAGGAATTTTCTGACTGTATCACTGCCGATCAAACGACTAGACCCTGCTATGTCACGTCCAGACCAAGGCCCACGCAGAGACTCAATACCCGAGCCATCGGAGCAGGCCCGCGCCAACATGATCAAACTGCTCCTTTTTCAACACGCCAAGCTTGCGGATTGCCCGAACAACGGGATAGGTTGCCACGTTCTGCACTAAGAAGGCGCCGGGTTTCAGGAACGCAAGCGGAACAACGATCTCGAATTCCGATCCACGCAAACTGGTTGTATGCGGAACGACGGTGGTAAGCGCCCGATCAAGGTCCCCATAACCGGCACTCATGACAAGAGCGGGCCTGACCTTCTCGACCATACCGAGATCCCACAGCCAAACCTCACCGCGAAGGGGCGTCATTGTGGTCCGCCTCTTCCGCATCCAGCATGCTGAAGATTTCGTCGGCGGCGCGAGCCGTCTCATCGTCCTCGAGTGGCCCAGAATCGAAGGGGATCGCCCGGCGCAAGAACTCGGCTGTGAAAGCTCGCTGTTCTTCCGTCGGCAACGCGTCGAATGCCTCAAGCAACTGGCTCGTTTGGCGGCTCATATCTTAAGCTTAGACCGACTGGCGTGGCGAGACAAGCCCTCGCAGGCCCGATCGATCACGATCAACGGCACAGTGTAGCGGAGACTGGTGCCGGCCCCGTCTTCGTACCACCGGCAATACTTGAGTGCGTCGGGTGGTTTGCACAAACGGCCGGTTTCGCAGCGAACTGGCAACGTTGCCGATTCCGGGCCTTTGGGCGTTGCGAAACGGCATTGCGAGCTTCCATGCATGGCGACAGGTTTCCGCAATGGCTTGTAGCCATGGCGCGCCCATCAGCTCCACAGCCAGTCGTTTGCGCAATCCCCGCAGCCCAGACTATATACCTTGACACGTATATTCTCTATGGAGTATATAAAGAGAGTGGAGTCTGTTTTCGAAATCGTTGCCGAGCCGAATCGCCGCGCGATATTGAGCCTGCTGGTCTCGTCACAACAGTCGGTTGGCGAGATCGAACGTCAACTTGGTATGCCGCAGCCGACCGTGTCCAAGCACTTGCGAGTGCTGCGGGAGGCCGGATTCGTAGAATCCACCGTGGACGCACAGCGCCGTCTCTACCGGCTGAAACCAGAACCCCTAGAGGAGTTGGATGCCTGGCTGGCTCCGTTCCGCCGGTTCTGGTCCGCTCACGTAGATGCACTCGAACGCCATCTCGACCGCATGGATCGACCGGCGCCAAAGAAGAAGCAGGCAAGGAGAAGAAGATGACCGATCGTGATCGGTACACGCCGGGACCGGCCAGCGGAGCGGAGGTACGAAAGGACGGAGAGAAGTGGACCCTCATCCTCGTCCGAGAGCTCCGGCACCCGCCGGCGAAGGTGTGGCAGGCGCTGACCGATCCTGCGCATTTGGCCGAATGGGCGCCGTTCGATGCCGATCGGCACCTGACCGCCGTGGGACCGGCGAAGCTCTCGACGGTCGGAACGCCGGCGCCGCAGGTCTCCGAGACCACCGTGAAGCGGGCCGAGGCGCCGAGGCTGCTTGAGTACAATTGGGGTGGCAACGACCTCCGGTGGGAGCTCGAGCCTTACGGCAGCGGCACGCGCCTCACGCTCTGGCACAACATCGATCGCCGCTTCATCTCGTGGGGCGCCGCGGGCTGGCACATCTGCTTCGACGTTCTGGCGCGGCTCCTGGCGGGTGAGCCGATTGGACGCATCTCCGGCGCCGATGCCTTGCAGTTCGGCGGCTGGCAGCAACTAAACGCCGAGTACGCAAAGCAGTTCGGCGTTGAGACCCCCAGCTGGCCGCCCAACGCCCCGAAGGCTTGATAACGAAACAACAGAGCAAGGAACCTATGGAATCGACACTACAAAAGCCGGCCCTGGTTGCCGCCAAGACCACCCCCAAAGCCAAGACCGCCGCCTATTGGATCGTCACCGCGCTGTTCTGCCTGCAGATGAGCTTCACCGCGTACGCGCAACTGCGCCTGCCGCAGGTGGCCGAGGCGTTCACCCACCTCGGTTTCCCCGCCTACTTCCGAGTGGAGCTCTCGTTGGCCAAACTCGTCGGCGTGTTCCTGATACTTGCGCCGGTACCGGCGCGGCTCAAGGAGTGGGCCTACGCCGGCTTCGCCATCAATCTTGCTTCGGCGCTCATCGCTCACGTGTCGGTGGGGGATGGCCCGGAAGCGTGGGGCTGGGCGGCGGGAACCGGAGTGCTGTGGGGGCTATCTTACTTCTGCTGGCGCCGCTTGCCGGAGCGCAGTTAAGATATGAGCGAGAGTTGGAGCCGAACATGAAAAAGCCCGCATCGGCGGAATCCGCCTCTGCGCTGATCGACGCCAAGATCAAGGAACTTGGGGACTGGCGCGGGAAGACGCTGGCCAAAGTTCGCGAAATCATTCACAAGGCAGACCCCGAGATCGTCGAAGAGTGGAAGTGGATGGGGACTCCCACGTGGTCCCACGGCGGCATCGTCTCGACGGGGGAGACCTACAAGAACGTCGTCAAGATGACTTTTGCCAAGGGCGCGGCCTTACCGGACCCCGCAGGTCTGTTCAACTCGAGCCTCGACGGGAATGTCCGGCGCGCCATCGACATCCACGAAGGCGAGAAGGTGAATGAGGCGGCGTTGAAGGCTCTCATCCGCGCTGCGGTGGTGCTCAATCTCAAGGGCAAGAGCAAGCCGCCTCTTCGGCGCATGAGCGGCAAACGGGCCGGCTAGTCCTGCCCATTACCCGCAACTGGTGCCAGACAATCATGGAAGGCTCAGCGCGAACCCTAACGACATGAACTGCAATGCAGCGTAGCCCTGCCAGATCAGT
>JAYTKJ010000023.1:0-5364 GCA_043730365.1 Acidobacteriota bacterium | reverse complement strand
GTCCGATGGCGGCGAGAACGGCAGCGTGGCCACCCGCTCGGAGGCGATCGAAGCGGCCCTGCGCGCTGATACGCTGATCTACTCGATTTTCTTCACCGGCGGGGGACCCGACGGAAGGGAGAACCTGGTGGTGCTGTCGCGGGAAACCGGCGGCAGCTATTTTGAGGTGTCCAAGAAACTGCCGATCGACAAGGTTTTTGCCACTATCCAGGACGAACTCCGCGGCCAGTATAGTATCGGGTATGTTTCGGCCGATCCCGTGCGGATCCCGACCTTCCGGCGCATTCAGGTGACGACTACGCGGCCCGGAGTAACCGTCCAAACGCGCGGCAAGTATTGGGCGACGAACTAAGATAGTCAATGGTCATGCTAAACACGTTTGCCCGAGCCATCAGCGATGCGGACGTCCGTCGACTTGCCGGCGAGCAGCGCTATCAGGAGGGGTTCGAGCAGTTCTCTCTCGGCCTGGTCCAATCGCTGGAAGACCGTGGCGACTGCTTCACTGCTCTGGTGCGCGGCGATCCGGACTATGCCGTAACGCTGGCCGCCGATCACCGGGTGCTGGACTACTCCTGCGATTGTCCCGAGGGCAGCGAAGGCGTTTTCTGCGTGCACAGCGTCGCTGCCGCTCTCGCTTGGCTCAATCGAATCGGAACAATCGGCGAGATCAAGGAGACCAAGCCGGGCGGTTCCCCGGTACGGCGGGCGTTTGAGAAGGCTGTGCGGGTTCGCGATTTCGTCTACTATCGCGACGCCGGGAGTTGGGCGCGCGGCGTCAATAGGGCCATCGATTCCATCGAGCAATTGATTCCCGCCGGTCAAGCCGCCGCCGCGATTGAGGTGTGTGAGTGGGCGCTGCAACAACTACTGGGCGCCATCGAACGCGTGGATGATTCTGACGGCCACTTCGCCGTGCTGCGGGACCGGTTGCAGGACTTACACCTTCGGGCGTGCCAGGAGTCGAAGCCGGACCCGGTGGAGTTGGCCACGAGGCTCTTTCATTTGGAATTGCGTTGCGACTTCGATATCTTCCATGGCGCGGTGCCGCGCTACGCTTCTGTCTTTCAGGAGCACGGGCTGCAGGCTTACCGCGCGTTGGCCGAGGCCGAATGGCAGAGCGCGGCGGCGCGAGCGAATAGCGGCGCACAGGCTCGTAGTGGTGAGAATTTTCGAATCACCCAAATCATGCAAGCGCTGGCCCGGGTGTCGGGTGACATCGAACAGCTAGTCGCGTCCATGAGCCTCAATCTCTCGAGCGCTTACGACTACTGGCAGATCGCCGAGGTGTATCGTGAGGCCAACCAGCACGACAACGCGCTGCTCTGGGCGGAGAAGGGATTGGCGGCTTTCCCGAATCACACCGACCCCAGGCTGCGCACATTCGCTGCCGAGGAGTACCATCGCCGCGGCCGCCACGACGATGCCATCGCACTCTGGTGGACTGCCTTCTCAGAGCGTGTTGGCTTAGAAAGCTACAAGATTCTGGAGCAGCAGGCCAAGCAGGCCGGCGTTTGGCCCGAATGGCGAGAACGCGCGCTCGCTGAGCTTCGGCTGCGAATCTCGCACGCCAATGAAAAGGCGCGGGGGCAGATCCGGTCTCGCCGGATGGAGGTTGACGATGACCATTCCCCGTTGGTGGAGATCTTCCTCTACGAGGCCAATCCGGAGGCGGCTTGGCAGGAGGCGCAGGCTGGCGGATGCTCCGGTGGTTTGTGGCTCCGGCTGGCGGCAGCCCGCGAGAAAGAGTATCCAGCCGATGCCGCGCCTATCTACCTGAAGCAGGCTGAAGTTGCGGTTGCCAGCGCGAATAACGGTCGCTACCCGGAGGCCGTCGCGTTGCTGATGAAGGCTGCGGTGCTGATGCGGCGCTTGGGACGCGGCGCCGAGTTCGGGCGTCAGGTGGATGCCCTGCGTGCGAAGTATAAGGTCAAACGCAGTTTCATCAAGCTGGTTGAGCAGAAGCGGAAATCGTTGTATCCTTCGTAGGGAACGGCTGAGAGTTCTGCAAAAATGGGCGAGGGAATTATGCTTGTAAAGAAAATCGTCACGGTTGGGACTTTAGCCATCTGCCTTCATGCTGAGCAAATGGTTCTGCAGGATGGCACGCCGATCCGGCTTAGGTTGAACCGCAACATCTCTTCAGCCGATGCCAAGGTTGGGGAGACCATTGATTTCGAAGTGCTCGATGACATCAAGGTCAAAGAAGCGATTGTCGCCAGGCGCGGCGGTATCGCCCTGGCAACAGTTACTCAGGCGCAGGAAAAGCGGCGGATGGGTAGGGCCGGCAAGCTTGATATCAATATTGACCACCTGCGCCTGGCGAACGGAGAGAAGGCGGCGCTCAGGGCCATCAAGGAGGGCAAGGGAGGATCGAATGCCGGGAAGATGACGGGCGCGATTGTGGTGACGTCGCTCGTGTTTTTTCCCGCGGCTCCGCTATTCCTGTTTGTAAAAGGGAAGGACATTACGATTCCCAAAGGCAAGGAGATAACGGCTTATATCAACGGCGACATCACGCTGGATTCCGCAAAGTTTGCGATGGAGAATCCGGACGCTGCCAAGCCCGCGGCTCAAGCTGCCGGGAAAGCCCTGACCAACCAGGACGTGATCGATCTCAAGGCGGCTGGATTCGGGGATGAAGTGATCATCGCCAAGATTCAGAGCGCGCCTGGGAAGTTCAGTCTGGACACCAGCGATCTGCTGGTGCTGCAAAAGGCGAAGATCTCCGATGCGATCATCGCAGCGATGATTCAAGCTTCGAAGAAGTGACGCGGGCCGCCTGCTGCCTGGCTGCCGACGTGCGCTCCTTGAGAAGTGTGGCGATTGATTCTGCAGCCGGCCTGCGGACTCGGAAGACCATGGCCAACCGGGTTCCATTCTCATTCTTCGTTTCGAGGCGAAGGGCAGCACCGCGGCGCGTCGGTTCCAACGAATATTCCAGTTGGTCGTATGGCAGGCGGATGGTGCCCAACGCAGTATGAAACGCCGCGAGGTGGTCGTCGCGTAGTTGGAGATAGCCGCGAGTGTTCACCGGCAGGTCTGGGGCGTTGCCCGAAACGTATTCCATGCTGCCGGCCGGCTGTCCCGCGAAGAGCGAAGACGCGAGGCTGAGCGCGATAGCGATTTGTGTTACACACGTCATTGGACGATTCCTCCCCGGAATGAAAGCTTCATGGACATAGTGCGGTCAGGGCCGAGAAAATCTCAGGTGATTGCGCTGTTTGTGGTGACAGCCGAATGCCTCCACGCTCAAGCCGGCCCCAGACCACTCGACGCCCAATCGAGCGACCCGGTGACGATGGGCTGGATGACAGGTTCGCCTCCGCCGCCGGACAAGCTGATCAGGTTTGACGACGGAAGCCACTATCGGTTTCCGCAAACACGCTGGGCGTTCTCGAACATGCGGCAGTTCTTGCCGACGCGCGTCGTGGCCCGTGGTGCGGCGCGGGTCTACGAATTGCCGGGAGCCGAACGGTCGGACATTGACGGCGTGCGGTTCCCGCCAATGGGCGCAAGCGGCCAGCCGATGACCTGGGCAGAGTCGTTGGCAGCCAATTACACGGACGGCATCGTGGTTCTGCACCGCGGCAGCGTCGTCTATGAGCGGTATTTCGGCGTGCTCAAACCGGAGGGTCAGCATGCGGCATTTTCGGTGACCAAGTCCTTCGTCGCGACGATGGCGGCGATGCTGATCGAGGAAGGCGCGCTGGACGCCAACGCCGCGGTGACGCGGTACGTGCCCGAGCTGAAAGACAGCGGATTTGGCGGCGCCACGATTCGCCAACTTCTCGATATGACGACGGGGCTCGGCTACTCGGAGAGCTACGCAGAGGCGGACTCGCCGGTGTGGGAGTTCGCGCGGGCGATCGGCTTCCTGCCTCGTCCGGCGGGTTATCGGGGGCCGGAGGGCGCTTACGCCTTCCTCCAAACGCAGCGCAAGGAATATGCGCATGGCGAGCGGTTCAGCTATAAGACGGTTAATACGGATGCGCTGGGTTGGGTGATTTCCCGGGTTACTGGCAAGCCGCTGGCCGAGATGGTGCGGGAGCGATTCTGGAGCCGCTTGGGCGTAGAGCAGGATGCGTATTTTACGGTGGATTCCAAAGGGGCCGAGTCCGCCGGCGGGGGCTTGAGTCTGTGCCTTCGAGATATGGCGCGGTTCGGTGAGATGATGCGATTGGGCGGCAGTTTCAACGGTCAGCAGATTGTGCCTACGGTGGTGATCGATGAGATTCGGAAGGGCGGTAGCCGGAGGCAATTTGCGCTAGCCGGATACAAGTCGTTGCCAGGTTGGAGCTATCACAACATGTGGTGGATCTCGCACAACAGCCACGGTGCCTACATGGCGCGCGGGATACATGGGCAGGCGATCTATATCGATCCCAAGGCTGAGATGGTGATCGCCCGATTTGCGTCGCATCCATTGGGAGCCAATGTCAATCTGGATCCCACGTCGCTGCCCGCGTATGCGGCGCTCGGCGAGCATCTGATGAGTCTGCCGCGCTGAGAGGCCTCGCGCGGTTACTGCTTGCCGAGCTTCTTGACCAATGCCATCACGTGGCTGTGCGCGATCTGCTGATACGGACCGGACTTGCAGGAACGGTAGGCGTCGATCGCCGCGCCGAATTCGCCCGTGCCTTCGAGCCCCAGGCCCATGAGGTAGCCGAGATCGGCGTTGGCGGGCTGCAGTTGCCGGGCTTGGCGGAGGAGGGTGAGGGCGACCGGGAAGTCCCGGGAGTTGAGCGCGGCCATCCCACGTTGCAGGAAGGTGGCCGGGTCGGTGGCTGGCGCCAATTGGCGAGGGATGGATGAAGCGATGGCGATTGGGGCCGGTGGTGGGGCTACCATCACTTGTTGCTGCGCACTTGGATGCGGCGGGGCGGGTTGATTTGCCGGTGCTTTCGGCTTTGGTTGAGCGACCACGGCGACCGGCCGTTTCGTCACCACAACCGCCAGTTGCAGCTGGGGCACCTGCACAGGGGAGGGGATTGGCGGCGCCTGGGCGACAACCACTGTCGAAACTGCCGGTACCTGGGTATGAAAACGCGGGGCGCCCGGCTGAATCCATGCCTGGTAGGCTGCGAGCATAGTCACGCCGGCGAACAACTCTCCGGCGATGATCGCGAAACAAGTTAGACCCCTCATGATTGCTCCTGCGCGGTCAGCTTCTTGGACAGATTCTCAGCGGCGAAAAGAATGATGGAGCAGCCAACGGGAAACAGGATTTCATTGATGGCTCGCGAAAGGAGCATGGGGCCGGCTAGCCCTGCCCATTACCCGCAACTGGTGCCAGACAATCATGGAAGGCTCAGCGCGAACCCTAACGACATGAACTGCAATGCAGCGTAGCCCTGCCAGATCAGT
>JAYTKJ010000022.1:0-2776 GCA_043730365.1 Acidobacteriota bacterium | reverse complement strand
GGTCTCGGCCAAGGCAATCAATTGCTGCGAGACGTGCCCCCATTCACCATCGAAACCTTGCCATAGACCCTGCAAGGAATCGACTCGCGGCGTGCTGGGTTGCTGGGCAAATACGGTGGCCAGGCTTAGGAATACGCTCAGCAGAAGTTTCCTTCGAGGGACCTCCCGGGACCCAGTATAGGAACTATTCCTGCAGACGAACGCAACCGGAGAGTGGTGCTGGTCGCGTGCCCGTACCAATCGGCTTGCCCAAACGGTCGATTGTGCAACCCTTGGGCATGCCAGATATCATTGACGGGTCTATGATATTGAAGGTGACGCGCTGGTCTCTCTTCCTCCTCGCCGCCACACCGTCCGCGGTGGCCGGTGACCGCCTGGGCGACATCGAATTCTTCGGCTACCAGGGCTTCGATGTAGCGAAGATCCGCGCGGCCCTCCCCGTGCACGAAGGTGGCGAATTTTCTCAACAGACGGCGGTGTCACTTGTCCGTGAAGCCGTGGCCGCCGCGATCGGCCAGCAGCCCACCGATGTGTCCACCATCTGCTGCGACGAACTAGGAAACCGGTTGCTCTTCATCGGCCTGCCCGGCTCCTCGTACAAGAGCTTCGCCTACCATCCCGAACCCAGCGGCAAGGATCGCCTTCCACGGGCGATTGTGAGGCTCTACAGTAAACTCGATCGCGCCATTGAGTCCGCAGTGCGCAAAGGTGGCGGCGCAGCCGAAGAGGATGACTCCAACGGCTACGCGCGCCAATCTAGCGCGCAGACTCTCGCGTTGGTGCGCGCCGCCCGTGACTCCGATGAAGAGGTGCGCAACAACGCCACTCGCGCGCTGAGCGTGCGGGTGCGCTCCAACGCCGAGTTAGGCCGTGACGTCCAGCCGGACACCTTCATCGAAATGTTGAATTCCGGCTCCTGGACCGACCGTAACAAGAGTGCCTCGCTGCTGGAGCAACTGACGATGTCGAGGAATGCCGAACGCCTCGGCAAGATCCGCTCGCTGGCGCTCAACTCCTTAATCGAAATGGCGTCTTGGCGGCGGGCCGGCCATGCCTATTTTTCCAGGATGGTGCTGGGGCGAGTCCGAGGACTGCCAGAAGACCGGCTGAAGATCTCGCCTGGAATGGGCCGGTTTCCCAGCTACTATTGTTCTGATGCCCGACCAGCCTCAGTTAACCGTGACGATGATTGGCGGCGGTATGATCGCCCACGATCAGATCCTCCCCTCCCTCTATCAGCTCCAGCGCCTGGGCCAGATTGGCGAGATCACCGTCTGCGCGCAACACGCCTCCACCGTGAAGGCTTTGGCCGACAACGAAACCATTCGAGGAGCTTTTCCTGGGCACACGTTCCGCCCGCTGCCCGATCCGGCGGTCAACCCCACGGCCAAGGACGCCGACGGGTTCCGCCAAGCCATCGCCGCGCTCCCGCCTCGCCAGCTAGTGATTGCCGCCGTGCCGGACCAGCTGCATCATGAGGTGGTGATGACCGCACTGCGCGCCGATCAACATGTGATCGCCGTCAAGCCGTTGGTGTTGACCATGGCCCACGCCGCCGAGATCGAGCGCGAGGCCAAGGCGCGGCGCCTTTTCGTGGGCGTGGAATATCACAAGCGCTTTGACGACCGTTCTCTACTGGCCCGCCGCCGTTACCGCGCCGGCATGTTCGGCGAGTTCAAGCTCGGCACCGCGCGACTGATGGAGAAATGGTACTACCGCCATTCGAATTTCCAGAACTGGTTCACCACCGAAAACTCCGATGCCTTTACCTACATCGGCTGCCACTACGTGGACTTCGTCCACTTCGTTACTGGACTGCTGCCCACGGGGGTCTCGGTCTACGGGATCAAGGATAAATTCCCCAATGGCAACGAGGGCTATCTTTGGACTGACGCCCGCGTGCTCTGGTCCAACGGCGCCTGTCTCAACGTCCAGAACACGCTGAGCTTTCCCGATGAGGCGCCGGGATCGAACACGCAGGGCATCACCATGTACTTTTCCGACGGCGAGCGCGGCGCCTGGCTCGAGCATTCCGACCAATACCGCGGCATCAAGCACTGCTACACCCGCCATCCGGGTTCGCCCGGTACAACCACGTTCTCCGAGCCCAGCACCGAGTATTTCCACTACGTCGATGTAGGCGGGCCTGGCTTGAAGCCCGTGGGCTATGGATTCCGGTCGCTTGAGTACCTGGTGGAATGTGTGCGGCGCGTCGAGTCGGCGCCAGATCGGGACGCCGCTCTCCGGCAGATTGACGATGCCGGCGTGGCCGCCACCCCCGCCAACAGCTCCTTTAACGAAGCGGTGGTCGAAGCGGGCCGCTTGTCCATCCTCAACGGCGGCCGGCTGGCCGAAATCACCCCGTCAGGTGTCCATTTGCGGGAATGAACGAACCCAACGTAACAAACCGCCAAGTCTCTACGTCCTAACCGTTTCGGGTAAGGTGTGCCAATTGGGCTGACCGGTTTGACAGGCACGTGATATAGTCAGAAATGCTCGTCATTGGCCAATTCCGGGCAGGCCCGCGATTTGTCTGCCTTTGCTGGACATAAGGAGTTCCTCTTTGGGTTTCCGCGACATCCTCATTTATGCAATGGTGGGCGCCCTGATGCTGCCCGCACAACAGGCCGTCCCGGCGCAGGCCGCCAAGATGGTCGATCAACAGCCGAAAGGCACTCTGAAAGTCAACGTTCTCGAGGGTGAAGGCATGCGGAACAGCATCCGCAACCGCTCGGCCGTCGCACCTGTAGTAGAAGTGAAGGATGCCGCCGACAAG
>JAYTKJ010000021.1:0-2384 GCA_043730365.1 Acidobacteriota bacterium | reverse complement strand
CCGGCGAGTGCTTCGATCAAGCCGGCCACCAGCGCCGGGTCCCGTTCGCCGTCCGGTGTGTGGCAATCGATCACACCTTGCGATGCGCGCGCGGCGTCCGCCACGGTTTCGGCCGGGATAGTTTCGTAGCCGCGTTCGTTCCTCAGACACTCAGCCACCGCCACACCTAAGTAGGTGGAGGCGCCGATCAGCGCGATCGCCATATATGGTCGATTGTAGCCTTGATGCGGCGCTAGGACGGCTTCTTGCGAATGGGGATTTCCAGGCGCTTGATCTTTTGATTGAGCGTGGACAGCGGAATGCTCAAGCGCGCGGCGGCTTCGGTCTGGCTGTAGTTGACGGCTTCGAGCGCTTCAATGATCTTGCGGCGCTCGAAATCGTTGACCAGTTCAAACAGGCTCGCATCGGCGCTCAACGCGCCGCCCTCAGCCGTGCGAACCCGCACGCCGCCGGCATGGAGCAGGTATTCAGGCAGCACGGAGGCCGGAACAGTTGGCTCGGTGGCCAGCACCACGGCGCGCTCCACTACGTTTTCGAGCTCGCGCACATTGCCGGGCCAGGCGTGTTCCATCAGCAAGTGCAGCGCTTCGGGTTCAAAGCGCAACTGCGGGCGGCCCGTCGCGTCCAGATACTTGTCGTTCTCGCGGCAATACTTCAGAAAGAAATGCTCGATCAACAGTGGAATGTCTTCCTTGCGATCCCGCAGCGGCGGCAGTTGCAGGTCGATCACATTGAGCCGGTAGTAAAGATCCTCGCGGAACTTACCCTCATCCACCAGCTTCTTCAAATCCGAATTGCAAGCGGCGATGATGCGTACATCAACCTTCGTGATGTCGTTGGAGCCGAGCGGCATGAACTCCCGCTCCTGGATTACGCGCAGGAGCTTGATCTGGGTTTCCAGGCCGATGGTGCCGATTTCGTCGAAGAAAATCGTGCCCTTGTCGGCCACCTCAAAGTAGCCCTTCTTCGAAGCGATCGCACTGGTAAAAGCCCCCTTCACGTGGCCGAACAAAGTGCTCTCCAGCAGGTCCGGCGGCAACGAGCCGCTGTTGACAGCGACGAAAACCTGGTCAGCCCGTGTCGAGTTGGCATGCACCGCCTTGGCGATCAGTTCCTTACCTGTGCCGGTTTCGCCGGTAATGAGAATGGTGGAGCGGCTAGGCGCCACCTGGCTCACCAGGTCCAGAATGCGCAACATCTTCTCGCTCTTGCCGACGATGTTTGGAAAACTATAACGCTGTTTGAGGGCGCGCTTAAGCTGGGTGTTCTCGCTCTGCAGCCGCCGCGCCGAGATCATGCGGCCAATCTCGAGCAGCAGTTTTTCGTTGTCCCAGGGCTTGGAGAAATAGTCGTTGGCCCCGGTTTTGAGCGCGTTCACGGCCACTTCGATCGAGCCGTACGCGGTGATCAGGGCCACCGGCGTCTCCTGATCCTTGGCGCGGATCTCGGCCAACACTTCCATGCCGGAACGGTCCGGCATCATCAGATCCACCAGCACCATGTCGTAGGCTTGCGCGTCGAATTTCGCCAGGCCGTCGTTGCCGTTCACCGCCAGGTCTACGGCGTAGTTCTCCATCGTGAACAGGGCTTCCAGGCTTTCCCGGATTTCGATTTCGTCATCAATGACGAGGATGCGGCCGCGCGATTCAGGCATTCACAAGCTTCCGGATCAACGGAAAATCGAGTGAGAAGGTGCTTCCCTCGCCAGGGTGGCTATCGGCGGCGATGCTGCCGCCATGCTCACGCACGATGCCGTAGGTCACGGCCAAGCCGAGCCCGGTGCCTTTGGTGGCGCCTTTGGTAGTAAAGAACGGATCATAGATACGCGCCATATGCTCGATGTCGATGCCTTTGCCCGTATCATGAACAGTGACGCGAGCGTGAATGTCGTTGCTCGAGGTGGCCACGCGCAGCACGCCGCCGCCCTCCATCGCGTCACGGGCGTTCAGGAACAAATTGAGAAAGACCTGCTGGAGTTTGCCGCTGTTGCCCTTGATCGTCGGCAAGTCAAGCTCCGGCGCGAATTCGACGGCGATGCCAGCCTTCTCCAGCTGATGCTCAATCAAAGACAAGGTCTCGCGGAGGGTGCGGTTCAGATCCACCTCTTCAAACTCGGTCTTCGAGGTGCGGGAGAAGTTGAGCAGCGAATTGACGATTTCGCTGGCCCGGAACGTCTGCTTGGCGATCTTGTCGAGCAGCTTGGATTTGGGGTCATCGCTGGCAATCTGCTTGGTCAGCATCTGGGCATAGCTGGAGATCACAGCCAGCGGGGTATTGACCTCATGGGCCACGCCGGCGGCCAGCAGCCCGATCGAGCTCAGCTTGTCGTTCTGCACCAACCGCTGCTCGAGTTCTGCCCGCTCGGTCACGTCGTCGAAAATAAT
>JAYTKJ010000020.1:0-6915 GCA_043730365.1 Acidobacteriota bacterium | reverse complement strand
CGGCGCGGATGGCTGCTTCGCCATCCTGCCAACCGGCCTCTCAACTCGAGGAAATCATCGTCAATGGGTGTCTTCTTTCGGGGCATCTCCGAAAGTACAATGCCAGCTCAGCCTACGTCACGCATGCTTGCCGGAAGCTCACGCCGTTCTTCACAATGTGGGTAACACCATTACCTTCGTGCACCACGATGGCGTCGCAGTTACAAGTACGAGCCTGTTCCATCACCTCGGCCATGCGACCGGAGGGCACTTCCTCAGCACGGACGCGCATCTGCTCCAGCAGACTTCCCCGGCGGCGGGCCGCAAGCGCCGTCTCCATCGGTCGAACGGGTGCGGGCTTCGGGACGGGTGCCGATCCGTCGAATGCGGGAGCGGGCTTCACGGCGGGTGCCGGCTTAACACCGGGCACTGCTGGTACTCGGCGCGTCGGCAGCGCCTCGGGCACTGCGGAACCCAGGCGTGGCGTCACGGTGGTGGGCCGCAACTGGATATTGTGTCCACCTACCGAATGAACATCGATCGTGTTTTGCGACAGAACCACCGAGGGCGTGCGGATCGACCCGGCGCTGGGCCGCGACGCGGCATCCTTCAGAATCGAAGCCAGCACGACGTCCAGGTGCGAGTTCTGGGCCTGTTCCGAGAGCTTTTGGCTGAGCTTCTCGGCATCGCCATAAGCCTTTTCCTTCGCCAAGATGGCAGTTAACAGCACGTCCACCTCAGCCAGCTGCGTTTTGATGGCGGCGTCGTTCTGCTCGATGCGGCCTTTGAGCTGGTAATATGTAGAGAAAGGTGTCCGGCCAAGGCCGCCAGACCGCTCCTTCCACTTGCAACGGCGTCCTTTTCCGTCAGGAACCAACTCCCCATTCACCATCTGGCAGGCAGACTCAAACTCAGCCATCGCCTCCGGGATGAGTCCCTCTTTCTCGCTGTCCAGCGCGCGAATCGCTGCGACCTTTGCATTGTAGGCGCGCTCGCTTCTCAGAATGTCCTGCTGGGCGTTCTGCGGTGACGCAATGAACTTCGCGAGTTCTGTCACCGTCAGGCCAGACTTCTGTACGAACGCCTGCACCGCCGCCCGCACCGTCGGTGCCACATCCTCGCGTGGAGGATTCGCCAGTACCCGATTGAGCCACACCGTCGCTTCCCTTTGCAAGACTTCCAACACCCAGGACGACCGGGCCACGCGCGGCGGGTCCGACGGGTCAGTCACTCGGAGAAACTGCTCCACCGCCTGGTAAAGCAGGGTGTTCTGTACGACCCGCACCAGCAGCGGATCGCCCTGTGTGGCAAAGTAATCTCGGGCGCCTTGGGCCGCTTCGTCTGACTTCCTCTGAATGCGGCTGTAACGTTCGGCGAGCGCTTTGTCGTCCCGCTGCGCGGCCGGAGCAACGTCCTCGTCCTCGTCGCCCGAAGGGCGATAGAGGATCGAAAGAGCGCCGGTGCGGTCCGGAATTAGCAATTCCCGGGAAGCACCCCTGGTGACCGCCGAGAAAGTGCCAGTGTTCCAATTAAATAGCGTTGACGTTGTGCCGAACTCTAAATTGAAATACTTGCTAGCCGCGAGTTCGTCGAATGGGAAGGTCTTGGGTTGGGGGTGCAGGAACGCATAATAGTCGACATCGCCATGTTCTGACCACGACTTCAACACTTGGTCCGCCATGTTAAGTAAAGTGCCGAATTCCGAATCATCCAGTTGCGCCGAAAGCAAGATCGGCGCCCAGTCCCAGCCTTTCAGCGGACCGTCATAGATTTTGCCAGCGAACAAACGCTGGCGCTCGTAACTTTGCGCGACTTCTGCGGCGCGGTTGCGTGCGAACGCTGCGAAGCTCTCAAAACGCAAGGGCGGCAGCAGAGTGAGCGGCAGCTGTCGCTCCCTGCCGAGCAAGCAGAAAGCTGCCCGTGGGCGTGCCGGTGGCGGCCAACACCAAGTCCGACTCCACGGCAAAATGGCGAAACGGCACCTCTAGATCGGCCAGACGAGACCGCGGTGGTACCACCAGTGCTACGAGTCCGCCATCGCGCCGGAACACGCCCGGTGCCTTCTCCAGGTGCAACTGCTGCGTAGTTCGGCTGTTACTCGCCGGCTTAAGGGTCTTCCAATCGCCCGGCTGCGCGAGCCACGAATCATACTCATGGGCGCGCACCCGCAAATCAGGAATCGCGGTCACCGGCGGACGCTTCGTGCTGGCCAACCAGAAGCCCCCGGAGGTCAGGTACTGCAACCGGTAGAGATGCCGGAGCCGGTCTACAACATCAGCCGGGGCATCCACGAGCGAGAGTGTATCGCCCGACAGCACCCGAGTCCGAGCGGATTCCGGCACCCGAATGTAGGCAACGACGTCTTCGAGCCATCCGTCGATACCGGTGAGCAGGCGATAGTATTCGAGCGAAACAAGGTCGTCTGCGAAGAGCGCCGTCAGCCCTTCGACGAGCTGGGCCTTCGACAGTGTGGGCGGCGGTTCGGAGAGAATCACCACGGCGTAACCGGGCGTCTCATGGATCACGTACGACTGCAGAGGCCAGGGATGGTTCACCCGAAACGAGCGCCAGACTGCGCATGGGACGTTCTCCGCGCAACTCTTGTCGGGCCGTTCCGGGTCAAAGGTATGCACCGCTGGTACTGAGACGGGAGGCGCTGCTCGAGCAGCCCACGGAGTCAGCAAGATCAGAGTCAGCCCTACATGAATGCGCATCTTTGTTTCGCTCTCCAGATAAGAAGCCGTGCGATTGCATCCAAGGTCAGGCGTCTAGCGACGCACTGCTTGTATTTCGACTCGGCCTGTATCTTAACATACATAGAACGTCCACTCACGAGTGAATCCTTCTAGATGTGAAAGCGAGATCGCGTCGCGAAGAGTGACATTCGCGAGGCCTTTTTCTATAGCTCACGATCAACGGCGTGATCGGCTGTAGACTGGCACTTCCCAGGGATCGGTACCAGGGAACACAGGGCGAGCGGCGCGGCGGCCAGTACGCCGGACCGCCGGGTTCCATTTCGCGGCCCCCTTTGACAAGGCCAGAGTCGTTGATTTGGCCCGTCACGAACGAGGACGACCGAAAAACAAAACGTAACCGTCAGCGTCCTTAAGTTCGAATCCGCGCAGGCCATCGCCGGTATCGTTGAGTGGTTCTGAAAACTCGACGTTCCGAGACAAGAACTCCGCCGCCAGCGCGTCCGGATCGGGGACATGGAGGTAGGCGTCCCATCGGGCTATGCCTTGTTTGACGTCTCGCGTGTAGTTCGGGACTGGATCGACGCCAACGGCCTTGGACATAATCATCGCGGCATCGCGCCGGACGATGCCAAAGAAGATGTCGTCAGGCTCGGGCCCTTGAAAGGTGATCTCAAACCCGAGACGATCGCGATAAAACGCCAGCGTGTCGGGAACGTTATTCACGATGAAGAACGGTGCAATACCTGAGATTTCCGGTTTAGGCATGTGAACTCCCACAGCGGTTTTCCCAAACGTTCTTTCACGTTCCCCCAATCTGCCACCCGCTGAAGAAACTGATAGAACGCTGCCGACGCAGCGTAGAGTTTCCGCGCCGCCCGAGTTGCGCGCTGGGGGAGGAGATCGGTCTCGCAGGCAGCGAGAGTCCACCGGGGAACTGGGTCAGGGACCTCAGCCCCTTACGGAGCAATTCTTAGCCAGTGGAGGAGTGACCCCAACTACGCCGACAGGATTTCCTTCAACCGCTGGCCGACGATCTTCGGCTCGTCACCGCGCATCATCCAGACCGAGATGAGCAGCTTACGCGCACCCGGCTGCTGCACATGAATCGGCGGATCGTTGGCCAGGAGTTTTGCACCCACCTGTTGCGCGGTCAGCGACTTGGCGCTCTCATCCCACTCCACCGTCACGTGGGGCAGTTCGTTGGCGATCACCGGAATATGTCGATCGGTGCGGACGCCAGAAATACCTTTCAGCGCGGCGCGAATCGATGTTACGCGCGCTTCGAGCTCCCGCCATTCCGCCTCGTGATCCACCTTCAGGTATCGCTCCACTGCGGCCAGCAGCCCGCATAACTCTTCTTTGCCCACCTTCATCCCTCGGCCAATCCCGCCGAACGGTGACATGGCCGGTAGCGCGGCTTCGATCAGATCTTTGCGGCCCAACAACAAACCGCTCGATTGGGGACCACGCAAGGCTTTGCCGCCGGAGAAGATCACCAGGTCAAACCCCTGCTGCGTGTACTTCCACAGGTTTTCTTTGGGCGTGGCGTCGGAGGCGGCGTCGTTCATGGTGGGTACGCCGCGCTCCTTGCCGATCTTGATGAACTCGCCGGACTTGATCTGGCCCTCAGGCTCGAGCTTGTTCAGAAAGAACATCATGCCGGTGTTGGGATTGATCGCGGCTTCGAGCTCTTGCCGCGTCTCCACGGTCACAATTTTGGCTCCGCACATTTCCATCTGATGTTCATAGCCGGAGCGATGGGCCTTCTGCTGGATCACTTCAAAGCGGATGCCTTCGCGGCCCGGCAGACGGCGCAGCTTGGCCGGATCGCCTTGCGACAAACAGGCGGCCGTGCCAACGCTGATAGCCGAGGCAGCGCCGCACGTCACCATCGCCGCCGGCGCCTTGAGCAATTCAGCGAGGCGCGCGCCGACCTTTTTCTCCAGCTCCGGCAACGGGATGAAATAGCGCGAAGCCTCTTCCATGGCCCGCGTCACTTCCGGCGGCATGATCGATCCGCCCAGCACGGTCACCACGCCAACGCCGTTGATCACGGGCTTGATGCCGAGGCTGGCATACAACGTGGAGGGCGAGGCGGCGGTGAGGTTGGTAGAAGTGGCAGGCGCGGCCGAGGCGGCGGCAGCCGGAACAAGGGCGCTGGCTTGGAGAAGGCGGCGGCGTGTGGTTTTCACCCCAATATTGTATAAGATAGTCGCTGCTATAACATGCGACAACTTGTTCTCCTCCTCTTTGCCGGCGGCCTTCTGGCTCAGCCCAAGTATGATTTGCTGCTGAAAGGCGGGCATGTCATCGATCCGAAAAACAAAATCAGCGATTTGCGTGACGTGGCCATTCGCGGCGGATTAGTGGCGGCTGTAGCCTCCGGCATCCCCGCCGATCAAGCGCGCAAGGTAGTGGACGTTACCGGCTTGTACGTGACACCCGGCCTGATCGATCTCCACGCCCACGTGTTTGCGGGCGTTGGTGGCAGCAAGCTCGCTGGCGGGCATTCCAGCATCTTCCCCGATAATTTTGCGTTCAAGGCGGGCGTCACCACGGTGGTGGACGCTGGCTCATCGGGCCGGCACAACTTCGCCGAGTTCAAGAAGAACGTGATCGATCAGGCTCGCACCCGTGTGCTGGTGTTGCTGAACATTGGCGGCACAGGCATGCAAGGCGGTGCGGACGAGCAGAACGTGAGCGACATGGACGCCAAGGCCGCCGCCGATCTGGCCAAGGCCAATCGCGACACAATCGTCGGGATCAAGGTGGCGCATTATCGCGGACCGGATTGGACTCCGGTGGAGCGCGGCGTGGAAGCCGGCACGCTGGCCAACATTCCGGTGATGATCGACTTTGGCGAGTTCCGGCCGGAGCGGCCATTTCAGGATCTGGTCCTGAAAAAGCTGCGCCCCGGCGACATCTATACGCATGCCTTCTATGTGCCGGTGCCGATGCTGGACGAGCAAGGCAAGCTGTTGCCGTATCTCCTCGAAGCGCGCAAGCGTGGCATCATTTTCGACGTTGGTCACGGGGGAGCGGCGTTCGAATTTCGTCAGGCTGTGCCTGCGGTCCGCCAGGGCTTCCTGCCCGATTCGATCTCCACCGACGTCCATTCCGGCAGCATCAACTCGGGGATGAAAGACCAGCTCAACGTCATGTCGAAGTTTCTGAACATGGGCATGACGCTGGACGACGTTGTGTTCCGCTCCACGTGGAATCCGGCCCGCATCATTCACCGGGAACAGATCGGTCATCTGTCGGTGGGCGCGCTCGCCGACATCGCGGTCTTGCGAGTGGAGCAAGGCCCATTCGCGTTTGTCGATTCTTTCGGAGCGCGCATGGACGGAGCTCAGCGGCTGGTCGGTGAGCTCACAGTGGCATCGGGCAAGGTGATGTTCGATCTTAACGGCCGAACACGAGAGCGTTGGGATCGGCTGGGCAAGTATCAGTCATTGGGCGAACCATTCTGGGATTCCAGCCGCGGAGGCGGGCGCCCTCTGCCGCTCCCACCTCAACGCTAGTTACACTTGCTCCAATGGCATCTCATCCGTGGCTGGCCGCTTATTCCCCCTGGGTTCCGTCCGAGCTCCCGCTACCGGCCCACAGCATGATCGATTTGTTTGAGCGCACGGTCGAGGCCCGGCCCGCCTCGCCAGCGATTCACTACGTCGACGAAACGATCAGCTTTGGCCAGCTGAACGAGCAGGCTGGCCGGTTCGCCGCGTGGCTGGCTCGGCATGGTGTCGGCAGGGGCGATCGGGTGGCCATCGTCACGCAGAATGATCCGGAGTTTGCCGTCGCTCAACTCGGCGCATGGAAGCGCGGTGCGATCGTCGTGCCGCTGAACCCGATGTTCAAGGCCAAGGAACTCGACTATCACCTGCGCGACTCGGGAGCGCGGGCCCTGGTGTCGCTGGCCAGCTACCGGGCGCAGCATCACGACGTCATCGCCGCCGCCCCGGTTGAGTGCTGGCTCACCACCCACACTGGCGGCGACTTCCACTCGGCCCTCGCCGCTGAAGCACCGGACCCCTCGCACCGCCTGCCCGTCGGCCCGGAAGATATCGCGCAGCTTGTCTACACCTCCGGGACCACGGGCCCGCCCAAGGGCGCCATCGGCCTGCATCGAAATATCGCCTTCAACGCAGAAGTGTTCCGGCAATGGATGCGGATCGACGAACGGGACGTGATCCTCGGCGCCGCACCGTTATTCCACATCACCGGCCTGGTGGCCGAT
>JAYTKJ010000019.1:0-5399 GCA_043730365.1 Acidobacteriota bacterium | reverse complement strand
TCTCGAGAACCCCTACGCGGTGACCAATCGCTGGTCGCGGCAAGCCGGCGATCGCCGGCACTACTCGGTGATCACTGGAACGTGGAAGGTTCCGCTCGGCAAAGGGCGCCGCTTTCTCAACTCCGCACCCGGGGCCGTGAATCAGGCCATTGGCGGCTGGACGCTGAACACGATCAGCTATTTCACCTCGGGCTTTTTCTTCTCCCCGAGTTTCTCCGGCTCCGATCCCTCGAATACGAACACGGTGGGGGGCCTGGCCGACCGCATCGCGGATGGCAACCTGTCCGGAAGCCAGCGTTCGTATTCGCGGTGGTTCGATCCTTCGGCGTTCCGCGCTCCGGCGCCTGGCACATTTGGAAACAGCAGCGCCAACGTGCTCGTGGGCCAAGGCATTAACGTGCATCACATGAGCCTGATGAAGCGGTTCAAGTTCAACGACCGTGTCTCGACAGTTTTCACGGCGATGATTTCGAATGCTTTCAACTCGCCCCACTTCGTTGAGCCCTCCGGCAATATCTCGGTGCCTGCCACCGTCGGCCGCTTTACGAACTCGGTCTCCGACTTCGATGCGGAAAAGCACGTTGGGCGCCGAATGGCGATGATGCTGCGCCTCGAGTTCTGATGTGCGGGCCAGCCGCGGGCTAAGGTGCTGCTGTTTTGCCGGTGCGTTGCTGCTGGCTCAGCCACCGCACGAGATACACATCGCCAAAGGGGCTGAAGCGATGCGGGCGCGGCAGTTCGATGCCGCGATTCGTGAGTTCACGCGCGCCATTGCGTTGAGTCCGCGTTCAACGCAAGCGCACTTGCTACTGGGCGAGGCCTATCTGGCGACAGGCTCGCCGGCGTTGTTGGCGGAGGCGAAAGCGGAGTTCCAGCAAGCGCGTGAATTTGACCCCGCGCTGCCCACGGCGGGTTTCTACATCGCGAAGATCGACCTCGATCTCGGCCGCCTGGATCGCGCCGAACGCGAGATTGCCAGAACACCGCCATCGCCCTATCTCGACGCCCTGCTCGGCGAGGTGCGCCGCCAGCAGGGCCGGCCCGGTGAGGCCGTGCGGTTGACGTCCAAGGCGCTCGCCGCTGCGCCGGACGTTTCACTGTTTCTCTACTACCGGGCGCTCGCCTATTGGGACGATGGACACAACGAAAGTGCGGCGCTGGCGGATTTGGCGAGCATGACGGAACAAACGCCGGATATGCACATTCTCGCCGCCAGGATCCATCTCTGGCACAAACGCCCCGTAGAAGCGGAAGCTTCGTTGCGCCGGTCGCTGGCGCTGGGTGAGCGGGCCGAGGCGCATTTGCGGCTCGCGCAGGCCTATCGCCTGCGTAACTTCCGGACAGACGCCCAAAACGCACTCGCCAGGTTTCGGGCGGCGCCGCAGCTTCCGTCGGCGCACTTCGAGCGGCTCAGTGAAGAAGCCGATCGGGAAGAAGCGTTGCTCAAGGGCGGATCGCCTGGTTCGCCTTCACCCCGGTAAGTGTCTGCCTCTTGCCGTCCGCCCACACAATCTTCACGTCGGCCGTACTCCTTTCCCCGAGTCCGAAATGCGCGGCCAGCGGGCTGCTCGACAGATAACTCGATGCGGCAGTCACGTAGCGAACCATACTTCCGACGGTCACGCGAGCGCCCGGCTGGGTGAACTCGACCGATAACCAGTTGCGGCGGGGAGTCGTATCATTGCGGAACAGAAACGGCCGTTCCCCCAGGTTTGACACCACGATATCCAGGTCGCCATCCCCATCGAAGTCCGCCACCGCCGAGCCGCGGCCGACGTGCTCTATGTGAAACGCCGGCACATCGCGGAACCGTCCGCCGCCGATGTTTTCATACAGCAGGTCGCGTTGTTTATAAGTCAGGCGCGGTTGGTACAGCGCGATGTTGTCAATCACGTGCCCGTTGGTGACGTGGATGTCGAGGTCGCCGTCGTTATCGAAATCGAACAGGCGCGTACCGAAGCCGAGAGGCTCGTAGCCCGATGCGAGGCCGGCTCGCTCGGAAGCATCTTCAAAAAGCAGCCCGCCCAGATTGCGATACAAAGTGTTCAACTCGAGCGAGAAATTGGTCACAAAAATGTCCATGCGGCCGTCGCCGTCATAGTCGGCAATCTCGGTGCCCATGCCCGCCTGCGGTCTGCCTTGGCCGTCCATGCCCGTGCCCGCTGCATATGCGATATCGAGGAACTCCCCGTTCTGGCGGTTGTGATAGAGAAAATTGCGCACGCCGTCGTTGGCTATGTAGATGTCGGGCCAGCCGTCGTCGTCGATATCTCCGATGGCCACGCCCAAGCTCTTGCCCGCTGGATTCGCCACTCCCGTTTTGCGCGATACGTCGACGAATGTGCCATCCCCCTGATTGCGGAACAGCAGGTTGGCCACGCCGTTGTACATGCGTGGGTCGCAGTACATCCGGTAGCCAGGCTTGCGGAAGCCGCAGGGCTGGTCAAGCTCAGGGTCGTAGTCCAGATAGCGCGCGACAAAGAGATCCAGGTGGCCGTCGCGATCGTAGTCCAGGAATCCAGCGCTGCTCGACCATCCGCTGGCCGCAACGCCGCCCCTGGCCGTTACATCCTCAAACCGCATGCCACCGAGGTTTCGCAGCAGTTGGTTGGCGCCGAAGCCGGTGATGTATAAGTCCAGCCGGCCATCGCCATCGTAGTCACCCACGGCGACTCCACTCCCGAACCCCCCATTGCCTCGAATGGTCGTGCTCTCAAACTTCAACCCGCCGAGATTGCGATACAGCTTGTGTCCTGGCGATGGTTTGCCGCGTGCAATGTCGGCGCCGTTGACAAAGAACAAGTCCACGCGCCCATCTCCGTCCAAGTCCGCCGCCGCGACGCCCGAGCCGAACGTCTCCATCATCAGCTTCCTGGGAGAAGCGCCGTTCTGATGTTTGTGCGTGAGTCCCGCTTCGAGGCCCACTTCAACGAACTGCGCGGCCAACAAGAGCGGAAGTGCGATCATTTCTTCTTTCCGTACACTCCGATTCGGTGCGACCGGTACGCTTGCACTTCGACCAGTTTGGACCTCGCGAGCGGCATGTGGCACTCCACGCAACCGCCCGCGCGATCCGGTTGTTTGCCGCACTCGGTCCGCTGGTGACAGGCCACGCACCGCCCGTTGAACGCTGCAGGCTCGCGTTGTACCTGGTGCACATCATGGCACGTCACGCAATTCAGATCCCGGCTTTTCTGGAAGCACCGGCTCGCGCGCAGTAGCCCAACTTGATCGCCATGGACGTCGGGTTCCGGCGGCCGCTCTTCGGCCAAACCGGCGTGGCAAGCGGCGCAAGTCTTCAATCGGTCGGGCTTGCCGAAACCCGCGGCATGCTGCGCCGGCATTTCTCCATGACACTTGGCGCATCCGATGCCCAGTATCATTTCCTGCCGCCGGTATTGCACGGACCGCCCCACTCGCTCCAACTCGGCTCGCGTTGCGTGGCATCCGAAGCACTGTGGAGGAATACCGCGGCCGAAGTGCACGGTGCCGTCTTCGTAGCCGGGACTGTTGATCCATCGCGCCGTGCCGACGTGATACGAAACGGGGAGTTGGAAGAGCAAACTATCGCGCCAGAATAGATACGACTGTCCACGGTGCCCGGAGCCGATCACCAGATCGAATCGCTCTTTGCGTCTGCCGCTGCCGTCCACGCCGGTCTGATAGAACCCGCCGCCTTCGCCGCGTTCCATCACAAAGTAGGTGTCCTTCTTGTTCGTGCTCATGCGATTCGCGGGTGCATCGAATGGCCCCAGGATTGACTCCGCTGTGGCCATGCCGGAAGCGTTGGCGTGTGCCGTGCGCGCGAAACTGTGCGCGATGTCTTGATGGCACGCCGCACAGTCCGGCGGTGCCGCCCTGGCCGCGCCGAGCGCCCCCAACAGGATCACCATGCGGCTCATTTTTCGTAGTTTAACAGCTATGGTCCGCAATAATCTCCGCGACGCAGAATCAACTCGTATGGTCAAAATACTCGAATACACTGGTGGGCAATGGTTTATGCGATTGAGTTTGAAGCCAGACGTAACACCGTCGCCCATCTTCTCGCCTACGTGACGGGTCTCGTCAACCAGGAACTGCTCCTGAAAAATGAGTACCTGCTGGCAGAGAGCCTCATCCTCAAAGCCCATTTGCAGCCTAGCTTTCGGCTGTCCCGATCCGAGCGAACCACACTCGCCGAAATCGGCAAACGCCTGGGCCGCAAAGGCACTGGACAGCGTCGGACGCCAGGGCGACCGCCGGTGAGCGCCGAGATCGAGAATGTGGTGGTTCGGCTGGCGCGAGAAAATGGCGGCTGGGCTACGACCGGATCATGGAAGCGTTGGCCAACTTGGGGTACTCGGTGAGCGGTCAAACGGTCGGAAACCTTCTGCGCCGCCACACCATCCGGGCGGTGCCGGAGAGGAAACGAAACACGACCTGGCCGTGCTGGCGGGAACCGACTTCTTCAGAGTCGAGGTGGTGACGTGGCGCGGGTTGGTGACCTACAACGTGCTCTTCTTCGTGCATCTGGAGACGAGACGGGTGAGCATTGCGGCATCACGGATCAACCCTCAGGAGAGTTGGATGCAGCAGATGGCGAGGAAGGCAACGTTGGAAGGAGACGGTTGGTTGAGTGAGCGCCAGGTTCGTTATGTGGTGCACGACCGCGACACAATACAAAGCTCAGTGCGTCGTTTGGGGAGACGCTGGCAGCCGGGGGCGTGCAGTGCTTGCGGCTTTCTGCGCGCAGTCCGAATCTGGATTCTTAGACGGAGCGCTGGGTACGAACGGTAAGGAAGAGTGCCTGTGGAGGCTGATATTGTTCGGGGAAGTTTCGTTACGGCGGGCGCTGAAGGAGTTCGAAGCGCACTACCACGGAGAATGCGACCACCCAGTCAAGGGCAACGTTCTGCTATTCCCAGATAGCGAGATGGCGACGACGAAGAGAGGACCGCCGATCCGCTGTCACGAGCGCCTGGGTGGTCTTCTCAACTCAAGTACTGTTACCGAACGGCCGCATGAGTTTTTGACTTTACGGGGTTGAGTGGAATTGCCAGTTGGCGACTCGTCGATTTATTGTTTAATTTCAATAACTTGAGAGGCCACCGAATCTGGCTAACCTCGATTGTTGATCTCGCCCCTGGTCTGAATTCCTTGTAAGTGATTGAAAAGATGGAGCGGGAGACCGGGGTCGAACCGGCGACGTCCAGGTTGGGAACTTGGTCGTCTTTAGAAAATAGAGGAAATTTGCGTGTAAGAGCGTGCATCCTGATCATATGCGTGCACTGAGTTTACGAGCGCTCCTGCAAGAGCCGGCTTAACCCAACCTTCGCAGCTAACCCCCATTTCGGGGAAAGATTGAGCAAATCGGCGAGCTAAGCCCCTCGCTGTCAATAAACCATTTCCAGAAGTGCTTG
>JAYTKJ010000018.1:0-2078 GCA_043730365.1 Acidobacteriota bacterium | reverse complement strand
TGGCCGAACATCCCGAGTGGGGACGCACGCGGTTGAGCGAAGAGCTTTGCCGCCGCTGGGACTGGCGCAACGCGCTGGGCCGGCCCAAGGATATGGCGTCGCGCGCACTGCCGCTGAAACTGGAACGGTCCGGCCACATCCTGCCGCCTCCGCGGCAACGGCCTTCCTCCAACGGATTCCGCAATCGCCGCGTGCCGGTTGTCACGCCCGCAACCGAGCCAATCCATGGCCTATTGCCTGACCTGCGGCCCTTGTCGGTGAGCATCGTCGCGCCGGCTTCGGCTGACAGGCGCCTCTTCGGCTACCACTTCCTGGGCCATCGCAACACGGTGGGCGAGAACCTGGGGTATCTGGTTCGCGACCGGATGGACCGGCCGGTGGCGTGCGCGCTGTTCGGCTCCGCGGCCTGGAAGTGCGCCGACCGTGACTCCTATATCGGCTGGGATCCCCTCACGCGAGAGCGCAACCTGCAATGGTTGACCAACAACATGTTCTCCGCCACGCCCCGCGCCTTCGCCCGTTCCGCCATCCCATACTGCCGCGCCGCAATCACCACGTCCGGAAACTCCGCCGCCATCGTTTTCTCAAACCCCTCCTCGCGCAGCATCGTCGAAGTGCCCCCCGGCTTATGCATCACCATCCCAACTTTCCCTTTCTTCCCTACCATCTCGGCCACCCGCCGCGCATCCCGGCCCGTAGTTATCGGTCGCCACAAACGTCACATACCCCTCCGCCTCCACTCCGGAATCGAACACCGTCACCGGAATCCCCACCGCAATCGCCCGCTCAACCGGCGCCTTCAGCGCCCGCTCATCGGTGGCCGAAATCGCAATCGCCGCCAGCCGCTGCGCCACCATCGAATTGACAATCTGAATCTGGCGCCCGTGGTCGGTCTCATCCTTCGGCCAGTTCCAGGAGATTTCCACGTCTGCCTCGGCCGCCGCACGCCGTACGCCGCCGTGAACCGCCGCTAAAAACAGATCGCCCACCGCCTTCGGTATCACGCCAATCACCCGCCACCCGCCGCAGCCGCAGCCGCAGCCGCCCAACACGGCAACCCCGCCAGCCATTCTCGTCTTGTCAACATGGCCATTAGCATACCGCCCCCAGGAAATACGGGGACCGCACACCTAGTAATCCAGGTTTCATTACCGCACAGCACCGGTCCTGTGGCGGAAAGGGACCGGTGCCAAGCCGCCCCCTCCTCCGCCAGATGATCGGCTACTTACGCCGAATCGTAATCCGAGCTACAGGATTCCGCCAATCGCGCATCGCGGCGTTCATATTGCCAACCCCGTGCATGCCGGCGTGTATGTGCACGTAGCCTTCTCCTCCACCCGCCTGCGCCCCGCCGCCGTTCCCGCTTGGATTGGACGGCGTTACGCACTCGGCGAATCCCGGCCCGGGAATCGACGCGCAAAGCTCATTGTTGCGCTCCGTTCCGGCGTCGTAGGCGGGTACCAAATAGGTCACCGTCTCGTTGCCCTTCGGTCCCGGCATGCCGTTCACCGCCAGGAACGCGTCGTTCGTGGGGATTAACATCGCAGCCACTGAGAAATGATCGAATCGGCCTCCGGCGGACACTTCCACCGTGACCGACCCGCCGGGCGCCACCAGGTTGGTTACCGGTGGCGGAGGCGGCGAGTTCTTCACGTCTCCCACCTCCGCATTCGCCGTCAATAACATCGAGAGCGGTCCCACATCCCCTTCTTCGGCCAGCGTGCGCAACTGCGGGCTCGCTGCGGCTCCCAGCTCGAAAAGCTTCACCGATTCGGTATGGCTCGCCACCAGCACGGGCGTGAACCGCTGCCCGCGCGTCAGATTGGTTATCGTCACTTCGTATTTATGGTTCGCCTGTGCGAAACCCGGCGTTGTCAGACACGCCAGCCCGCACAGTGTCAAAAGACACTTCCGGTAAGTCATTCTAGGCTCCTTCGGCCAATGGCCGCATGTTCAATTTTGGCGTCCCAATGGGACGTCATCGTTTGAATGAGTCGCGAGCCCTGACCGTTTCCCCCGCCACTCCGGAATATTTCCGCATTTGTTTACATTGTAGTATCTGCTCGGGTAGGCCTCAG
>JAYTKJ010000017.1:0-36128 GCA_043730365.1 Acidobacteriota bacterium | reverse complement strand
TTCCAGATCAGGCTTGCTGACGGACTCAACTACTCCAAAGCGGACTCGACCTCAGCCGCCTCCTTGCCAAGCCAATCTTACTTCATGCCTCGCTGATTTTCATCGCTTTCAATGTTCGTCCGAACATCAGGGCTTGCTAACGCGCGCGGCTCAGCTACGGCGCCGGTGAAAAATTGGCCAGGACGGGCACTGACCCGGCTCGATACTATTTTTTTCCGCCCGCCTTTTTGGGCGCCGGAGCGCCGCCGCCTTGCTGCCGGATCACTACCGCATTCTTGGCGGCCTCGCCCTGCTTGGGTCCCTTGAGCGCCGCGCATTCCTGCATGAACTTGAGGGCTTCGTTGAGGTTTCCCATTTTGTAATTGGCCAGTCCGACGTTGAACAGCGCGTGACTCAACAATTCATCGTTGCCTTTGAGCATCGGTGCCGCCTCGCGGAGTGTCACGTCGGTTTCCTTCCATTTCGATTGGCCGGCAAGAGTCATGCCCTTCAGCCACAAACCGGCGCCTAGCGTGATCGTCTTCTGCTTGTCCCACGCGGCGGCGTCGGCGCCAGCCGGCGCGGGCTTATCCTTCAAGTGAGCCGTCAACTGATCGGCGTACTTGATGACCCCCGGCTGGTCTTTCTTCTCAAAGGCGTTGTTGGCGAGCAATAGCAGCATGTCTTCGTTGGCCTTATTTTCGTCGGCGGCCCTGGCGGCCATGGCCAGCGCTTTGTCGTTCTGCTTGAGCTGCCGGTAGGCGGTGAAGATGAACGCCTGGCTTTGGGCCAAATACTCACTTTGTGGATTGAGAGCTCCCAGCGCTTCGAGCAACTTCAGGCGCGTCGCGGGATCCGTGGAGCGCATCGCCGCCGTGAAGACCTCGTACTCGGCGCGCTTAGGCGCCTGATCGGGTTTGGAAGTCGCCACCTTCCACTTCCATCGCTCGAGCTCCTCTTCATCCTTAGGTTCCGGTGCGGCCGAGGCTTTCTTGGCCGCGTCCACCGTTGAATTGGCCCAGCGCACGATCAAGTCGTTGTCAGCTTTGGCAACGGCGGCTTCCAAACCGGCGTAGGCCATTTCCACGTCTGAGCCATCAAGGGCCACCAACTTGGCGGCCAATGCCATGACCCGGTCTGGCTGACTCAGCTTCTGAGCTGAAATGAGGCCTTGCCCCATAGCCCAAGCGGCGCTGCCGTGAGAGCCATGGGCAGCCATGAACTGGTCGACCAAAGCCAGGCGCTTGGCATGATCGGCCTCTTGCCCGAGCGACTGGAGTATCTTGCCTTCCGGTGTCTCGGCATTGATATCCGGTTTGTACCGATTCTGTGCGCTGGCCGTGCCGGCCATCAAAAGCGCCGCCGTCAAAAGCCAAATCCCTAATCGCATGGCAGACCTCCCCGTTCACCCAAAAATCCCGTGCCCTTGCCAACCGCGCGGGCACTCCGGTTTCGTATTATAGCCGGAACCACGGCGTCCGTGCGATATAATCGTAGGCTCATTAGCCATGATTTTCCCGGTCACGTTCACCACTGTCCTTCTCGTCTCTTTATTCAGCCTGGTTCTCGGGGCGATCTGGGCTCTGACCTTCGGCGCCGCCGGCAAGTGGCGCTTTGAACTCTATGGTTTGGACTTCGGCCTCGGGGTGGTGTTGTCGGCTATCCTGGTGGGGTTCACTTTCGGAACGTTCGGAGACGAAATAACGTTCTATGACAACTTGATGATCATACGCAAGTCCAGCTTGCTCTTTCTGTTTGGGTTTGGCGTGCTCATCAGTCTCGGAGTTTGGTTGTTTCTCGGAGCGATTTCGATTTCCGGCCTGGCCGTGCCGTTTCTGGCGGGCATGTCATTTGCGGCAGTAGTGTCCGCGGTAGGGATGCAGATGTTCTGGCCGTTGATGAGCCCTGTTTACCTGGGTATCGGCAGCCTCTTGCTGCTGGCGGCAGTCGGACTTACGGCGAACGCCCACCTGACGCGAACGCGGCAGCGCGACTCGGACCTGCTTCAGAAGGCCGTGGCGGCCGGAATCAAGGGCAAGATGTTGCCGAGCACCCCAGCCAAGGGTTTGATGCTGGCCATCCTCGGCGGGCTGTTGCTCGGCTTGGCCCAGCCGATAGGAATCTGGACGCAGACTCGCGACGAAATTGGTATCGGCGCATACTCAATGGGGTTGCTCTTTGCGGCGGCCTTCATTTTTGCAGGGCCGTTCTTCGGCCTCTTCTTCCTGAACCTCCCTGTTCAGGGCGACGCTCTGTCTTTCGCGGCCTGGTTGAAAGGCACCGGCCGGCAGCACTTGCTCGGCATCGCCGGTGGAATGCTGTGGTACGGGGGGCTGGTTACGTTGCTGCTGGCCGCCACAGCCACTCCCAAAGCCGGCGTCAGCCGGGCGTTGGCCTTTGCTCTTACCCGGGGGGCTCTGATTTTGGCGGGAGCGGTAGGCGTTTTTCTGAAGGGTGAGTTTACCGTCTCTCCAGCGGCCCGGAGTCAGGCCCTGATCGCCCTAACGGTTGCCGCTGCCGGCTTGCTGGTCTACGGACTGGCGCCTGCTTAGGAAAATATATCCGGTTGGCGGCATCCAATTGCTTGACCTCATGCGTACCAGGAGTGAATGTTGATGACGACGGGCGCTAGTTCGGCACCGGACCCGGGGGGGCGGGCCATGGGTCGGCCGACCGATCAGCTCTGGGGCGAATTGATCAGACGGGCAGCCCAGGGAGATCAGCAGGGTCTCGCCGAACTATATGATCATTCGAGCCGTCTGGTTTACAGCGTGGCCCTGCGGATTTCCGGCAATCCGGCCGACGCCGAAGAGATTACTCTCGATGTCTACACGCAGGTGTGGCGCATGGCCAAGGACTACTCGGTCGAGCGCGGCAGCCCGTCGGCATGGTTGATCATGCTGGCTCGCAGCCGCGCCCTCGACAAAGTGCGCTCGCGCACTTCCCGAAGCCAGCATGAGGCCCCGATCGCTAGCGCTTTCGATGCGCCGTCGCCGGGTCAGTCGGCCGAAGACAGCGCCATTGAGTCGCAGGACCGCCGGCGCATTCAATTGGCGCTCCGCGATTTGAATTCGGATCAGCGCCAAGCCATCGAACTGGCGTTCTTCTCCGGCCTGACGCATTCGGAGTTGGCCGACCGGCTGGGCCAGCCTTTGGGCACCGTGAAGACTCGTATCCGTCTAGGCATGATCAGACTACGGACAGCGCTGGGCGGCGCTACCGCCGGGGAGGTTGTCTAACATGGAACGGCAACTCCTCCAACAATATTGCGACGAATATACGGTCGGACTGCTCGAGGGCGACGAGCGCCGGCAGTTGACCGATCTTATTGAATCAGGAGACCCGGTGGTTCAGGATCAACTGAAGGATTCGGAAGCATTCCTGGCTCAGTTGGCGTTGATGGCTCCGCAGGTTGAGCCGCCGCCGTTGTTGCGCTCCAAGCTGCTGAACCGCGTGCGCGAAGCCAGTGCCCCTGTGGTGGGCGCCAGACCCTCGCGCGTCTGGATGCTGGGTTGGGCGGTGGCGGCCGGACTGGCGGTTGTTTCCCTTTACTCGCTCTTTGCATTGCGCGCGGCCAACGGTGAGTTAGGGAAAGTTGGTAGTGAACTCGCTTCGGTGCGTTCGGATGCCGCTCGAAGCCGCAAGGTCCTGGCCGTGGTGCTCTCGCGCGACGCTCGCTACATCAGGCTATCGACGGCGCAGAACGAGCCGCTGTTCCGCGCATTCTGGGGAGGCGGGGCATTGGGACTGGTCCTCTCCGGCGCCAACGTGCCTGCTCCAGCGGTGGGACGGACCTTCCAATTGTGGGTGGTACCCAAAGGCGGCGCCAGCCCGGTGAGTGCCGGAGTCTTCATGCCGCAAGCTGACGGCCAGGTGTTGTTGATCGCCGAAACCTCGCTTGGCCCTGGCGACGCGGCGGCGCTGGCGATCTCCGATGAGCCCGCGGGCGGCAGCGCGCAGCCAACGACGAAGCCTGTGTATGTTGGCCCGGTCGGCGATTAGCGGCAACGCTGGGCAATGCAGGGGCCTCGTTCGGCTGCCGGTCGTCCAAAATGCCTGGAGCGCGGCATTACAATGGTTCCTGCATGGCCGCAGGCGACGCTCAAAGAGTATGGTTTCCGGAAATGATCGAGCGGCTGCGCTCCCAATGGCAGGAGGGCATGTCGTGCGCCGCACTCATCGAGCTACTGGACACGATGCTGCAAGGAATTCGGTCCGACCGGCATATCCGCCCGGCCGTATTCAGGTGCCCGAAGTGCGGGCATGCTGGCGAGGGCGCCGAGCCTCACGTCAGCGTTCGCGCGTTGATCTTGTCGCTCACCCGATTCGGGATCGCCCCGGCTGAGCAGACCCGGGCTCTTGAGAAAGCTTGGGCAACATACCGGAAGCAGAAGGGGCTGGATCTATACGGGGTAGTTTCGTCAGTCCCGGATAATTCCGGTGGCTGCCTGCACCCTACATACCAATAGAGCGACTGGATGGCGAGTGGCCTCATGGCTGCGTGTCCGCCCGAGCACACCGCTCGCGATAATGGACGGGGTCTCGCCGTACTTGACGTGCACCCAGATAACACGAGGCTCTCGATCGCCAGGACCGTGGCGGCTACCACTGTGAGCGTAGGCCGCCTGTGAAAGGCGGCGGGGACGATCAGCCCGACCGTACAGACGAGTTCGAGGATGCCGAGGACCATCCAGGGTCCGCGCGGCAGCGCACCAAAGGACGGGACATCCGCGCTGACCTTGTCATGACGCCAGACGCTCCGTATGCGAACGCGGCTAGGCCCTGCAGTAACCACAACAGGATGTTCATCGCGCGCCTCCTCCCTCATAGCACAAGCCTCCGGCGCATAGACTGCTGGGCTTGCCAAAAACGGAGCGGCGACAGGTCGATGCCGGTATGCTCACGACAGTCGCGCGACTCTGCGCGGATGCTCGCGCTAATCGGTGCGTATTCTGTCAAGAGAAGAGAGCCTTTAAACACTGCGCCACGGCGCAGTCATCGCTCCTTTCCCCCGGCGAAGGGCATGGTGGCGGCCTGCTTCATCCATGACGCCAATTGGCGCTCGTCGAAATCGTCAACTGAAGCTAACTCGACTCCGCGCGTGGATTTGCCCATCCCGATCGGCGTCACAGGCGGTTCCGGCTGGATCTCTGTGCCCCGTATGAACATCAGCTTCACATGGCCGACGAAGGCGCCGGATGAGAAGCACCAGCCCCCGTCGACCCCGTAGTACGCCATGCCCCACTTCACCGCTCGCTGGATACCCGGCAAACTTTTGGCCGCCAGGGCATCGATGCGCTCGGCGATGCCGCGCTGCGGATCCAGCAAGCTAGCGATATACGCGAACACGGGTTTGTCGCCTGTTGCGGTCTTCGCGGCGCTTGCCTTGCCAGTCATGGCGACTAGCAACTTCACCGGGGGCGCGCCTTGGTCACTTTTCTTACCCTCGCCGCCGGCCACACGCTTCTTGGGTTGATGGATTGGCTTCGTCATTTTGTCTCTGCGCTTGATCCCAAGCTGGCGAGAAGCTCGTCGAGTTGGTCGAGCTGGTCGGGCATCCCGCCCGTCGATCCGGAGGTCACCGCGGCGTCAAGCGCTTCCTTCGAGGGATAGAGATCGTGCACGACCACCAGCGTCCTGCCGGCGTTTTCATCGAAGGTCACGGTGGTGACGGTCTGACCGTTGTCACCTTCGTCGTTGGTCCAAACGAGGCGCGAGTGCGGTGTCACTTCGAGGTACGTGCCGAAGAACTCCATCGTCGAACCTTCGTGGCGAAACACCAAACGATACTGCCCCCCAACACGAACATCCATTTCGCAGGAAAGCAAGTTCAGACCATACGACTTTGGCACCCACCACCTTCTGAATAGTTCTGCCTTGGTCCACGCCTCGAACACGAGGCGCGCAGGACCGTTGACGGTTCGTGTAACGACGAGTTCTCGCTCGGACTTTCGTTCCACCGCCGCACGGTTCTTCGTGGGGGTGGCCTCACCTTCTCTTCTTTCGTCCATTGACTTTCTCCTTCCGTTTCAATTCCGCGACAACCATGTCCAACTCGTCGAAGCGTGCGTCCCAAAGCTGGCGGTACCTCTCGATCCATGCCGCCTCTTCCTGCAGCCCGCGCAGGCCGAGCTTGCAGGTCCGCACGCGCCCGATCTTCTCCGTGGTGACGAGCCCCGCTTGCTCCAAGACGCCTACATGTTTCTTCATGCCCGTGAGGGTCATGTGGAACCTCTCGGCAAGGGCGGTTATCGAAGCGTTCGCACGCCCGAGTTGCTCCAGAACGCCGCGCCGGGTGGTGTCCGAGAGCGCGCCGAACGAGGCATCAAAGTGGGCCTGGCAATACTGAACCATGTAGTTCAGTATACAACATGGAGTGACGACATGCAATGGGAGGCTGAGCGCCCGCTGCGTTGCCGGCTATCCACCTCTTTTCGCGAGTTATCGCAATAGTGAACAGACTTCCGGGACGCGCGGCAGTTATCGGCGTACCCGCAGTGGCCAAGTAGCCAGCGAAGTACCTGTCCTCCCACGATGTATCCGAAGGCCAAGCCCGACGACATCACGGCAAAGATGCCGAAAGCGTATTTCCGAAGAGACGTTGTGGACGAAGCCTTCAGGCGGCGCGACGAGATCCGGGCTCGGCAAATGTTCGAGCAGCAGGGTTGCACGTGCGGCACTTTCCTGATCTGCGGCGTCTCTCCCGATCATTACGTAAGTGAGAGTGCGCCTCGGCCGGATTCACCAATTCGGGCACGCTTTCCACCAACATCCAGCCTTCATTCCATGTCCGCGCCACGATAAACGGCCTCGTGCCAGAAGTCAGTCGTGTTGAGCGGCGTCAGCCGGACTGGCGATTATTTCCCTTTACCTCTCTTCGCATTGCGTGCGGCTAACAGTGAGTTGAGCAGAGTTGGCAAGGAACTCGCTTCGGTGCGTTCGGATGCCGCTCGAGGCCGCAGGGTATTGGCTGTGGTGCTCCCGCGCGACGCTCGCTACATCAGGCTATTCGACGGCGCAGGACGAACCGCAGTTCCGCGCTTTCCGGGAGGCGGTGCATCCTGGCCGGTGCTTTCCGGCGTCAAAGTCGGCGCCCAGCCCGGTGAGTGCTGGGGTCTTGATGCCGCAAGCTGACGGCCAGGTATAGTTGGCCGCCGAAACTTCGGCTGGCCCGGGCGACGCGGCGGCGCTGGCGATCTCCAATGAACCTGCCCGGCGGGCAGCGCGTAGCCAACCACGAGGCCTGTGTAGGTTGGCACGCTCGGCTATTAGCGACGAAGCCAGCGATGGGCCACGGGGTAACATATGATTGGTGGGCCAGCATGGGCTTGCAAGCCGCGTCCACATACCCTGAATGTTGATTAACGGCGATTCGTTGGCGCGGAGTCGCGATCTGTGATGCTCGAAGTATTGATCTCACGACGTCCTCTATCGCTGCAGGCAAACAAGAGAAAGCTTCAGCAATGGAAGGTCTTTGTCCGCTCTGAGGCCGAAACAGTATGGACAGAGCCAACCATTCACACTCGTGACCTTCACGTCAGCATCGTCTATCTCTGTAGCGAGACGCCCCCGACGTTGACAACATCATCAAGCCAATCCAGGACGCGCTCCGCGGTCTGGTTTACTCCGACGATGCCATTGTCGCCGACGTTGACAGTCACAGAAGGCCCATAGTTGGAACATTCGATCTAACACGGCTGCCGGCGTTGTTGTTATCTGGCATCGCCTCTCAGGCAGAGTGCGTCTATCTAAAGGTAAGCAGGTCACACTCATTGGAGGACTACTTATGATGACATCGGGCCGGTCCGAACACGACTTGCTGCTGAATGATTTGATTGAGCGCTACCGGAGCGAAGGCTATGAAGTGCTCAAGGAACCAGGACCGGACGCTGTTCCTTTCGATCTCGGCGGCTACAGCCCAGATCTAGTTGCCAAGAAGGGCGGACAGGGCCTCATTATCGAAGTCAAGCCACAGACGGGCCGCCTCTCCTTTGACAGCCTCCGTTCCGTGGCAGGCGAGATCAAACGGCATGAAGGCTGGCGATTCCTCCTCGTAACCGGGCAAGATGTTGAGGATGCAACGTTACCCGGCCAAGGCGAAGAATCCTTTTCCTGGGATCAAGTCTCCGAAGCCGTTCAGGAGGCCGAGGCAGCGAGGACACAAGGCGCCCCAATCCTCGCATTTATGCGGCTTTGGGTCGCCTTCGAGAGAATGATGCGGTTTCGAGCGCGCCTGATCACTTTGCCAATAGATAGACTGGTTTCGCCTCGTATTATGATCGCCCAATTGTATTCCCACGGAGAGTTGAGCGCCCAACAATTCGAGCTTGCGACTGATTTGATCAGGGTTCGCAACCCAGTTTTCCATGGTCTAGACGTTTCTGATCTTGGGAAAGACGTTGCACGCCTTACCTTGTTGGTTCGCGAACTGCGAGACGAGTGGTCGGGGCTAACTGGAGATGTCACAAAACAGTAGCCCTTCAGAAACACTTGGCTAGTTTGTCGTTCAAGTTGGACCGGCGAGGAGCAGGTCGGGAGTGCCAAGCCCGCCCCGGCGCCGCCGCCGTCGTCACGCTGCCTTGCTCGTGTAACTGGCCACTCAAGCTTTACCTTAACTAACCGATCACAGCCGCCAAGCTCGCCCACACCTGCTCCAGCGCCGCCGGCGTGGGGACGCTACCTTGGGCCATCACCGGGCTGCCGCCTCCGCGCCCTCCCGCTGCTTCAAGCGCTGGCTTCAGTGCCGCGCCCGCCTTGATCGGCGCATCGGGCGACACGCACAGAAGGATCGTCGGCGGCTCAGCGCACAACGCGGCAAAGACGGCTCTCCCGCCTGCTGCGAACGCCTGCGCCTCGGCCCGCAGATCATCTTCCATCGGGCCCTTGGCGATCTCGCGCCGATGTACGCGTAACCCCCGCGCGTCGGTTGCGGTGGCGGCATGCAATTCCCGCCCGCGGATCGCGGCCAGCTCTCCCGAGAGTCTGCGCACGAGCTTCTCAGCCTCAGCCAGCCGGTCCGCTTGGGAAGCGATGAGGGACGGGGTCTGATCGAGCGGGGACGAGAACCGGCGGGCGATGGCGGACAGGGCGTCAAAGTCCGCGCGCGCGCGTTCGACCGCCCGGCGGCCGCACAGAAATTCGATCCGCAGGTGGCTGCGGATCTTCTCCAGCTTTCGAATGAAGATCGGGCCGATCTCAGCGGTGGACGCCACGTGGGTGCCACCGCAAGCGCTGCGGTCCAAGTCCTCAATCGTCACCACACGAATTGTTCCTTCGCGATCGGACGGCTTGCGCAGCCCGAGACTTTCCTCAGACGAGTCGTGATAGGAAACCGTCACCGGCCGGTTGTCGAAAATCAATTCGTTGGCGCGCCGTTCGGCTGCGATCACCCGCGCCGGATCAAGCTGTTGCGCCCCTTCCACGTCGATCGTGGCCGAGTCCACTCCCAAATGGAAACTCACCGTCGGTAGCTTGAACTCGCTGTCGAGCACCGCCGAAAGCAGGTGTTGCCCGGTGTGCTGTTGCATGTGATCGAAGCGGCGGGGCCAATCGATCTCACAGGCGTGCCATCCCGGGTCGAGCACGCGGTCGACGATATGGGCCACGCGGTCTCCCTCGTCCACCACGTCAAGTACTCGCGCCGGCCCGATGCTGCCGGTGTCAAAGGGCTGGCCGCCGGAGGTGGGATAGAAACCCGTGCGATCCAGATAGACCGTCAGGGGATCTGCGCCGGCTGGAGAGGCCGTAGCCTTAAACCGGCGCAGATAGCTGTCGTCGTAATATAGGCGATGCAAGGAAGCGGTGGAAGAACTCACTCCACCGCGATTAGAGCATACTCGCTGGCGCTGGTGTCGAGCTGCACGCGAATCGGAACGTCACCCTTCGGGCTATTTTCCGGCACCACCACGTTAACCTGATAGAGTCCAACCAGCCCAGGCGTCAGGCCGACATAAAGAGCATCCTGCGGGACACCTGTGACCAACGCCAAGGCGCCGAAGAAAACTCGCTTGCTGCTGGAGGCCACTTGAGCCAACGGAGAGGTGGGCGCAGCCGCTCCGGCCACGACCGCCGGCTCGGTCCGGCCAAAGCCGAGGCCGTAAATCGTCAGCGCCTCGCCGGGCTTGGTCGGGCGGCTGTTGGGAATTCCGAATTCCCGCGGGAGCGAGAGCGATCCATCCTGATGCACGGCGATGCCGAAGAAATCACGATTTTCAGAGATGGCCACGCCCGCGGCGCGCAACTGCAACCGAAGTAATTTGGGCAACGCCGGCACGAAGATGGCTGACACCGTGTTGCCGCGGGTGGTGCCGCGATCAACTCTGACCGTGCCCCCACCGGGGCTTGGAGTGACATCATACGGGATCTGGAAATTGATCTGCCCGTAGGAGGTGTAGTAAATCGGGGCCGGCTTGTCGTTCACGAACACTCTGGCGTCGCCCAGTTCCAGAGGCAAGGGCAGGGAACCGGCCAAGGCTTGGTCTTTGAAAGTGAATTGCTCGCCTTTAATGGCCGCGATGCCGCCGACCGCCAGCACGTCGCCTTCTTGAAACACCGCGTTATCGAGCACGCCCTCGAAAAAGATCGATGGCGCCGCCTGGGCCACCACTTCAAGTTCAACCGGAATGGTAAGCGGTGAGTTGACGCCGTTGTGCGCTACCGACACACTGGCTTTGTAGACTCCAGGTTGGACGGTGGCTGCGTCGAAGTTCAGGTCCACCAGATCGAAGCCGTCCAGTTTGGTGGCCGTCAACCATGTGCCGCCCGCTTGCACGGTGGCCGTCGCCCCCGTGACGTTGAGCCGGCCCAGACCGCGATTGGAAATTCGAAGCCTTTCCAGGATCTTGGTGGAATTCGCCGCCAGCCTCACGCGCACGACCTCTTTGCTGGCCGCGGCGATCGGCTGCGACGTCACTTGCATAGTGATATTGGCGGTCTTGTTGTCCGCGGCGAGCGCGGAGTTGCGGACCGTCACCGTGCCGTTGTAGGCGCCTTCGGCTTGGCTCGGGAGGTGCCGCGCCTGGATGAGGAACGGCCGGACAAAATTGAACGTGCCGGCGCTTTGCTGGAGCAAAGTAAGCCAGGAGTTGGCTGGCGCGATGTTGGTGTCGGCGTTGGGACCCGTTGGCCCCCGGTTGGTGACGAAAGTGAACGAGTCCTGCGAGCCGTTGGGCGCCACGTAGAAATTGACCCGATCCGGTAGCGTGCTGCCCACGCTCAAAGTTATAAGGATCCGCTGCGGCGCATCGATCGCAACCGGGTCCGTCACCAGCACCGTGCCGGTGTAGAGTCCGGATTGCAATGACTGCGTGGAAAACGTGAGCCGTATGGGAATGCAAAGTCCCAAGCGGCGCGTGCAGTTGCGGGATGCCGACGCAGCCGCACTCACCCACGGGACGGTGGAACTCAGCGTCAGCCGGAGATTCTCAGTCTCGGATGTAACGTCGCGGTCAGCCACGCTGTAGGCCTCTAAATCTTGAGCCCCGGCATTGGCGCCTTGAGCGATTGTCACCGGACCCACCACGGTCGACGACAAACGCAATCGAGGGACGGCGAAAAGGGTCGACGAGGCAAGGGCAAAAATCAAAAACGGTTTGACTATGGTCACACTAATTCCTTCTGGACGCTGTGACAACTTCTTCGTTTGATCGAAACGTTTCCACCCAGGATTGTTCCGCTCACGAAAGCACAGAATAGCACGCCTGATGCCAAACTGGCGGCCTAAACCCGGGCAACCCTGAATCAGCGATAATGTAAGGCACCATGGTCTCGATCATTCGGGAACAGATCCAGACGATCTTTCGGGAGGACCCGGCCGCCAAGAGCGTCCTCGAGATCGTGCTCTGCTACCCGGGCTTTCACGCTATCCTGTTGCATCGTCTCGCTCATTGGCTGCACGGCCTGGGCTTGCCGCTGATACCTCGCATCATTTCCCAGACGAGCCGTCTGCTCACCGGAATCGAGATTCATCCCGGTGCGCGGATCGGCCGGCGCTTCTTTATCGACCATGGCATGGGCGTGGTGATTGGCGAGACAGCCGAGATCGGCGACGACGTGTTGCTGTACCAGGGTGTCACACTGGGTGGGACAGGAAAGGAACGTGGCAAGCGTCACCCGACGATCGGCCATCACGTGGTGGTTGGCACCGGGGCCAAGGTGCTGGGCAATATTCTGATTGGCGATCACGTCAAGATCGGAGCAGGGTCGGTGGTCGTCCATCCGGTACCCCCGAATTCTACCGTAGTGGGCATCCCCGGCCGGGTGGTCCGGCGTCACGGCGTTAGCAACGACAGCGAGATGCTCGATCACGGCCAGCTGCCCGACCCCGGGGCGCAGGAGATGGATGATCTGCGGCGCCGCGTCATTGAACTCGAGGAGAAGCTGCAAAAAGTGATGGACGAACGCGCCACCCTCGGGCAACGCTTCTGATACACATAACTGAACCGCGCCGCACGCAATGCGGTACAATCGCAAAAATTGCTACGAGGGAGAACGGCGTCAGCCTCAAGTGGCCACAGATCTAATTGAAGTCGACCAGGAGAAGCCCTCTCCGGAGGTCCTGGCGCGTGCCGGCGCAGCGATCCGCCGGGGCGGGGTGGTGGCTATTCCCACCGATGCTCTCTATACGCTGGTAGCCGATCCATTCAATCTCCATGCGGTCGGCCTGGTGTTCAAGGCCAAGGGCCGGGAATCGGCGCGCGCACTCCCGCTGCTGGTGGCCGGATCGATTATGGCCGAAGAACTGGCCGATCAACTGAATAAGCGGTTCTACCTGCTCGCGCGGAAATTTTGGCCGGGTCCGCTGACGATGATCGTTCCGGCCTCGGCGAGAGTGCCGCTCAAAGTGACCGGCAACACTGGCCGTCTGGCCATGCGCCATTCCAAATCGGCCATCGCCGCCGGTTTGCTGGAATGGTTGGGGCAGCCGTTGATTTCCACCAGCGCCAACCTCAGCGGTCACCCAACCTGCAGGACCGGCATTGACGTGTTCGGCACCATGGACGGCCGCATTGACCTGGTATTGGACGGCGGCGTTTGCACCGGCGTCGGGTCCACGACCATCGATATCACCGAGCCCTACTGGCGCGTCATCAAAGAAGGCTTGATCACCGAAAAAGAGATCGGCGAAAGCCTGAAAGACATCTGACCGGTCTTACCACCACATGAACCTGCTTTTCATTGGCGATATATTTGCGTCTGCCGGCCGTGCCGTGGTGGCTGAGCGTCTTCCGGGCATCGTGCGGGAAGAGGGGATCGATTTCATCATCGCCAACGGCGAGAACTCAGCGGGCGGCTTCGGAATCACTCCCTACATTGCCGATGAACTGCTTGAACTCGGCATTGATGTCTTAACCAGCGGCAACCATATCTGGGACAAGCGGGAGATCTACGATTACCTGGATCGCCAACCGCAGCTGCTCCTGCGTCCGGCCAATTATCCGGAGGGGCTGCCCGGTAAAGGCGTTCAGGTGGTGAAGGCGCGTAACGGGGTTCAGGTGGCCGTTCTCAATCTGCAGGGGCGTACCTATATGCCTGCCACGGACTGTCCGTTTCGGAAGGCGGACCAGATTTTGGCTGACTTGCCCGTCGCCGTCAAGGTGCGCTTTCTGGACTTTCACGCCGAAGTGACCAGCGAAAAGGTGGCGATGGGTTGGCATCTGGATGGGCGCGTTTCGGCCATCATCGGCACCCACACCCACATTCCCACCGCCGATGAGCGGGTCCTGCCCGGTGGCACCGCCTATCTCACCGATTCCGGGATGACGGGGCCGTATGACTCGGTCATCGGCGTCGAGCGCGAGCCGATCATCCGGAAGTTCCTTACCTCCATGCCGGTAAAGATGGAGGCTGCCAAGGGACGTGTTGAACTCCGCGGCGCCATCATCGATATTGACGAACTGACCGGACGCGCCCGCTCGATACGCCGCTATCTCACGACACATCGCTAGACCACCCTTATTTTTTCCCTCGTGAAGCCGATTACTATGTAGGGTTGGTTTCAGCCCTCGCCTGGGGCCGGTGTGCCCGTCTTTTACTTTAGATTTTGTGGTTTAAGTGTTGGATTATAAGTGGTTTGTCTGTGACGAAGATTAATCTGAAGCGGCTGAGCTATCTTTTGCCAATTGTACTGGCGGCCTTTTGCCTGGTTCGCGGCATAAGCGTCACAGGGTCGATTGAGCGGAGCCGGAACACCATTGAAAGGACGGCGCAGGCGCTCCAGCGCGTCCACGCCGCCGCCGAACTGGTCTCTGAGCTCCGATTCGGTTCAGCCGAACTGCTGGCCAGCCGCGCCTCCGGATTGCATGAGGATTGGCGCAAGGCTGCCGTGGATCTCGAAACGCTCAGCCGCGACAAAGTCTACGGCGGTGCGAGGTTTCGCGAACAAATCCTTCGCACGTCGGCACTCTTTGAATCCGCATTGAAAGGCGGCACGCAGCCAGCCGCGCGCGCCCAAGCCATTGCCAAGGAATTGAGCTTGGAAGCGCCGATGCTTTCGGCTGGCTGGCGTCAAGTGGAAAACGGACTCACACAGCGTCTTGCCGTGGATCTGTCGGGCCCCTCCGATGAAGCCGGATCGGTAGCGTTGCTAGCGACTATGGGGTGCTTGGCCTGTGCCTTGCTTTTGTGGCGTTCGTGGCAGTCCGCGCAGCTTCGCGACGACGCTGTGCTGGTGGAGGGCCGGCTTCGAGAGAGCGAAGCGCGCAGCCGGGGAATGTCTGAGCGCGCCCGTGAGCTGGTTATCCAGGCGGATCCATCCGGACGCATTCTCCGCGCCAACAAGAAATTGTCGGCCACAGCGATGGCTTCTCTCTTTGACAAGCCGGGCGCGTGGGAGGAGATGTTGGCCGAATTGGCTCATGGTCATTCTCAGCAGCCCGCCGTCCGGCAGGTTTGGATGGCCGGGAGCGAAGAAGGACATTTGGCGGAGTGGCGCGCCTTTGGCGTTCGGGATGCCGCCGGCACGCTGCTCCGGGTGGATTCGGCGTTGCTGGACATCACCGGTTGGCATGCCACGCACCAGGCCAACCAGGCCCGCATCGTTACCCTTGAACAGAACCAGGACAAACTCCAGCGGCAACTGCGAGATCTACTGGCGCAGTCATTTGAGCTGGCCGAGAGCCGGGCGACCGTGCAGCGGGCTGGCGAGGCACGGATGGATTCTCTGCTCAATTGGGGCCGGCGCGTTGGACAGCCTCTTGAGGATGCGGTTGCCGTTACGTCTCGGCTGCAGGCTAACCCAGGGCCGCTCCATCCGGAAGAGACTGAGGCTTTGATTGAAGCGGTAAACTCGGTGGCCGCTTCGTTGCGCGCGCTCTCCGATTTCGCCGGTCTTGAACGCGGGCCGCTGGAGTTGAGCCCGGCCGCTTTCTCCCCGCGCAGGCTCGTTGAAGATGTCGTCGAGTCGCTCGACGAACGAGCCGAAACCCGGCATCTGGAGATGCCCTATTTCGTCCATCAGGACGTCCCGGCCCACGTGGTCGCTGATGCGGCGCGGCTCCGTCAGGCGCTCAGCCTCGTTGTTGAACACGCTATCAACCATACCGGCTGTGGTGAGGTTTCAGTGCGCCTGGCATTGGCCAGCCGCGCCGGTGATTCCGCCAACCTGCGCTTTGAAGTTGAAGATTCAGGCGCCGGCTTCACGCGCGAAGATCTGGCCGCCGCCTTTGAGCCATTTCATCCGCGGCTCCCTGCGCATGAGGCGGCCTCTGGTCTGGCATTCGCCAAGCGCCTCGTGGAGCGGCTCGGAGGACAAATCGGGGCCCAGTCCGCGCCGGGCCAAGGCACGCGCATCTGGTTTTTGGTGCCCACAGAAGTCGCTGCGGCCGATCCCGGCTTGGATCGGGAAGACTTTGCCGCTGAACTCGCCGGCCGCCGCATCCTTATCGTGGATGACTCAGCCAGCCAGCGTGGGGCCTTGGTGGAACTGGCCCAAACCCTGGCGATGGAGGTGTCGGCCTGCGCCTCCGGTGAGAGCGCGCTGGAACTGGTGCGCACGGCCGCTGCCGCCGGCGCCCCCATTGACTTCGTGCTCACCGATTTTGAAATGCCAGGCACTGCAGGCGCCAAGCTTGCTCTTACGTTGAATGAAGTGAGCCCAGATGGCGCTGGCCCAGGGGTCTTTCTGGTGGTCCCACACTCACTGCGCGCTTCGATCGATGAACCTTGTCTCCAGGGCTTGCGAGGAGCGATCTCCAAGCCTGTTCGGCTGGGCGCGTTGGCACGTTTGCTAACAGGCAGGCCCCCGGCGACGGGGGAACCTACGGCCTCGGCGCCCCCAACTGACTCGTCCACCACGTCCCCGGCGCGTCCGGCCCGGAAAGAGACGGCGATGATGACGCCGGCTGGCTCGCCCATCGTGCTCATCGTCGAAGATAATCTGGTGAACCAGCGGGTGGCCGCGCGGCTGGTTGAGAAGATGGGGTATCGAGCGGCGGTGGTCAACAACGGGCTCGAAGCTATTCATGCCTTCCAGCGCGAGAATTATGACTTGATCCTCATGGATTGCCAAATGCCGGAGGTCGACGGTTTCACCGCCACGATCGAGATTCGCCGGCTGGAGTCGCCCGGATCACGCCTGCCCATCATTGCCATGACCGCCAACGCCATGCGCGGAGACCGTGAAAAGTGCATCGCCGCCGGCATGGATGATTACATCAGCAAGCCCGTCGCCTATGAAGACCTACGGCTGCTGGTTACGCGCTGGCTTGCCCGTGCCGAAGTCGCGCGCCACTAGGCTCGGGTGTCGCTTGGGTTACCCTGGATTCTTATGTCCACGGCCCCTTCGACGCGAGATCCGATGTTGCTTCGTAGCCGCACCTGGTTTGATTCGCTTGAATACTACAGCTTCGCCCGGCGCGCCTATTTACGTTCGGAGGGGCTGACGCGCGAAAGTTTCCAGGGCAAGCCGGTCATCGGCATCTGCAATTCCTGGAGCGAACTCAACCATTGCAACATCCACCTCCGTACGGTGGCCGAGGCCGTCAAACGCGGCGTGTGGCAGGCCGGTGGCTTCCCGCTCGAATTCCCGACGATCTCGCTGGGCGAAGTCTTCATGAAGCCAACGACCATGCTCTTCCGCAACCTCATGGCCATGGACGTGGAAGAGTCCATTCGCGCCAATCCGCTCGATGGCGTGGTGCTGCTGTGCGGCTGCGATAAGACTACCCCGGCGCAACTGATGGGCGCGGCCAGTGCCAACATTCCCTCGATCTTCGTCACCGGCGGGCCGATGCTGTCGGGCCAATACCGCGGCAAGGAGATCGGCTCCGGCACCGACATGCGCAAGTTGTTCGATCTCTACCGTACCGGCGAACTTTCCGAAGAAGGCCTGCAAGAGGTGGAGGCCTGCTCGGCCCGCAGCAACGGCCACTGCATGGTGATGGGCACCGCCTCCACCATGGCCAGCATTGTCGAAGCGCTGGGCATGACTCTGCCCGGCGGCGCCGCCATTCCCGCGCCAGACTCGCGCCGCCTCGCGCTGGCCGAGCAGTGCGGCCGCCGGATTGTCGACATGGTTTGGGAGGATATTCGTCCGGCTCAGGTGATGACGCGACAAGCGCTGGAGAATGCGATCACCGTGGATATGGCCATCGGCGGCTCCACCAACGCCGTTGTGCATCTGCTGGCTATCGCCGGCCGGCTCGGGATCGATCTGACGCTGGAAGACTTCCACACCATCTCCAAGCGGACGCCTTTCCTGGCCAACCTCCGTCCTTCCGGCGCCTACCTGATGGAAGACTTCTGCTACGCCGGCGGCATCCCCGCGGTGATGAAGGAACTGCTGCCGCTCCTCCACCGCGACGCCTTCACGGTGACCGGCCGCTCGATCGAAGCAAACATTTCAGAATCAGAGTGTTTCAATCAGGATGTAATCCGCCCGTTTGATAAGCCGCTCGCCTCCGAAGGCGGCACGCTGGTGCTGTACGGTAACCTCGCGCCGCAAGGGGCGGTGATCAAGCACACCGCCGCCTCGCCGCACTTGCTGCAACATCGAGGCCCGGCTTACGTCTTTGACAACTACTACAAGATGCTCGAAGAGCTGAATCGCGATGACCTGCCCGTCACGGAAAACTCCGTGCTGGTCCTCAAGAACGGTGGACCTCACGGCGGACCGGGCTTCCCTGAGTGGGGCCACATCCCGATGCCGAAAGTGCTGCTCAAGCGTGGCATCAAAGACTGTGTGCGCATCTCGGACGCCCGTATGAGCGGCACCAGCTTCGGCGCGGTGGTTCTGCACATCACACCGGAATCAGCCATTGGCGGGCCGCTGGCGGTGGTCCAGACCGGCGATGAAATCATCCTCGATTGCGCCGGCCGCCGCATTGATGTCAATCTTCCGCCCGAGGAGATTGACCGGCGCCTGGCTGCCTTCGTCCGCCCCAAGCCCCACTATGATCGTGGCTATGGCAAGCTCTTCCTGGACCACGTCACCCAAGCCAACCTCGGCTGCGATTTTGATTTTCTCCGTGCCGTAAAGAAGTAGGGCCGACGCCAACGTTCCCGGCGACAATAAACCATGGCTCAAATCGTCAATTCCCGATGCGTATTGGCAGTCCGTGATCTGACGGTGTCAACTCGTTACTACATGGACGTGCTCGGATTCAAAAAAGACCCGATTGATGCCGAGGGCTGGAGCTTCCTGACGCGTGATTGTTTCCGCGTCATGCTCGGTGAGTGCGTCGATGAGCGGCCAGCGGGCGAACTGGCAAACCACTCCTACTTTGCGTACTGGAATGTTGAGGGCGTGGATGACCTTTACCGCGAGTTGGTGGCGAAAGGCGCGCTCGTCTCGTCGAAGCCAACCAACAAACCATGGGGTCTGAGGGAGTTCGGTCTCAGCACACCGGACGGACACAGAATTGTCTGTGGCGAGACGATCTGATCATTCCGGAATCGTGCGCCGCTCGGGCATCGCCGGCCGCCCGTCGCGATTGGCCAAGTCCCAACTCAATTGATGCACAAGGCGCGCCACGCGTTCGACCTTGCCGTAGTCGATCCGCTCGGGCCGGTCGTTGGTCGTGTGATAGTCCGGATGCAGCCCTGTGTGGAAGAACAGCGCCGGCACGCGCTTCTGCAGAAACGGCCATTGGTCGCTGCGCCGCAGCAGTTGAGACTTGTTGTTGTCGTAGCGTTTGAGCAGCCGCAGGTCCGTCGAATGATTGGCTTGATCCACCAGCTTGCTTAAGTCAGGCGAGTAACTCCATCCGAGTATGTTCACATTGTTGGCATTCATCGCCGCTGTCTGCGTGGCCAGGCCATTGAATCGCCGTCCGCCGCTTTCGGGCACTTCCTCACTGCGCCCGATCATGTCCATGTTGAGCGTGGCCACCGTCTTGTCGAGCGGCCATCCCTGATCCTCCACCCACGCCCACGCGCCCAGCAGCGGACCGCAACAGCGCTCCTCCGATCCCCACGAGGCAAAGATCACGGTGCGGCGCGGCCGCTGCCCTTGCGCCGCCGCGAGCGCGTAAGCTTCGGCGATTTCCATCAGCGCCACCGCCCCCGATCCGTTGTCGTCGGCGCCATTAAAGATCTGGTCGCCGTCCGCGCCATTGTGGTCGTAATGCGCCGAGACAATCACGGCCTCATTCTTGAGTTGAGGGTCGCTGCCTTCGATACGGGTCACCACGTTGCGGTCCTCGACGATGATGCGCTTCAGTGTGACTTCGAGCTCCAGGTTCTGGCCACTGGGGAGAATGAATCCCGCGCCACCACCCTTCTCCGCTTCTGCCGCCGCCTGCTTGAGCGTGCGGCCTGACCGGAAAATCAGCGCCTCGGCGATCGTCGGCGAAACCTGAGCGACGGGAATGCGAATCCGGTTGGCATATGCCGCGAGTGTGTACTTCTCCAGATGCGGAGGCTTCACCGGCCAGTAGCTTCGCGACGACGACGGAAAGCCATTTACTACGGCCCGGTCACCGCTCCCCGCGTTTACCATTAGCACAGCCGCCGCTCCATGCTCCTGCGCCCAGAGCGCTTTGCGCAGGCTGTTGGCAGATTCGCTGGTGACCACGCCGTCAAAAACGCTCTTCGGGTCATTGGCGCCCGGGTCGCCATCCAGGATCAGCGCGACGGCTCCCACCAGATTCTTGCCCTTGTAGTCATCCCAGTCGAGCGCCGGTGCGTGAATGCCGTAACCGACAAACGTGACCGGCGCCGTCGTTCGCGCATTGGCGCTGAAAATCAACGGATAGAAATCTTCGAGCAACTTGCCCCGGCGCTGAGCTCCACCATCCCCCTCAAACTGCAGCCGGTTCGGCGCTTCCAGACGAGACAGCACCAGATCATACCGATGAAACAGCGAATCGCCGCTCACCGGCTTGAGCCCCAGCCGCTTGAACCGGGATTCGATGTACTCGGCGGCGAGTCCGTACTCGGCCGATCCGGTGAGCCGTCCGCGCATCGCGTCGCCCGCCAGAAAGTAGAGGTCGGCCTTCAGTTGATCTTTGAGAATCGTCTCATTGCCCGGAGCGCGCTGTTGACCGGGCAGCGCCATCGCCATCGAAAGCAGGATAAGTAGAAGCGGAAGCATACCCCCGCATCTTACTGGACTGCGATCCGCTCTCGCAGAGATGTCATCAACTCGCCCCACCACAACCCCGTCTTCCGGATGAACGCCGCACCTTCCGCGCCATGCCGCACCAGATGGTCCGGCCGCAGTGCCGCCCAGCCGCCATGAATCACGGTCACGCGCGTTTTCTCAACGCCGGCGGGCTCAAAAAGCACTTCCACGTGCGTGACTTCGTCCTCGGCGAAGTTGACCGCGCGCCACTCGAAGGCGAAGCGGGACGGCGGTTCCCAGGCCGTCACCCGCCCCATCACCACGACGCGCGAACCCGTGGCGGTTTCGACCGTCTCCATCAATCGCCCGCCCACGCCCGGCTCAAAGTTGAATAGCCCCGGTTGCCGGCCGGAGACGCGGAACTTCGGCTCGCGCCGCCACCATAAGTCAGTCTCGCCGGTGAAGACTTCGAACGCCGTCGCCGGATCGGCGGCCACCGTGACGCTCACCTTCACGCTGTCAAACGGCGGCGGACTCATCGCTTCCGCTTCTTCCGCTGCTCTACGTGCCACTGGAACGAAGCAAGTTGCCCGCCCCAGAACAGCTCTACTTCCTCAAGCCACCCGCGAATCTGTTCGAAGGGTTCCCGCCGCAACCGATAGATCCGCACCCGCGCATCTTCGTCAATCCCTTCCTCCCCCACCAGCCCGCTCTTGCGCAGCGCCCGCAGATGACGGCTCATCGCGGCCGGCGTCATCTCGAGCGCCTCGGCGAGTTCTCCGGCGCGTCGCGGCTCCTGGCTGAGCAACCGCACCACCGCCATCCGCGTCGAATCGGCCAACGCGGCGAAAGTTCCTTCAAGCCTGGCTTGAATCATTGCGGGTCACGCACGCGCTCGGTGAACCACCACATGTGCCCCTCGAGGTCTAGCGCGCCGTAGCTGCGGTCAGCCCAATAGTCCGGGCCGTAGTCATGCACCTTCGGCTCGTCCACGATGATGGCGCCGTGCTTCCGGGCGCGCTCGCAATGCGCGTCCGTGCTGTCGACAAAGAGGAGGATGCACTGCGTGTTGACGCCGCCCACTGACTTGGGCGAGGCTCCGGGAGGAAACAAAGGCATAGCCGGCTTAGCGCCGCTCTGCGCCACCATGATCAAGGCATCGTCGCCAAAGGTCAGCTCGCTATGCTCGATGCGCCCGCCCTCGCCTTCCACTTTCAAGCGAACCTCGAAGCCAAACGCCTCGCATAGCCAGTCAATGGCCTTGGGCGCGTCGTCATAATAGAGGGCCGAGGAGAGGCGCGGCCAGCCTTTCGGGGTGGGTTTCATGTCTATATAGTTAACTTAAAACGATACTATTGTCAACTATAGATACCAAGCCAGACGGCGCACGTTGAGGACGAAGGATCTTTGGTTTTCAGAATTGACTTCCCTTCTGCCGTCCCACTTCACAATCGTGCCGCCTGAAACGACGATCTCCTCACTGCCCCGCAGAGTTGCGCGGTGCTTGTAGATCCATCCCGGCGTCTCACCACCAGCGTCCACTTTGGCTATGCGAAACGTCTTCGTGTCGAGCCGGTAAATCGGGGTCGTGCCGAATTGCCGGGTGCCCTGATAGCCCAATGACCCGATGATGTAGATCGTGTCGTCCACCAACGTGGCCGTGTGAAAATCCGTGGGTGGGAATACCGCTTCCGGATAGCCGAAAATACGGATCGCGCCGTCCGGCTCGTGCAGGAACACGTCGTTATAGATGCAGAAGTCCGGGTCGTAGCTGTCCTCATGTTCGCCGCCGATCTGCACGATGCGTCCATCCGGCAGGATGGTGAACGACTGCCCGAACCGTTGAGCGCACCAGACCGGCTCCCTAAGGGCCTCGTCGCCGTCGCCAAACTGCCGAGCTCCCTGATAGGCGATAACACCGGCCCGAATCATCCCTTCCCAGAATGGCTCGCTGAACTCCTCCGGGTTGCTCGTGCCTGCGCCAAACCGCCGCGTGCGCCCTCTGCGATACTGCTCTGGCGTAACATCGCGCAGCAGCGCCTCGTCAGGCTCCGGAGGCAAGCCAAGCAGTGCCCTCCGCCCCTCATACGCCAAGTGCGCCGGGTCGGCGCCCGCTTGCAAGAGGATCGACGCCGTTTCGCGTGTCCTCGCATCGCTCAGGACGGATTGGTTCCACGCCTTGGTCGCGTGGATGTCCGCGCCGGCCTCGATCAACACCGCCAACGCCTCCGCGTTGCCGTGTTCAGCCGCTGTCATCGCTGCCGTTGCGCCGTACGCGTCTCTCTCCTCGATCGCCGCTCCCAGGTCCAGAAGCCACTTGAGCATCGGCAGGCGGTGATTTTCAATTGCATAAAACAGCGCCGGCTTGTCGGCAGCGCCTGGGCCGGTCAGAGCCCCACTCGCCAGCAGAAATTCGGCCTTGGCGATGTCGCCCATTTGCACCGCCACCAGCCACGCGGTGCGTTGGCAACGGTCCTTCTCTTCCAGCTTGGCTCCCGCTGGCACCAGCGCCTTCACGTCGGCAAGCGACCCAATCGCCACCGCCCGAATCAGCGGTGTCCAATCCAGTTGCGACTCGTCGGCGCCAGCGTCGAGCAGCAGCCTCACTGCCTCGAACCGCCCAAAGCCAGGCAGCGTGCGCAGTGCCGACTCGCCGTAGCTTGAAAGCGTGTTGAGTGCAACACCTTGGGCAAGTAGGAACTTGAGCAGATCCATGGAGTCCGCACTGTCGCGCGCGAGACTGCCGTACACCGCGTCCATGAGCGCATCGAAGCCCTCCGTTCGCCGATAACCCAGGTTCGCGCCCCGCTCAACCAGCAGTTGAACTTTCCTCAAGTCCCCCGCCTTGATGGCCAGTGCCGCCACGCTAAAGTCGGCCTCGAACCGTGCCTTGCACGTCAGATGCAGATCGTCGCCGTTGTCGAGAAGCAGTTCTACCAACTCCACGCTGGCGCGAGGGCTGTGCGCGGCGTGCATCAATGCCGTGAAGCCTCCTGCATCAAGCGTGTTGATGTCTGCCGCGCTCTTCTTCAGCAGTATCCGCAGGCGCTCGAGATCGCCTGCTTTGGTCAATCGGTGTAGATCATCGGGCATCGTTGATCCTGAAAATATCAGATCGGGGAATAAGCCGTCGAGGTTTAGGGATTAAGTACCTCTAATGAGAAATCTGACGGCACCCTTACTCCTCGCTTCGACCATCATGACAGTCGTCGCCGCCCCGCCATCACCACCAGTGGTGGGTAGCAAGGCACCTGACTTTTCGCTATCGAGTGTAGCGGGTAAAACCGTCCGGCTATCGGACCTGCAAGGTAAGGGCCCCGTGGTCCTCGTCGTCCTGCGCGGCTTCCCGGGCTATCAGTGCCCCAACTGCAATCGCCAGGTTCAGGAGTTCGTTCAAAAGTCAACGATGTTTGCCGAACGGGGCGCGCGCGTCGTGATGGTGTACCCGGGACCGCCGCAGGAACTCGGCGCCAAAGCCGCCGAGTTCATGTCGAACAAGACCTTCCCGGACTCGTTCGATCTGTTGCTCGACCCCGCTTACGTATTCACCAACCTTTACGGACTGCGTTGGAACGCCCCCAACGAGACGGCCTATCCTTCCACCTTCCTCATCGATTCTCAAGGCGTCATCTTCTTCAGCAAGAGCGCCAAGTCTCACGGCGGCCGCACCACGTCTGCCGAGATCCTCGATCTCTTGCCAAAGCCAAAGGCCGCCCAATAACTCGGAATAAGAATGGAGCGCCGTCTGTTCATCCAAACACTGGCCTTGGCGCAGCAAAGAGGCAAAATGACCAACCGCTATTTTTTCCTGGGAGGTGCGCAGGGCGCCTGGAAGGTCACCCGCATGAGTGCCTATCGGGGGGCCGGTTTGGAGACGGTCCAACGCCTAGAGGCCGTGAACGGAGAGTTGGGCGAACGGCACGCCGGCACTGCCTGGGTTCTGCAGGGCCTGACCAGCAATGTTCGCTACGCGACGGGCGCCGAACTCGCCGCGCTTCGCGCCAAGCAGCCCGCGCTCAATCGCCCCGAAGCCACTTGCGCCGCGCTCATCCCGATCAGGAAATCCGCCGCGTGGTGGGACCTGCCCCAAGACGAGCGCCGCCACATCTTTGAAGAGACCTCGCAGCACACTGCGATCGGGCTTGACTATTTGCCCGCCATTGCACGCCGGCTCCACCACTCCCGCGATATTGGCGAGCCGTTTGATTTCCTCACGTGGTTTGAGTTTGCTCCCCAGCACAAGCCGGAATTCGACGAACTGCTGACCAAGCTCAGGGCCACGAAAGAGTGGAGATATGTTGAGCGCGAAGTCGAAATTCGGTTGGAACGCTGACACTTCGAATGGCTTGGCGCGGGGCGCGTAACTGCGGTGGCCGGACTCTCGACCGGAACGCCTGGTGGCATTTTCTCAGGCGCCCATTCAAGTACCTTCATATCGCAGTGAACGTTGAGACGCTTCGCGCGAAGCGTGCGATTCAGTATCCATTGGGAAAGCTATTGACAGCAGGTCCAATGTCGAGTATATTACCATTTAGTTATGCAACAAAGTGGTTATATTCAGGCTACGCCCGATCGCCTGGACGCCACGTTTGCCGCACTCGCCGACCCCACCCGGCGAGCCATCCTCGCTCGTTTGGCCTCGGGTGAGGCGTCGGTGAATGAACTGGCTGAGCCGTTTGCGATGACTCAACCGGCGATCTCCAAACATCTGAAGGTGCTGGAGCGCGCCGGTCTGATTTCGCGTGACCGCGAGGCGCAGCGGAGGCCGAGCAGGCTGGAGGCCAGGCCGCTGGCCGAGGCCACGAAGTGGCTGGAGCGCTATCGCGAATTCTGGGAGGCGTCCTTTGTGCGCCTGGGTGATTTGCTTGACGAGTTGAAAACCACGCAGAAGAAGCGTAAGCGGCCTGCCAGCAGGAAGCGATAAGGAGCCCCCACCATGTTCTATCCCGACAGTTTCAAGATATCCGCGCCCTCCGATCGCGAAATCCTGATCGCGCGTGATTTCCACGCACCGCGCCGGCTGGTGTTCGATGCCTTCACCAAGCCGGAGTTAGTCAGGCGCTGGCTGCTTGGCCCGCCGGGTTGGACGATGCCGGTTTGCGAGATCGACCTACTGGTTGGCGGTGCCTATCGTTACGTGTGGCATAAGGCGGGCGTCAAGGATATGGGCATGGGAGGAGTGTTTCGCGAGATTGTTTCGCCCGAGCGGTTGGTGGCGACCGAAAAGTTCGACGATTCCTGGTATCCGGGTGAAGCCGTAGATACGACGGTTTTCGTGGAAGATGGAGATATCACGCGAGTCACGATCAACGTGCTCTATGAGTCAAAAGACGCTCGCGACATCGCACGCCGGTCCGGAATGGAGCACGGTATGGCGGCGGGCTACAACAGGCTTGAGCAATTGTTGCCGGCGATGCTGGCGGAGGGTTGACGTAGAACAGGAGGAAGTGCATTGTGATTGAAGCACCGAAGATTACCGAGGTCCCCGCGCGGTTGGCCGCCGTCATCCACCTCACCATTCCGCGGAGTGAGATACGGTCAGTCATGGGACCCGGCCTGGGCGAACTGATGGCCGTGGTCAGCGCCCAAGGCATAGGCCCGGCGGGACCATGGTTCACGCATCACCTGCAGATGGAGCCGGATGTTTTCGACTTTGAGATCTGCGTGCCGGTGACCGCGCCCGTCGCTGCGGCCGGGCGAGTTGAGGCGCGCCAAACACCGGCCGCCAAGGCCGCCCGCACCGTTTACCACGGCCCGTATGAGGGCCTCGCCGGTGCGTGGGGCGAATTCAAGAAATGGATCGCGGCGCATGGATACTTGCAGGGTCCGGACCTTTACGAGTGCTATTTGGTGGGGCCGGAGTCGAGTTCCAATCCGGCCGATTGGCGCACCGAACTCACGCAGCCGTTGATCGAATCCCGGTGAAAACGACCCGATCGCTCGCTCGGACCGCGCACTCGGCGTGGCCATGAAAGACATCGAGGCGCTCGGCAGGAAACTCGGGCAGCACCAGGAGCTGGCCGCCGCGCTTTGGGAAACGGGCGGGTAGGGGGGCGCGCATGATCGCGTTTTTCGGCGGAGACATGGCGCGGGTCACACCCGCGGGGATGGACCGTTGGTGCAAGGACTTCGACAAGCCGGGCGTTTTGGGATTCGACCTGTGCCAACCCGTTGATCGCGCTCCGCACGCTTGGGCCAAGGCTACGCAACGGAGCGGCCGCCAGGAGGAGTTGAGAAGGTTGCGGCTTTTGCGCTCCTTTGGAGCCGCGGCCGTACGGTGGCCCGCCGCTGTCGGACTCACCAAGAGCATTTTCAGATTTTCTGTAGAGTCACGCTTGCTGACGCGCGCGGCTCCACACCGAGATGGAAGGCGCGACCGATAAGGAAGCGCTCTACACCTAAACTGAAAACGCTCTAACGCCACAGCGCGCTGGGTAGGGAAAGACACGCACCTTGCCAGCGCGACTCGCGGCGCGGGACCGCTTCCTTCGGGCGCGGCTCAGTAACCGATGCCTTGCTAGTAAAAGCGGCCGCTCCGGCCGTAGTGATTCAGACGCTGCGCCGCCAGGGCCAACAGGATGGCGACTACGGCCCAGGGGGCCCAATGGGACCAAACACCTTCGGAAATAGCGAACTCGCCGGCGTAGGAGAGATCCGAAGCGAGGCGCCAAACGGTTAGGACGGACGCCATCATCGCGCCCGGAACCAGGAGGCTGGCAAAGGTCAACGCCATATGCCGGTTCTTGCCAGTCTTCGAGTCGACCGGAAGACCGCGGGGGAGGCGGATTCGTACGTTCATACGACTGCCCCGAGTATAACGCACCCCAGCCATTTTGTTTTATACCCCGCAACCCCACGACGGTGGTACATTGTCAGGTGCGATGAGTAAGATTCGAACAGCAATGATTGGCAGCGGATTCATGGGCAAGGTGCACACCGAAGCGGTGCGCCGACTGGGAAATGTGGAGGTGGTGGCGGTGGCCGGTTCGTCCGACGCCAAGGCGCGCGCTTTTGCCGACGCCAACTTCATTCCGGGATCGACCGGCGATTGGAAATCGCTGGTGGGGAAGAAAGAGGTGGACGCGGTCCACATTCTGACCCCGAACGAGCAGCATTGCGAGATGGTCAAGGCCTTCGCCAAAGCGGGGCAGCATGTTTTGTGCGAGAAGCCGCTGGCGATGTCGGCTGCCGAGGCCAAGGATATGCTGAAGACGGCGGAGAAGCACAACGTCGTTCATGCCACCAATCACAACCTGCGCTACTACCCGATGGTGCAGCACGTACGCAACATGATCGCCAATGGGGACCTGGGCGAGGTGCTGGTGGTGCAGGGCACCTACTATCAGGATTGGCTGCTCTATGAGACCGACTACAACTGGCGGCTGGAAGCCAAGGCCAACGGGCCGCTCCGCGTGGTGGGCGACATCGGCTCGCACTGGATGGACATGATCCAACACCTGACGGGGCTGAAGATTTCGTCGCTCTGCGCGGACCTGCAGATTGTCCACAAGAACCGCAAACGGCCCAAGGGATCGGTGGAAACATTTAGCGGGAAGCTGGCCAAAGGCGCCGGCTACGAAGACTACAAAGTGGAGACCGAGGACTTTGGCATGGTGATGCTGAAGTTGGGGGATCGCGCCCGCGGGTGCTATAGCGTGAGCCAGGTATCGGCCGGCTGCAAGAACCGCTTTGAGTTTGAAATCTTTGGGACCAAAGCTGGCGTGCGCTGGAACCAGGAGACGCCCGATCTGCTTTGGATCGGTAATCGCAATTCGCCTAACCAACTCATCGTCAAGGATCCATCGCTGATGGCCGGAGACTCAGCCAGCTTCGCCGATTTGCCGGGCGGACACAGCGAAGGCTACGACGATTCGCACAAGCAATTGTTCAAGCGTTTCTACAAACGCATTGCCGACCGGAAGGCCAAGATCGAGTACCCGACGCTGGCCGATGGGTTGTGGGGAATGATCTGTCTGGAAGCGGTTTCCAAGAGCAACAAGAAGCAGAGTTGGGTGAAAGTAGGGTAGCCCTCGCTACCTGCTGACGCCTAAACCGAGGCGGCTTCCGAAGGAACGCAGGATCCGTTCCAGCAAACCTGGCACGGCGCGACGCCACTGGCGAGCTTCCCGTTTTTGTTCCGGCGAGGCGTTGCGGGTTTTCAGGATGTGGCGATACCGGCGGCTGGCCTGCCGATAGTCCGACAGATGGAAACAGCAATGCGCCAGCATGAGCATGGCGCCACTGCGGAATTGGTTGCCTGACCCGCGGCGCTTGAGAATTTCCTCAAACTTGCCCCGGGCCTCCTGGTATCGGCGGGCGGCAAAGTGGAGTTGGCCTTCGGCGAACACCTGGCATTGGGTGGCCTGCGTCTTCACTGACTCATGTGCGCCGCCACTGGACAGCAGGTCTGTGTAGGTTTCTCCGGCGGCGGCAAAGTGGCCGAGTTGGGAATGGCAGGCGCCGAGCCACATCAGGATGTCGCTGCGGAAATCGTCATCGTTAGGGTGGAGCGTGAGCGCCTTGGCAAACAACGCCTGGGCCGCGGCAAAATCGGCGGCGCCAAAGCTTCTGACGGCGGACGCGTAGACCAGATTGCGGCGGGCGGCCATCCTATGGACAGAGCTAGCGGCACGGGCGTTGATTACCTGATCGTAGAGCCGCTCGGATTCAGAATAGTTTCCCAGGTGATCCAGACAGAGGCCCAACCCCAATAACGCATCAATGTGAGCGGTGTCGTCAAGAGTGCGGTTCAGTTCAATGGCCTGGCGATAGGCATCAGCGGCCCGCGAGAAGTCAGCCGATTCATACAAAGCCCGAGCGGTGATGGCGTGTGCTTCGGCTTGATGTTCGCGGCCCAAAGCGGCGGTGGACTTCAGCAGCCAGTCACTCAGGGTCAACACCTGAACATACTCAGAGCGCGCGTCTAACGCCCGTGCCTGCGCGAGCAGGTCAAGCGCTGATTCTGTCGCGATAGTCTCAGAACGATGAAAGCTCTCAGGCCTTGTTGTTGCCATTTCCCGGATCCTGGGAAGCTCCGTCTGGGGAGCTACCTAACCGTTATTCGGCCCAATCCCTACCTTTCTCTAGGGTGGAATAGCAGTTGACCGTGTAAAACTTTGGGTATAATTGTGTTCAACCGATGCGACTGGCACTCCGTTCCTCCTTCGTTTTGATCTTTTTAAGTGTCTGTTGGGGCCAAAGCCTCGAGGAACGGGCCCACGGCATTCTGAAGAAGAATTGTTTCGGATGCCACGGAGCGGCTCTAAAGTCTTCGAACCTGGACCTGCGCACACGTGAGGCAGCGATTGCGGGTGGCGAACGGGGCGAGTCGATCGTGCCCAACTACCCCGAGCGGAGCCGGTTGTATTCGCTGGCGACGCATCAATTGAGTCCGGCAATGCCGCCTGGTAAGAAGCTGGCTGACGAAGATCTGGAGACGCTACGCCTGTGGATCCGGGCGGGCGCGTCCTGGCCAGCGGATCAGACGGTGTCGACCGCCAAGAAGGACGAAGATGCCGAAAAGAAGGCGGCGCTGCGGGCGATGGAAGAGCGACCGGTCACGGTCGAGGAGCGCGCTTTCTGGTCTTTCAAGAAACCGGTGCGGCCGGCCGTTCCCGGCAACGCCGCCGCCGCCGCCGGACGGAATCCTGTAGATGCGTTTCTGGAAGCCAAGTGGAGCCAGTTGAAGCTGAAGCCTTCGCCGGCGGCCGATCCTCGCAGGCTGGTGCGACGCGCCTATCTCGACATGTGGGGCTTGCCTCCCACGCCGGAGCAGGTGGCCGAGTTCGTCAACGACAAACGGCCCGACGCGTGGAGCCAATTAGTGGAGCGGCTGATGGCCTCGCCGCATTACGGTGAACGCGCGGCCCGGCACTGGCTGGACTTGGTTCGCTACGCCGATTCAGGTGGTTTCGAGTACGATGCGGACCGGCACAGCGCCTGGCGCTACCGGGACTACGTGGTGAATGCGTTTAACAACGACAAGCCGTACGACCGGTTCATCCGTGAGCAGCTCGCCGGCGACGAACTGGCGCCGTCTTCGAGCGAAGCGCAGGTCGCGACGGGGTTCCTGCGTCACGGTCCCGATCATAACGTCAAGAATGAGATGACGCGCATGGATGAATTGGACGACATCATTTCGGTGACGTCGCTTTCCTTCCAGGGCCTGACGCTCGGTTGCGCGCGTTGCCACAATCACAAGTTCGACCCGATTCCGCAGAAAGACTATTATCAGATCCAGGCCGTATTCTTCTCGACCAAGCCGCAGGAGTTTCCGCTCGTGGGGGCGGCTGAAGTGGCGGCTCACAAGGCCGAGTCCGAGCGCATCGACGGCTTGGTCAAGCCGTTGCGCAAGCAGAAGACCGCTATCGAGAAGTCGGCCCGCGATCTGATTCTTGCCGATAAGCTGGCCAAACTGCCACCCTACATGGGCGAGGCGTGGCGCAAGCCGGCCGACAAACGCACTGAGGCCCAGCGCTTGAACGCGCGGCAGATCGAGCGTGCCATCGAGGCCGTGGACGAAAAGCAAGTGCAGGCGAAGATGACCGAGGCTGAGCGAGCGGCGCTGGAGAAGGTGACCGCCGGTATTCGTAGCCTCGAAGCGCAGCGGCCCAAACCGATTGCGGCCGCGATGGCCATGACCGAAGAAGGCGCGCAGGCGCTGCCTTCCTACTTCTTGCACCGTGGGAGCCCGAGCGGTAAGGGTTCGCAAATGGAGCCTGGCGTTTTCACGGTGGCGAGCTGGAGTAAGTTTGAGGCGCCTGCGCCTCCGGCTGATGCCAAGACCAGCCATCGACGGCTGGCGTTCGCCAATTGGATTGCGTCGTCTGAGAATCCCCTGACGGCCCGGGTGATGGTGAATCGCATCTGGCAGCATCATTTCGGCGAAGGCATTGTGCCCACGCCGAACAATTTTGGGCGCAAGGGTGAGGCGCCGACGCATCCGGAACTGCTGGATTGGCTGGCCACCGAGTTTGTCGCCAAGGGTTGGAGCGTCAAGGAAATGCATCGCCTGATGCTGAACTCTCGCGCCTACCGGATGGCCAGCGACGATACGGAAGCTAATCGCGTGATCGATTCCACGAATCGCTATCTGTGGCGCATGCCTCGTCAGCGTTTGGACATCGAGACGATTCGCGACGGCATGCTGGCCGCCGCCGGCACGCTCGAGCGCACCGTGGGCGGCCCGGCGGTGCTGCCGTACATCGACCCGGTACTGTTTCAGGGCAGCAGCCGGCGGACGTGGAATGGCAAACCTGACGATGATCCAACTACGTGGCGCCGGTCGCTCTATGTCTTCAACAAGCGCACCATCCGCTACCCGCTGTTTGAATCGTTTGACCAGCCGGACATGATGTCGTCCTGCGCACGCCGCAACTCGTCCATCACCGCGCCGCAAGCGTTGCTACTGATGAACAACGCGGTGGTCCGGCTGCAGGCCAAGCAATTTGCCGAGCGCCTGCGCCGTGAGGTGGGGAACGACGCGGCCAAGCAAGTGGACCGCGCCTTTGAGTTGGCGCTCGCGCGGGCTCCGCACGACGCGGAAAGGCGGCAGTCGGTTGAGTTCGTGCGCCGCGACGACAACTCGCTCATCGATTTCTGTCAGGGATTGTTCAACCTCAACGAATTCGCTTTCATGCCATGATCAACAGCAACCACAATTCGCCTCAACGATTTTTCTCGCGCCGCGAGTTGCTCAATCGCGTAGGCGGCGGCATCGCCGGCCTCGCTTTCGCGCAGATGGCTGCCCAGGCGGCGCCGATGCGGACCGATCCGATGGTGCCGCGCAAGCCGCATTTTCCGGGCAAGGCCAAGGCCGTCATTTCGATTTTTTGTTATGGCGGCGTGAGCCAGATGGACACCTTCGACCCCAAGCCGATGTTGGACAAGCGGCAGGGCGAAGTGATGACGGGCAAGGGTGACGTGGTGGTCTCGCAAGGGACGCCGGGCGGACTGATGCCTTCGCCGTGGAAGTTCAAGAAGTACGGCCAGTGCGGCATGGATGTCTCGGAGCTTTTCCCGCACGTGGGCGGGTGCGTGGACGATATCGGCTTCGTGCGGTCTATGTACGCGATCTCGAATGACCATGCGCCGGCGTTGTTCCAGATGAACACGGGTGCGGTCTTGCCTGGGTATCCGTCGATGGGCAGTTGGATCACTTATGGATTGGGTAGCGAGAACGAGAATCTTCCCGGGTTTGTGGTGTTCAGCGATCATCGCGGCGGTCCGATCGGCGGCGCGCCCAACTGGGGCAATGGTTACATGCCGGCGGCCTATCAGGGCACGCAGTTTCGCAGCTCCGGTGACCCGATTGTCGATCTCAATCCGCCCAAGGACATGCCACGCGAGCGGCAGCGGCGGTGGCTGGATTATCTGGCCAAGCTGAATGCCGAGCACTTGGCGAAGAACCCGCTTGATACAGAGCTGACGGCGCGGATTGCGTCCTATGAGCTGGCGTTCCGCATGCAAGTTAGCGCCACCGAGGCAGTGGATATTGCCAAGGAGAGCGACGAGACTCGCCGGCTGTATGGCCTCGACGAAGAGCCGACGCAATTCTTCGGGCGGCAGGCGTTGATGGCGGCGCGGCTGGTGGAACGCGGTGTCCGGCATGTTCAGATCTTTTCCGGCGGCGGCAATTTTCAGGAATCGTGGGATGCGCATTGGGATATCGTGGAGAACCACGGCACGCACGCGCGCGAAACCGATAAGCCGCTGGCCGCGCTGATCAAGGATTTGAAGCGGCGCGGGCTGTTTGATTCGACGCTGATCATCTGGCATGGTGAGTTCGGACGCATGCCGATTTCGCAACGCATGGACGGGCGTGACCATAATCCGCTGGGCTTCACGATTTGGATGGCCGGAGGCGGCGTCAAGGGCGGGACGGTGGTGGGGTCGACGGATGAGTTTGGTTACAAGGCGGAGGAGAACCGGCGGTCTGTGAATGACCTGCACGCGACGATTCTGCATCTGCTGGGGTTTGATCACGAGAAGCTGACGTATCCGCACTTGGGGCGGAACATGCGGTTGACGGACGTGAGCGGGAATGTGATTAAGGAACTGCTGGCGTAGGTAGCAGCCGGCTGTGACGCCATTCCAAGATGCTGATGTCGAGCGGGCGTTTGGGTCCTACCCGCCCAAGATTCGCCACAAGCTTTGGCGTTGCGTGAGCTGATTTTCAAGATCGCCGATTTGACCGAAGGAGTTGGCAAAATCGAGGAATCGCTGCGGTGGGGCGAACCGGCTTACGTGACTGCGAAGAGCAAGTCCGGTAGTACGATTCGGGTTGGTTGGAAGGAGTCCAGCCCTTCGCAATACGCGATGTATTTCCATTGCCAGACCAATCTGGTCGAAACTTTCAAGGCGACTTTCCCCAAGGAGTTTACGTTCGAGGGCAATCGGGCTATTGTTTTCCACCAGGCTGTCGCCGTCCCGATGGATTCCCTGGCGTTTTGTGTTGCTGCCGCGTTGACCTACCATCGCGACAAAGCGCGTTCCCGCCGACGAACCCGGGCGCTGCTCCTCTCCTGAACCTCCGCCTGCTCGTCGCATTGGCGCTGGCCCTCACGGGGTTTGGCGGCGCCGAAAACTGGGCGCAATTTCGGGGCCGGCGCGCCGGCGGCACTTCAACCGAATCATTCGCTGGTCCGCTTCGCCTGCTTTGGCAAGCCAAGCTGCCTGGGCCCGTTCACTCTTCGCCCGTCTCTGGGGCGACGGCAGTTTTCTCACTGCCTTCGAACCTGATACGTCCACGCTGCGCCGCTTGGCGGGCACGGAAGGCCGACTGTTGGTGCTTGGCCTGAATCGCACTTGGGGTGGAACATCCGGCTGACGGACTAAGGAACTGCTGGCGTAGGTAGCAGACGGTGAAACCAGTCCGCGAGCGAGACGGCGAGTGGATGGGTTAGATCGAAGCAATCCATTGCGACGGCGAGGCCTGGGGATGCGCCGGGTTTATTTTGCCAGGCGAGCCAAGTGCGGAGTTCGGCCTTGGCGGCGTCTTTGTCAGCGAAGAGGCGATGTTCGATTGACGCGACGGTACTGATGGATTTCTTCCACAATGCCGGCTGCGGCGCCGCGGTGCTCCGGATTGTCGCGAGGAACGTTTCGAGACTACCGGGGCCCTGGTTGTTTGCATCCAAACGCCCGCTCGCCTTTCGCGAGGCAGCCGCACGATTGAACCTCCGGGGTCGGGCGCCTCGCGAAGATAGAGGTGTCCGATTCCCTTTCGTAACTCACGCCAACGGGCCCCAGGGTCCCTATCGGCATCGCAGATGATGGCGATTACCGGGTTCGAGTCGCCGTCAAGAGCGGCAATCCGTCTCAGAAGTTTGTCGATCGTTCCCTGCGGAATGATCGCAGTGTTCACCGCATACTGGAATTGGCAAGCCAGTCGCAGGAAGTGCTGAAGGAAGTATGCGTCATCTCCGCCTTCCACCAGGATGAGGGGATCTTTCATGTAGAGATTTTCAGCGGATCTCGTGCTCTTGTCCGGCCACCACTGAGAAGTAGGAGTCGTTGTCCAGCCGGATCGGGACGATGCGTCCACCCTCTCGTTCCAGCCGATGAAAGCAGGCGTCGAAATGAGGATGCCGGTAGCTTCGCTCGAAGGCTTCGATACAGTCCTTGCCGTGGGTCGTGGCGAAGACTTGTACGTTCAAGGCCTGGCTGAGAAGAGATAGCTTCTCCCAGATCTGATCGAAGAGTTCGTAGTGGATGCCGTTTTCAATCTCGTCGAGGAGGCAGCATCCATCTTTGGAGTTGACCAGGGCGAGAGCCAGCGCGGTGAGGCGAAACGCACCATCGCCGAAAGCACGCAACGGTTCTGGGTGCGACCTACCGTGGCGCTTGACGTAGATTGTGCGTTCGTCGCTGACACCCTTAGTCAGGAGGCGCTCGGCGTCCGTGATGATCCATTTCAGAAGTCCGCTAACCTCTGCTTCGACGTCGGTACCCGCGATGGCTTCGAACAGGTTTACTACCTCTACCATGTCGAGGGAAGAGCTTCGCACAAAGATCGTGTTTAAAGGAACAAGACTCGAGAGTGAACGCTTCGGCAGAACGACCTCCGGAACTGTGAGCGGCACCAACGCCACTGGGCGCCGGGTGTTCGCCGGCCGCAGCATCAATACTGGAGTGACAGTGGGATTGGTGGATGCCCCACCAGCGGAATCCTCGATCCACTTTTCATCCTTGTCCCTGCTCAACCAGTTGACTCCGATGTCGGTGACGCCTTCGTTTCCTGTCAACCGCATCGCCATGGAAGTGTTTGGGCCGGAAGCGTCGGGAAACAAGGGAGCCACAGTATCCAAAGACCAAACGGTCCTTTCAAGGGTCGCCTGATCCCGATCTGCGAGAAGGTCTGCGACGGTTTCCCTTGATGGGGCTCAATACAAGCGGATGGCTTCAAGCAGGGCCGACTTGCCGACCCCGTTCTTCCCGGCAATGAGATTGATCCGCCGCAAACCCTCAATCCGGAAATCGGAGAAGCAACGAAAGCCCTGGATTCGGAAATTCTCAAGCACGACCGTACTAGCCCAACCTTCGCAGCTAACCCCAATATTCGTCACTTAACGATTCTGATGGCAGCGGAGAAGTCGATGGGTGGCGAGCGTTTGTAGCCACGGCGCAGGGGGTAGTTGCTCATCTTCCG
>JAYTKJ010000016.1:0-3585 GCA_043730365.1 Acidobacteriota bacterium | reverse complement strand
CCTTCGCGCTGCTGCTCGGCCAGGAAGCCGACTTCCGGTTCTTCGGCTCAGCGCGGCGCAAAGATGACGCGCCGGGCTTGCTGCTGGATGAAATTCCAGACGAGCTTGAGGAGTTGGCGCCCGTGCGGGTTTCTCTGCCCGCTGCCGAAGGGGGCGGCGGTAGCCAGGTGGTTCACGTAACTTTGGAGACCGAAATCAGCGAGACGGGCCAACTGCTGCTCTGGTGCGTGGCTAAGGATGGGCGCCGTTGGAAGCTGGAGTTCAACGTCCGGGATAAAGTGAGCGAGTAGGAGATTGGCTGGGAGACAGGGATTCGAACCCCGATACGCAGCTCCAGAGGCTGCAGTCTTACCGTTAGACGATCTCCCAGCAAAGGAGCGGTCTGCTCCTATTGTATCAACTTCGACTCGATCCGGCCATAATAGAAAATAATGAATATTCTTGTGACAGGCGGCGCCGGCTTCATCGGCTCGGCGTTCGTGCGGCTGGTGGCGCGGCAGCACCCCGATTGGCAAATCACCAATCTCGATAAGCTCACCTACGCGGGCAACCTCGACAACTTGAAGGCCGTGGAGGGCCATGCCCACTATCGCTTCGTGCGCGGCGACATCGCCGATGGCCCGTTTGTCGAGACCCTCTTCGCTGAGGTTCGCCCGGATGCCGTCGTGCATTTCGCCGCCGAGAGCCATGTGGATCGCAGTATTCACTCGCCGGAGCCGGTGATCCGCACCAACCTCAACGGCACCTTTGCGCTGCTTGAAGCCGCCCGCCGTCAGGGCGTTCATCGCTTCCTGCATGTCTCCACTGACGAGGTCTACGGCAGTTTGGAAGATCCATTGGAGGCCGACGAGAACTATCAGCTGAAACCCTCCAGCCCCTACTCGGCTTCGAAAGCCGGTTCGGATCTGATCGCCCTCGGCTACTTCACCACTTACAAATTGCCCGTTGTGGTCACGCGCGCCTCCAACAACTACGGGCCCTTTCAGTTTCCCGAAAAGCTCATCCCGCTGATGATCTCCAATGCCCTGGAGAATCGGGAACTGCCGGTGTACGGTGACGGCATGCAGGTGCGCGACTGGCTTTTTGTCGATGACCATTGCCGCGCCCTGCTCAGCGTTCTGAACGGTGGGCGGCTGGGCGAGATCTACAATGTGGGCGGCAGTTTGTCGTTGCCCAACATCGAAGTCATCCGGCGGATCCTGGAGATTACCGGCAAGCCGGAAAGCCTCATGCGCCGGGTAACGGATCGCCCGGGCCACGACCGCCGCTACGCGCTATCGAGCGAGAAGTTGATGCGGGAGACCGGGTGGAAGCCACAAATGCCCTTTGTCCAGGGCCTCGCCGAAACGGTGCGGTGGTATGCGGAGAATGGCGAATGGCTGAGCCGGGTCCGCAGCGGCGAGTATCGCAAGTTTTATGAGCTGAATTACGCGGGCCGATAGGATGCATCGGCTGGCATTGGTCGGTATGGCCCTGGCTACCAGGCTGTTGGGTGCCGATGCCGCGATTGGTTCGGTAGTGATTGTGTCGGCCAACGCTGAGTGGCGTGTCGTCCGTGAACTCTTTCCCCAGGCTGCTATGCAGCGCTCCCCCTACGGTGAGTTTTTCCTGCAGGACATCGCCGGCCGGCGCACGGTGGTGCTGCAAGGGGGATGGGGCAAAATCGACGCAGCCGCGTCGGCGCAATACGCGATTGATCGCTGGCGCCCCGCCACGGTCTTCAATCTCGGAACCTGCGGCGGCATGGCCGGCCGCGTCAACCGGTACGACGTGATTCTGGCTGAGCGGACCGTGGTCTACGACATCGTCGAGATGATGGGCGATTCAGCGGAGGCGATTCGCGACTACACAACGCCGATCGATCTGGCCTGGGTCGGACCCAAGCCCCCTTCCGACGTGAAACGCTCAACGTTGGTTTCGGCCGATCGCGATCTCGCGCCCGCCGACATCCCGAAGTTGGTGCGGCTCTACGGAGCCATTGCCGCGGACTGGGAATCCGGCGCGATTGCCCGCGTGGCGAAGCGCAACGGCAAGCGCATCGTGATCCTGCGCGGCGTCAGCGATCTGGTGGGCGCGTCCACGGGCGAGGCCTACGGCAAGCCGGAGGTGTTTGCGCAGGGCACCGGTATCGTGATGAAGAAGCTGTTTGCCGTGCTGCCAGCCTGGATCGCGCTAGCCTCACATTGACAATACAGCCCGAAACGGCATCTAATCAAAACATGCTGATATCCATGCCGCCGCGCCGCGAGTTCCTGGAAAAGTGCATCGTTCGTGGACTGCTGACCGGTGCCGCCGCCATGTCGCAAACGCAGTTGTTCGCCTTCTGGCAGAAGGCTGAAGAGCAATCGCTCAAACCCACTTCTGTTGAGGTGCTCGGGCCGTTCTACAAAAAGGGTGCGCCGAATCAGGCCAATATGCGCGTCGCCGGCGAACCAGGCTTCCCCTTGCGCATCACCGGCAAGATCATGAACACGCGGGGCGAGGCAGTGCCGGGGGCGCGCATTGATGTTTGGCATGCGGACCACAAAGGCATCTACGACGTTCACGGCTACCGGTATCGCTCCAAACTGGCGATCGACTCCGGAACTGACTATGCTCTCGACACCAACATGCCGGGCCACTATCCGGACCGGCCCGCTCAACACGTCCACTATCTGATCAGCGCCCCGGGCTGCAAGCCGCTGGTGACGCAGCTCTACTTTGCCACCGATCCATTCTTCGACGGCGATCCGGACAAGAACTTCAACAAGCGCGGCGTGGTTTCCAATCGCGACACCATCAGGCCGGTGACGCTGCTTGACGAAAATTCGGCGCCGCGTTCAGTAGTGACGTTCGATCTGATTCTCGAGAAAGCCTAACCCGCGCATGTCTGAAAATCGTGTATTGCTGGCGGAGTCCGAGGTCACCTCGCTCGCCTTTTCCAAGGATGGCCAGTCGCTGGCCACGTTTTCCCGCGACGGCGATATCAGGGTTTGGAATATCGCGGCCGGTTCAGTGAGCCAGACTTTCAAGCGGGAAAAGGGTGACAGCAACCCCTCGTTTCTCGCGGCCCGCGGGCAATTCGCCCTGATCGGGCCTGAGGGCGATGCCAGGATCCACGATCTCGAAGGCGGCGCTGTGATCCGTTCTCTCAACGTCGCTTCGCCGAAGATTTCGGGGCTGGCCTCCACCGAGGACGGCAAAACGCTGGCGGGGGGAGGCAAGGATGGCGCGTCGGCCAGTGCCAATCTCGTGCGCGTGTGGGACGCCGATGGAAAACAGCGCTTTCAGGTGCCCGCTGGCATCGGGGGCCTGTCGTCCATGACGTTTTCGCCGGACGGCCAAACTTTGGTGGCGTCCGCCTATGACACCGACGTGCGGGTGTGGAATGCGCGCAACGGCGAGTTGGTAAAGCTGATCGAGGATATGACGGTATCGATGTTCGATCTCGCCTTCTCGCCCGACGGCAGGTATTTGGCTGCCGCCGGAGTGGACCGCACCATCTACCTTTGGGATGCCAAGCAGTGGAAGCTGCTCCGCAAGATCACGGGCCAGCCCGAGATGATCTCCGCCCTTGAGTTTTCGCCCGATGGCAAATCCCTGGTC
>JAYTKJ010000015.1:0-2490 GCA_043730365.1 Acidobacteriota bacterium | reverse complement strand
ATAGCCGAGTCTGGTATCCTCCAATTTTTGTGAGCGCCACTGCACAGACTCGCCGGGACCGCGCCTTCGCCTACGTTGCGCTGATCTGCGGCGATCTCGACGCCTCCGCGCTCGAAGGCCGTTCCTACCAGGACATTCTCGACGCTTTTTTCGAGGCAGAACAAACCGCAGCCGACGAACCAGGCATGTGGCCTTTCGGATGGGGCGGAAGCATGCGGCGGCTGGCGCCTGTGCAGATTTCCGGCGTCTGGGACACGCGCAACGATCTCATGCGGCTGCTGGGCTCGCCGAAGTTTCGCCTTGACCAGCCGGCGGTCTACGGCGGGTCCATCCTCTACTTTCCGGCGCCGGCACTCAACCCGGCTCCGGCCCCCGCCTCCAAGGATGTGGCGCGCTTCCTCTCCGTCATCACCGCGAGTGTGGAGCTAGGGCGACGCCGCGATCTGGGCGAAGGATTGCTATTCGCCGGTGGGTGGGGCTGGTATGACGACGCCGAGTTGCCGGCCGATCAGCAGGTGACGCTGATGGCAGCGGGATTTCCCCACGTAGACCGGCGGGTGCCGTAACATAGTCGGAATATCCGGGCTTGGTTTTTTAGCCCGGGCGATAGTTGAAAGGAGCCACAATCAATGGCCGCTAACTAAGTTCGAGATCAAGCCCTCCACGGGGGGCCAGTGCATGTTCAACCTGAAGGCGGGCAATGGGGAAGTGATTCTCACCAGTGAACGCTACAAGGCCAAAAAAGACTGCGAGAATGGCATCGCGTCGGTAAAGAAGAATTGCACCGACGATGCGCGCTTCGAGCGCAAGGTGGCCACCAACGGCCAATTCTATTTCACTCTGACAGCCGTCAACAAGCAGGTGATCGGCAAGAGCGAAATGTATAAGTCGACGGCCTCACGCGAAAAAGGCATCGCCAGCGTGAAGCGCAATGCGCCGGAAGCTCCGATCGTTGAGGCGGCCAGCGCCTGACATAAACGGTACTTTTTGTTTCGCCTGGGCGGGATCTCGAACCGAGGTTCCGCCCTTGGTGTTTTAAGGTAGGTAGATACATATGGTCTCGTGGGACGCGTTGCGCGGAGAGTTTCGCCCGCTGCTCAAACTGGCGCTTCCCATCGTGGCGGGCGAGTTGGGCTGGATGACCATGTCGCTGGTGGACGCGATGATGGTGGGGCGGCTCAGCACGGAGGCGCTGGGCGGCGTCAGCGTGGCGGGCATTCTCTTTTATGCCGTGGCCACGTTTGGAATCGGGTTGATGTTTGGCCTGGATCCGCTGGTGGCGCAGTCCTTCGGCGCGGGCGACGTACGGGACTGCCACAAGTCACTGTTCAACGCCCTGTGGCTGGCGCTGCCGCTCGCTCCGATATTGATGATCGCCGCTTGGGCGTGGGGACCAGTGATGACCTGGGCGCAAGTTCATCCGGCGGTGCTGCGCGAAGCCAAGCCCTATTTATGGGCGCTCACATGGAGCATGCCGCCACTGCTGGTCTACTCGGCGCTGCGCCGGTACCTGCAAGCTATGAGCCTGGTGCGGCCCGTGATGCTGGCGATGGTGTCGGCCAACCTGGTGAACGCGTTCGTTAACTGGGTGTTGATCTTTGGCAAGTTGGGATTCCCCGCAATGGGAGCCGAAGGCGCCGGCTGGGCCACTACTATTTCCCGCATCTACATGGCGGCCTTCCTGCTGGTGGTCGTGATCGCTCATGACCGGCGACACCGCACCGAACTCTTTGCCGGTTCGCCATGGCCGGATCTGCAACGGATGCGCCGGCTGGCGAGTCTCGGATTTCCCGCCGCGTTGCAGATCGTGCTGGAGATCAGCATCTTCGCTTTGGCCACCACGCTGATTTCCCGGCTGGAACCGGTCTGGCTGGGCGCACATCAGATCGCTTTGACCTCGGCTAGCTATTCGTTTATGGTGCCGCTCGGGATCGGATCGGCCGCAGCGGTGCGGGTTGGTCAACGCATCGGTGCGCGGGATCTCGCCGGCGCCGCCCGGGCGGGTTGGGCGGCGATCGTACTCAGCGTGAGCTTCATGGGCTGCGCAGGATTATTCTTTCTACTGGCGCCGTCGCTGATCGCTCACGCCTTCACCAACGATCCGGCGGTGGTGAAGGCTTCCGCCGTCATGCTCGCGCTGGCCGCGCTGTTTCAGCTTTTCGACGGCGCCCAAGGAGCCGCCACCGGTGCGCTGCGCGGAGCGGGCCAGACTCGCATCACCGCCATCGCCCACGGCGTCGGATATTGGATTCTGGGATTGCCATTGGGCTATGTGCTCTGTTTTCGCGCCGGTTGGGGAGCGCCAGGATTGTGGGCCGGGCTGAGCTTTTCCCTGATTCTCATCGGCATTGCGTTGGCCATGGCTTGGCACCGGCTGACGCGCAACTGGTCCGATGAAGCCGATGGTTGCATCCATCCTGTATAATCAGCTTCTCTCGTGGCTGAACCTTCCGCGCCGAAGACTGGAGCCGAACGCCTGCGTGGCTTCGC
>JAYTKJ010000014.1:0-27574 GCA_043730365.1 Acidobacteriota bacterium | reverse complement strand
CACCGTCTCCCGTCCCTTCGGCAGCTTCTGGGCCCAGAACCGATCCAACTCCAACTGCCGCCACAATTCGCATCCCAACCAGCAATTGCCATAGGGCCGCGCTCGCTGCAACTTCATCTCACCGAGCTTGACTTGGACGCTATCGAGGGCGTCGGCCGGCACCGGCCGGTCTTCCGGAAACAGGCTCAGCGGGGTGAACCGCTGCTGCTCCTCATCGAATACCTCCAGCGTCTTGCGCCAGGCTGTCTGCTGGCTGTCGTTGATTTCACCCAGGTACAACACTTGCTTCTGCGCTGTTTTTCCCGAGCGCAGCCGGCGACTCTCCACGATGGTGTAGTAGCGGTGTTCCTTACCATCCTTGATCCGCTGGTTGGGGCGCAGATACATGCTCCCTGGCAGCATGACAGAATCTGTTTCGTCTGCCTAGAGGGTAGGTCTCCACTACAAGCACTGCTGGAAATGGTTTATTGACAGCGAGGGGCTTAGCTCGCCGATTTGCTCAATCTTTCCCCGAAATGGGGTTTAGCTGCGAAGGTTGGGTTGACTTGCTGGTCGACCTGATGCTGGTACGCCGCCTGCAGTCTTTCCAAGGCAACCTCGGCAAGCGGATGGTGAAGTCCCCGAAGGTGTTTATTCGCGACAGCGGCATCGTCCATGCTTTGCTCAACATCCCCGATCGGGAGTCCCTGTTGGGTCATCCAGTGGCTGGAGGAAGTTGGGAAGGGTTTGTCATGGAGAACCTGGTAGGCGCGGCGCCGCTAAGCTCCGTGCCCTTGTTTTACCGGACGGCGGCCGGGGCCGAGATTGATCTCCTGCTTGAGATTCCCGGACACGGGCTTTGGGCGATCGAAATCAAACGTGGCCTGTCGGCCCGCCCGGAAAAGGGCTATTTCATTGCGTGCGAGGACTTGAAGCCAGTTAAACGATTCGTAGTCAACTCCGGCCAGGAACGATACGCCATCGCCGAAGGTGTCGAGGCGATTGGCCTCGCGGAGATGGCTTCGGTGCTGGCGGCCTTGTCGGTGCCGGCGGCGTAGGGCTATGCTCAATCTATGCCCGGCGAAACGCTGATCCGGCTGCTTGAGCAAGCGCAACAGTCCGAGCCCCCCGTACGGACGCCAGCATTGTTGAGGATCGCGAGGGTGGTATCGGCCACGGACCAAGCCGAGGCACTCCGCATCGTATCTTTGATCTTGGGCGCGAGGCATTGTCTCAAGTAGAAGGCAACCCCGCTCAAGGGCTGACAGAGTTGGCGCGTTTGGCTGCGGCTGCTATATCGCCTGAGCGTGTGGCAGCGCTGCCTGCCAGCGTCGAAAGCCGGGTCAGGTTTTTTTTGACTCGGAACTCCTGGTGCGAGTGATGGTCGAACATGGGCACGTCCAGGCTGCGATCACCTCGGTAATGGGGCTCGAGGAAAGCTCGGAGTTTCCGTTTGGGATGGCCGGTATGCTGCTGGCGCGAATACCGATAGAAGACCCAACTCGCCCTGCGCTCATGCGGCGGGCGGCTGAGGCCTGGAGGAAGAGGTTTGCGAGCCAGGAGCATCAACTCCCTCACGCCAGTCACTTCTTTGTGATTCTGTTTGAGGGGCACTGGACTCTACTCCTCATCATGCGGATTCATCATGGGCGGTCATCCAGATGACTTTCCCTACATGGAGAGCCTGATGCAAGCTGAAAAGGACGGTAACTTTGGTCCGCCCGTGGAATTCGCGCTCGAGCGGTATTGGCAGGATGCACTGTCGGACCAGCCGAACCGCGCCATCAGAGAGTTCTGGCCCTCTACAGATGCTTTCCGCAGTGTGCTCTATCGCGCTGGCAAACGGATGGAGCGGGCAGCGGGCGGTGTCTACCTAAATCGCATTCCTGACGCCGATATCCGGCTGTTCGCCGAGATTGAACTCGAAGCAGCTCTGGCTGGATTACCTGAGTTCAGGAGCATGGTGACCAGGGCAAGCTGAACGTCTGGTAGACTAACCTCCCATGAACCCTCGTAAGCTGTTCATCGCCAGCTGCATCGCACTCATCACCACCTCCATGGTGTTTTCGATCCGCGGCGATATCCTCGATTCCCTCGGTGCAGACTTCCACCTTTCGAAAGAACAGCTGGGGATGATCCTCAGTCCAGCCTTTTGGGGCTTCACGCTGTCGATCCTGATTGGCGGCTCGCTGGTAGATTTTTTCGGCATGCGGAATCTTTTGCTCGTGTCGGCGGCCGGTTATCTGATCGGACCGCTGGCAATCATCTTTGCGCCCCGCAACGAAGGATCGTTCAACCTGCTGTACGGCGCCATGTTGATTTTGGGCCTGTCACAGGGCCTGGTGGAGGGTGTCATCAATCCCCTGTGCGCCACCATGTTCCCGAATGAGAAAACGCGTCGCATGAACATCCTGCATGCCTGGTGGCCGGGCGGGTTGATCATCGGCGGGCTGGCTTCGTACTTGCTCACCAAGGTGCTCGGGCTGGACGCTGGCGTCGTGCCGCCCGAAATTCGCACTTTTGGCTGGCAGATCAAGCTGGCGCTGATCATGGTGCCGGCGGTGATTTTCGCCGTCATGGTCTGGAAGGAAAAGTTCCCGGCCACCGAGCGCGAGGCCGCCGGCGTTTCCAACGGCGAGATGATCGGTGAGCTGTTCAAGCCGATGTTTATCCTCTGGTGGATCTGCATGTGGATGACGGCGTCAACCGAGTTGGGCCCGGATCAATGGGTCGGCTCGGTCATCACGAACTTGGCGGGAATGCAGGGCATTCTGATTCTGGTCTACACCGCCGGCCTGATGTTCCTGCTGCGGTTTTTCGGCGGCAACCTGACCCGAGGCTATTCGCCGATGGCTGTCCTTACCACGTCGGCCGTGCTGTCGGGCCTCGGTTTGTATTGGCTGAGCACCGTGACGTCGCCCGTGCAGGCGTTCATGGCGGCGACCGTGTTCGGAGTGGGCAAGACCTACTTCTGGCCGTTGATGCTGGGCGTCACCAGCGAGCGTTTCCCCAAGGGCGGGCCGCTGGCCCTGGCCGTGATGGGCGGCACGGGCAACCTCGCGGTGGCGTTTATCCTGCCGATGATGGGCGCATGGTATGAGCAGCACGGCGCGGCGGCGGCGTTCCGCTATGTGTCGGTGCTGCCGGTGGTGCTGACCGCCATCTTTGCCGGGCTCTACTTCTACTACCGGTCACAAGGCGGCTACCGGGCGGTGAGTATCGGCGGTGGCGCGGCGGCGGCTTCACAGGGCCACTAGCGGTAGCCTTGAAGATTCGCACAAAATGTCAAAACCACTCCGCTGACGGCGGCTAGGCTGGTAGAGAAATGACATCTACCATCAACAGCGACCAGCGAAACCCTGGGAAACCTACGTAAGCGCCTGGAGAGAAGCATCCGCTGAAGGCAAGCGCGCGGCGCTTAAGAGGTGCGCGGCACCGGACTACGTGTATCAGGACCCTTTAATCGTCGCTGAAGGTCAAGAGGCGCTGGTTGACTACATGCTCGCCTTTCACCAGCAGATTCCGGGCGGGCATTTCTTAACGAGTTACTTCCTTGCCCATCACGATGCAAGCATCGCCAAGTGGAACATGGTGAACGGCGAGGGCGCCACAATCGGAGAGGGAGTGAGCTACGGGCAGTACGACGAGCAAGGCGCGCTCATCGCGATGACAGGGTTTTTCGAAACGCCGGCCCGATAAACCATGGACTACCTGGAGCAGGTGCAGCGCGGCATCGACTACATCGAAGCGAATCTGGAATTTGACATTGACCTTTATGCGCAAGGTGCGTTTTGACGCCGGCTATCTGAGTCACATCCACACCAACGTATCGCTCGAGCCCGAGATTGTCGAGCAGCCGGAAATGCAGGTTGTCGGTCTCCGCACGCAATTCTTTACCGTCGACTCGGAGAAGAACAATCTTGCCGACAAGCTGCCGCCCTTGTGGGCTGCTTTCTTTCAGTGCCTCGATGACGTGCCGCACCGCCTTCCCGGTGGTTGCTATGGGGTGATTCAACAGACCGCCGAACGGTCCGACAAACTCGAATAGTGGGCTGCGGCGCCAGTGACGCGCGTAGACTCGCTCCCCGGCGGCTTGGCGAGCCTGCGTCTGCCGGCAGCCCGCTACGCCAGATTCGCGCACCGCGGCTTGGTGTCCGGTCTCAATATGACAGTCAACTACATCTACTCGAGTTGGCTGTTGCGATCGGGCCTGCGGCATACCTACGGCTGCGATCTCGAGTTCTACGGCGAGGAGTATGAGCCAGACTCTGAGCGCTCGGTCATCTACTACGCCATCCCCGTTGAATAGGTGAGCCTCTGCAGAAGTAGGGTGTTCAGCCTATCCAGGCGGTAGGCGCAGGCGGCGATAGATAGGGTGATATGTTGCGTCGCGTCTCTCCCCTCATCCTGACGGCTGCCTTGGGCATGGCCGCCTACTTTTTCGTGCTGCCGCACCTCCTCGAGAACGGCTGGGCGGTTTACATGAAAGCCACGGGCAAGGCTGAGCAATGCCCCTGGGGTCATACGCTCACCTTCTACTCGTCGCTAGACCGCTTTGACAAGCTCTACACCAAGTACCGCGGTGAGGTAAAGGTGGTGGAGTACGACAAAGAGCATAACCTGGAACGCTTCACCTGGGCGGGCGGGCGCGATTTCTGGGCTCAGCGGATCACCTCGCCGGTACGCGGCTTCGGGTGGCTGCTGGCCGAGCATCAGTGGATGAAAGAATCCACGCCCACTTCGCACGTCCGCAAAGGCGACGTGGTGATCGATTGCGGCGCGCATATCGGCATTTTCACCTGGAAAGCGCTGGAAGCGGGCGCGGCCAAGGTGGTGGCGGTGGAGCCGGATCCGGCCAATCTGGAGTGCCTGCGGCGCAACTTCAAGAAGGAAATCGCCGAAGGGCGAGTCGTGCTGGCAGGCGTTGGCGTGTGGAGCAAGCCCGGCTCGATGACACTCAATCTGGGCGATGGCGGCAACACGGGCGTCAATAGCATGGTGTTGACAGAGAACAGTGACAAGAAGATCGAAGTGCCGGTCACGACACTCGATCAACTCACCAAAGACCTCGGTCTGGAGCGAGTGAACTTCATCAAAATGGACATCGAAGGCGCCGAACGTGAGGCCCTCGCCGGTGGGATGGAGATGTTGAAGAGGGACCGTCCCCGCTTGATGCTGGACCTCAATCACCGCCCTGACGATTCAACGGCTTTGCCCGCCGTGATCCGCCGCGCGCATGCCGACTATCGCGCCGTGTGCGGCCCGTGCCAGATGAACGAGCATAACATCGCCGAGCTGATGCCGCACGTGATCTACTTCGAATAGGCATCTGCGCGTTCACGCAGCCGTCACCGGTCTCCAGTACAATCCTTGGAGATGCGGTCATTCTTCTTCGGCATTTCGTTAGCCTTGGTTGTCCACGCGCAGGTAAGGTCTGTGACAGACCCCGGCGTGGTGACTACGCGCCAAACTATCACACCAGCCGGCGTGCCCACCATATTTGATGGCCGGGTCTACGGCGTGACGTTCGGCATCAATGCCGACGACGTCTGGGTGCTGACGGCCTCGCATGTGTACCGCCTGGATTGGCGCACCAACAAGTTGATGATGAAGCAGGCGCTGGCGGGGTCGGCCGGACTCCAAGGCATCCGGTTTGACAGTTCGTCTCAACGCGCCTTGGTGGCCGGTACGGACAAACAGCGGAAAACTCGATTGTTGGCGATCGATGCTGTTGGTGACGGGGCCCCTCCTCCACTTTTCGTCGGCGAAGGTACGCAGATTGCGGGGTCGCTGGCGGTGGCACCCGGTAAAGTGGCCGTGGTTCCGCTCATCTTCGACAATAAGATCGCGATTGCGGACCTGACCAGCTCCCGGGCGTCCGTACGCACTGCGGCCACCGGGATTGCTCCATTCGGCGCGGCGGTCAACAGCCAGGGCACCGTGGCGTGGGTGAGTAATTGGGGAGGCCGCCGGCCCGGCGCCAAAGACCTTCTCACCGCGCCCACCGGCCTCGCTCCGCAGGCTGACCGCGTGGTGGTTGACACGCGCGGGATCGCCGCCTCAGGCACCGTCGTGCGCATCGATCTTGCTTCCGGAGAAACCAGAGCCTCCGTGGCCGTGGGCCTGCATCCCGGCTCTTTGGCCTGGGACGAAACGCACCATCGGCTCTATGTGGCCAACATGAATAGCGATACGGTTTCGGTGATCGATACCGAATCAAACCAGGTTGTTCGCACCTTCGACATCAAGCCGTTCGGCCCCCGCGCGGCTGGCGTCGCGCCGTCGGCCCTCGCGCTTTCGGCCGACGGTGCGCGGCTCTGGGTGGCCTGCGGTGGCATCAACGCCGTGGCGCAGTTGCGCGCGACGGACGGCGTAATCGAAGGGCTGATTCCCACCGGCTGGTACCCCAATGCCCTGTCGCTCAGCCCCGATTCCAAACAACTCGCCGTGTCCACCTTGCTCGGCCCCGGCTCCGGTTGGCGCGATGAGCCCCGCAAGCGCTTCGTGCACTCCTATCGCGGCTCGGTGCACGTGGTCGAACTGCCCGGCGCTGCCCAACTGGCCAGCTACACGCGCGTCGTCTCGGAAAACAACCACTTGCCGCTGGGCGCCGGGGCCGCGCCGGAGGTAGCGCGCAACGTCCCGCCCACTCCGGTTCCAGAGCGCGCCGGTGAGCCTTCGCTCATTGAGCACGTGGTCTACGTCATTAAGGAAAACCGCACGTATGACCAGGTGTTTGGCGACATGGCGAAAGGCAATGGCGACCCGTCTCTAGTCATGTTCGGCCAACAGATCACGCCCAACCAACATGCTCTGGCTGACCAGTACGTGCTGCTGGACAACTTCTACGCCAGCGGCGGCAACAGCGCCGACGGCCACCAATGGCTCACGCAATCGAATGAAACCGCCTACTGCCTGTGGCCCGGCTATGCGGGGCGAAGTTATCCTTTTGACGGTACTGATCCGCTAGCCTATGCAGCCAAAGGCTTCCTTTGGGACCTGGCGCTCGCTCGCCGCAAGAGTGTGCGCGTCTACGGCGAATATGCCGGGCGGATGAGCGAAGTGGATGCCGATGCCAGGGTCAAGCTGTTTGAGGAGTGGGAAAAGGGCGGGGACTTCTCGAGCCGCTGGACCATCAAGGCGCCAATCGATGGGCTCAACAAAATCCTAGCCGCCCACTATCCTGCCTACACCAACGCGATACCCGATGTGGTCCGGGCGTCGATTTTCAAGAAGGACGTTGAGGCGTGGGAAAAATCTGGTGTGATGCCGAATCTGGTGCTGCTACAACTACCCAGCGATCACACCTACGGTACGCGGCCCGGGGCCACCAGCCCCAAAGCGATGGTGGCCGACAATGACTACGCGGTAGGGCAAGTTGTCGAGGCGCTGTCGAAATCGCGCTTCTGGAAGAAGACCGCGATCTTCATCGTAGAGGATGACGCGCAAAACGGAGTGGACCATGTCGACGGACATCGCACGGTGGCCCTGGTGGTCTCGCCCTACACGCGCCGCGGCGCCGTCGATTCCACCTTCTATTCCAATCAAAGCATGGTCAAGACCATCGAATTGATCCTGGGCCTGCCCACTCTGTCACTGTTTGACATGATCGCGCACGACATGCGCGCCAGCTTCGGTACCGAGGCTGACGTGACGCCTTACACCGCCGTACGTCCGGCGCAGTCCCTCACGGAGCTGAATCCGCCAATGAGCGCGCTCAAGGGTGAGGCCAGGCGGGCGGCGCGTGACTCAGCCAAAATGCGTTGGGATGTGCCGGACGCGGCGCCATCGGACCGGTTGAACCGCATCCTCTGGCACGCCGTACGCGGTTGGGAGACACCCTACCCCGGCACGCGTTCCGCCGTCTTCGCGCCGATGTCGCTTGATGCCGATGACGACGAGCGTTGACCGGGAGCTAAGCTAAGCCGCTTCGCTTTGCGTAGCGCCGGTGATGAGCTTGTTGGGATTCATCCGGGGCACACCGGTCTTCTCCAGTTGCTCCACGCCCTGCACGGTGATGGAGAAACGCCCGTTGTCGCCGCGAATCACCCAGTTGTTCTCCTTCAAAAACCAGAAGGTGAACTCAAGGTGCTCGCGCGGCACGGCCAGCAGGTCTTCAATATCCTGCAGGTTCATATGCGGATCGCGCGGGCTGGTGACGCGCTTACGATACAGCAGTGCTAGCACGCCCTTACGCTTGGCCTTTTCCGATTCGAACTCGTCAATCGACGTGTTCTGATCGAAGATGCGCCACCGCACGCGCTGGGTGTCCAGATGCGTGACATCGTAGGCGGCCCGCTGCTCCGGATCGCTCAGCACGCGATACGCTTCCAGCACCTGACGAAACCGCTCGGCGCTGCCCGATTCGGTGTTGTCGGGATGGTAACGCTGTGCCAGCATGCGGTAGACGCGATGAATGGTGTCGGTATCGGCGTTGCGGCCGAGTTGGAGAACTTCGTAAAAATCCGCCGGCGCCACGGCGCTGCTACCGTTGGCCGCCTTTGGCTTGGCGTACTCGCTGCTCATGCGCTGCACCGGCTCAAGGAACTGGACCCCAATTCGATGAGTCTTGAGCGTGCGGAGCCGGCACCACGTCACGCGGGCCCGCACCCGGTGCTCGCCTTCTGCGGCCAGTCTGCCGGTAAAAGTACCTAGCAATCCAACTTCGACTGGCTGAGCCAGATCGATCGAGCAGCCATCATCCGTCAACTCAACCAGCTGTCCTGGCACCACGACGCTGATCCCGTTCGAAGACAGATAGTTCAGCTTGATATCGTGCCCCGGCGCCGCGGCACGGCTGGCACGCGACCGCTTGCGGCGTTCGCTCGGAATCTCCCTCATGGCCATAAACGACGTTCTCCCTCGTGTAACCGGGCTCTCTCTCTGCAAGTATCATCGGCCAACAGGCGGGGCGGATCTATGGAGCAGGAGTCACTATTTTTACCCAACAGTCCCTCGGGGAGTCATCTTAGCTCCGACGGCGTTGATGGGCTACGGCCTAACGAATGCGCCGCATCGTCAAGCGGAGCGGAGCAGGCGCCGGAATGGCGGAGAGGAAGAGGTTCTTGCAATCGTCGTTGCGATCGTCGGAAATACCGATTCGCTTGCATTCAGCAGCGCAGGTAGCCCAATCCAGCTTATCCGCCGCGCGGCAGAGTTTAGGAAAACCCTTGAACAATCCATTGGGGCCTACGTTGAAAATCATGTCGAGCAGCGCCAGTTGAGCGCTGGCTGGAAAAGTATCGAAAGCGGCAAAGCGGGTGCGCAGGCTCTCGGCAAACGCGCGTAGCTTGTCGTCAAGCACCCGCCGGACCTCGGCATCGGGCATATCGATCTGCGTGAACTTCTTGTAGGTCTGGGCGAGCTTGCCCTTGGTTTGCTGGCTGACGTTCGTCCAGTCCGCCAGTTTCTCTTGACTGGACGCGGCGACGCCGGTGGCCCGGCCTACAAGGCGATACGCCAGCGCGCTGTGCGGATCGGGAATCATGAAGCCAATCCCGATGGTGACCTTGCCCACCGTATCCAAATACATATGCGAGATGACGCCCTCGTGTTTTTCGAAATGCCGGAAGATTTCTTCTTTGGTCATGACCGAACTAGTTTACGCGTTCCGATAGCCCGTAAGTTGCACGCCTGCGGCCTGCACCGCCGTCTTCACGGCCGGCGCAGTCAAGGCGTCGAGTTCACGCTGACGCGACTCTTTCAGCCGTGTGCGCGCCTGCCGCAGCTCGTCGCCCAGGCGGCCCGGATGGCACATGAATTCCGATAGCCCTTCAGGCAACGATCGGATCACGCTTTCGAGCTCGACGGCGCCGAACCGGCCCGTAAGATCGTAGCCCAGAAAATGATCGGTCATCCGGCAGCCGTGACGCCGTAAGCGCGCCATGCTCAATGCGCCCAAGATCGGCTTGGGTAGCGGACGGCGTACCCACGCAATCCGGTAACGCTCGCTCAACTCGCCCACCACCTCGGCCACCTGGGGCAGCAGGTGCGAGTGTTTGTGCGTGTCAAGGTGAGTGGGCTGGATTCCCGCTTCAAACACTCGTAGCACCTGGGCCTCGAGTTCGCGAGCGATGTTCAGGGTACGGAAAAGCACGGCCGCCACTAGGGCCCGCGGCGAGTCCGGCAACGCTTGACCGGGACGGCTGAGGGCGCGCTCGCCGATCAGCGTCAGATGTACTCCTACATCCAAAGTGGCGGCATAATCCCTAGCCAGCTGCACGGCATGATCAAATGCGTTGCCCGTGGCCATGATCGTCGTGGCCGTGAGAATTCCCCGCCGGTGTGCCTCGATGATGCCTTCGTTCACATCGCGCGTGAAGCCGAAATCGTCGGCATTGACGATGAGCCGCTTCATCGGCCCGGCTAGAACAAGCCCAGCTTGATGCTGAGGAACTTCTTCGGGTTCTTCCGGAAGTCTTTCATCAACTCATGCATCTCGCGGGTGGTGCCATTGAGCGATTCATAGAGCTGCTGATTGACCATCAACTGCCCGAGCGTGCCTTGGCCGGCATTGAGCTTGGCCAGCATGGTGTCCACCTTGGCGATGGTGGCGTTGATCTGATTCAGCGTCGCTTCGTCGTGCAACAGTTTGCCGGCGGTGCCTTTGCCGGCGTTGAGATCGGCGGCCACGGTGCGGAACTCGGCCAGAGTCTTGCGCAGGTCGTCATGCAGCGCCGGATCTTTGAGCAACTTACCTGCCGTGCCCTGTCCCTGCTCCAGGCCTTCCAGCAGATTGTTGACGCGGGCCATCGTGCGGCGCACATCCTCCACCACCGCGTCGTCATTCAGCAGCTTGCCCAGGCTGCCTTTGCCGTTGTTGATCTGCTCGGTAATCTTGCGCGCTTCGGCGGCGGTGCCGTTGAGGTTCTTGTAAAGCTGTTCGTCGTAGATGAGTTTGCCGATCGACCCTTTACCTTCTTCCACCACGCTCACGATCTTGTCCATGCGCTTGAGCATCTCGCGGGTGGACTCCAGCACGCTGTAGCCGCTGGCCACCACGTCCTCAAAGCTGGAGGTATCGACAGCCTTGACCGTTCCCCCGGCCTTCACCGTTTCCCCCGCACTGCCCCGCTTGATATTGATGTACTTGGTGCCCAGCACGTTGGCGGCGCCGATGGCGGCCTCCGAGTCGATGGGGATTTGGCGGAGGCGGCTGGCTTCCACCAGCATCTCGACTCGGATGGCGCGTCGAGGCTCGGCCTCGCCGGAGAGATCTACTTTCTGCACCTTACCTATTTCAATGCCGTTCAGGCGGACCTCGGCGCCGTTGGCCATGGCCGCTGAGTCACTCAGGTAGGTATAGATGGTTAGCTTCTTCTCAAAGAAGCTGGTCTTGCCGGTGACGAGAAACACCATGGTCGCGAGTAGAATCATGGCGACCACGGCCATGATGCCCACTCGTAACTGCGCCCAGGCCACTCTTTGTGAGGATGGCATATATTAATCTTCCGTCAACCGCTTGGCGAACTTCGAGATGTAGAGATCCTCTGACGCCTCAAGCTCATTCTGCGATCCTTCGAACACGATCCGGCCCTCATTGAGCACCACGAACCGCGTGCGCAAGTCGTCTCCTCCATTAGGCGCAGCTTCCAGCCGCCCCGTATTGGCATTGTAGCGATAGTTGGCCAACAAATGCCCGTCCTGATAGCGATGCGTGGCCAGCGCCGTCGTCGTGCCGCGCGTATCGCGCTCTTTGGCTATCAACGTCATGATAGTGTTGGCGGTGATGGGATCCAGTCCCGCTGTCGGAGAATCGTACAGCACCAGTTCCGGGCGCGTCACGACGGCTCGCGCAATACCCACTCGCCGCCGCATGCCGCCGGACAACTCACTCGGCACCTTGGCCATGGTGTGCCCGAGTTCTACGAACCGCAGCGCTTCCTCCACCCGCGTCTGGACTTCAGCCAGCGGGCAGCGCAGCGACTTCTGATTCAGGAGCGGGTAGCCCACGTTCTCCTCAATCGTCATGGAATCAAACAGCCCGCCCTCTTGAAACAGAATGCCCATGCGGCTGCGCAGCTCAAAAAGTTGCTCCTCCTTGAGCTTGCCGGTCTCCTGTCCAAAGAGGAATACACGTCCTGCATTCGGATGGACCAACGCCAGGGCGGTCTTAAGTAGCACGGTCTTGCCGCTGCCGGCCGCGCCCAGCAGTACCACCGTTTCGCCGCGTTCCAGCGTCAGACTCACGCGGTCCAACGCCGTCGTGGGGCCAAAGCGCACGACGACGTTATCAAGCCGCAGAGGGGCGTCGGGAGAGGCCATGTGAGGTTCAGAGGTTCACGAAAAACTTGCCAATGAAGAACGTAATCACGATGATCCACACCGATGCCACCACCACCGCCTGCGTGGTGGCGCGGCCCACGCCCTGCGTGCCGCCCGTCGTCGCCATGCCATAGTGGCACCCTACCAGCGCAATGATGAAGGCAAAGGCGAATGGCTTGATCAGACCCTGAATGATGTCGCGATATCCCAGCGCTTGATACGCGCTGGACCAGAACTGCTGCGCGGTGGTCAGACCCAGGAGCACGCAACCCACCAGGTATCCGCCTATCAGGCCCATGAAGTCTGAGATGATCACCAGCACCGGCAGCATCAATATCGTAGCCAGCAGACGCGGCGTCACCAGCTTTTGTACAGGGTCGGTTCCCAGCGCGCGCATCGCGTCGATCTGCTCGGTCACTTTCATGGAGCCGAGTTCGCTGGCCATGCCAGAGGCGTTGCGCCCCGCCACCAGAATCGCCGTCAGCACCGGCCCCAATTCCACGATCAGCGTCACCGAGACAATGCGCCCCACTTGCCCGCTGGCGCCGTACTGATTGAGCGTAGAGGCCATCTGCAGCGTGATCACCGCACCGGTGAACAGCCCGATCAGCAGCACCATGGGCAGGCTACCCACGCCAACGATATCCATCTGCATGGCGATGTCATCCCAATAGTGCGGCTGCCGGACGATGTTCCGCAACGCGCGTCCGGCCAGCAGCATGAAGGTCTGGACCGTGTAGATGGGACTTTTCAGGAAGTCGAGCACGGGTTAGCACGATGCTACCATACGAGCCGGGAGACGCAGTTTTGAAGGGGCTCACAGACGTCGCAGGCATGCTGGTGGGACACGCCACCGATCGCGAGGCGATCACTGGCTGCACCGCCATTTTGTGCCCGCCCGGCGGCGCGGTGGCAGGCGTCGATGTGCGCGGCATGGCATCAGGCGGCATGCAACTGGACGTGCTGGCGCCACTCCATTCCAACGAGCGCATTCACGGCATTTGCCTCTCGGGCGGCAGCGCCTTCGGGCTGGAAGCCGGCTCCGGCGTGATGCGGTTTCTTGAACGCAAGGGCATCGGATTCCCCGTTGGTGCGGCCGGAGCGGTGGTGCCGTTGGTGCCCACGGCCATCATCTTCGATCTCTCGCTCGCCAAAAAGGGCGGGCGCCCGAATCGCGAAATGGGCGAGCGCGCGGCGGCGGCGGCCTCGAGCGCGGCTGTGGAAGAAGGCTCGGTGGGCGCAGGGACCGGCGCGACCGTGGGCAAGTTGTTCGGTATCGCGCGCGCGATGAAGGGCGGCGTTGGCTCTGCCACCGTTTGGCTCGACGGACCCATGGCGGGCGTGCGTGTGGCGGCGCTGGCAGTGGTGAATGCCTTCGGCGACGTGCGCGATCCCGAGAGCGGGCACATACTCGCCGGGGCGCGGGTTTCAAGCGGCGATCGCGAGTTCGTCGACACGGCCTACGAGATCAAGCGCGGCGCCCGTGGCGGCTTCAACTTCAACAGCAACACAACGCTCGTAGTCGTGGCTACCGACGCCGGGCTTAACAAGGTGCAAGCGACGCGCCTGGCGCAACAAGCTTCGATCGGCGTCGCCAAAACGATCTCACCCGTTTGGACCGCCTCGGACGGCGACATCTGTTTTGCCCTTTCAGCCGGTGACCGCGAGGCGGATCCGATGGCGCTCGGCATCGCCGCAGCCGAGGCCGTGGCCCAGGCGATCGTGCGGGCGGTCCTGCGGGCGCGGACCCTGGGCGGCGTGCCGGGGCTCGCGGACTAGAGTGACTAGAGGCCGCGGATTTGGTCTTCACTCACTCGGCATCCAGCAGCACGTATTGGAGCTGTCCGAGCCGCTCGAGATAGAGGGCCACGTTCTGTCCGTGCCGCAGCTTCCCGGCGGCAGCCTTCAGCTCGGCCAGTCCGCGCACGGGCGCGCCGTTCATCGAATAGATAACGTCGCCCGCATGCAGCGTGTCCTCCTGGCCCGATGCCCGCGCGACGATGCCGCCCACCACCACGCCTGACAGCCTGCGCAGCGAAGGCAGCAGCGGCGTGACGCGCTCGTCCAGATCTACGGCGAGAATCCCCAGCTGCGGAACGGAGTTCTCCTCCCCGCGCACCAGCGAGAGAATGCGATCCGGATCCTTCGGCCGCTCGAGCACGGCCACCTGCAGCGTCAGCACCGCCTCACCGCGCTGGATGTCGACCGTCATATCTTTTCCGGCGCTCTGATAAATACTCAAACCGAACTGCCGGGCATTCTCCAGCACCTTGCCACCGGCTCGCAGCACAATGTCGTTGACCCGGAGCCCGGCCACGTCGGCGGACCCGCCTGGCGTCAAGTCCGCAATCAGCACGCCCCAATCGGTGGGCAGCCGTAGCGCCTCGGCCAGCCCCGGCGTGATGGTCTGAGGCAGCACACCGATTTGACCCCGCCGCACGCGCCCGTATCGGCGGATCTGCTCGTAAACCATGCGGACGATGTTGCTGGGTGCGGCAAATCCCACCCCCTCGTGACCGCCGGACCGGGAGACGATAAAGGTATTGATTCCCGCCACCGCTCCATCGGCATCCACGAGCGGCCCGCCGCTGTTGCCGGGGTTAATCGAGGCGTCGGTCTGAATATACTCCATCGGATCTTCGGACCGCACCTGCCTGGCCACCGAGCTGATCACCCCCATCGTCACCGAATTCTCCAGCCCATACGGACTGCCGAACGCAAACACCAACTGCCCTTGCCGGAGCTCTTCCGAATCGGCGAAGCGCAGGAACGGATGGCCCTCGCCCGCCACCTTCAGCACGGCGATATCGGCCTCGCGGTCAAAGCCGATCACTTCGGCGGGTACGAGTTTGCCGCCGGGCTTCAACCGCGACCCAGGCCGCCGCTGCTCGTCTGTTACCTGCGGCAGCAGCACTTGCACGCGCCGCACCTCACCCACCACGTGCGCATTGGTGAGGATGAAGCCCGCCGGATCCACCAGCACGCCTGAGCCCGCGCTCCGCCTGGCATGCAGGACCAGCACACCGTCGCTCGAAGGCGCGTAGCCGGTGGTGACGATCTGAACAACGGCGGGATCCACGCGCTCGGCCAGCGCCTGGTACTGGCGGCTGAGATCGCGCAAGTGTGGAGCCGACGCCGCCTCCGCGCCAAGGAGACAGGTGCCCGCGGCCACTATGGCGGCTACCAGCCTCATTAAGGGAAGCGGCATACTCCGTGCCGCCGGCAATTCGGCATCGGCGCGAGGCAAGAACCGCCTGTCGGCGCCTTCCGGACGGCCCTCCGCCTCCCAATAGGAGTGAGCCACCCGCGCAATCTCCCCGGCCAGCAGGAGCGGGCGCGTTCGAATCTCCTGGGCGGCGTGTTGACTTTTCCTTCCCATTTGCTCTCCTTGTAATGTTCAGAACCTGGCGGCCTTGAGAATCGCTTACCGCGCCGGCGAATAGTATCCTCGGCGGAAGGCCGTGTTGAGCGAAGGCAACCCAAGAATCTTCTTCAACCGAACTTGCACCCGCCGATACTTTCCATCGCGGAGGGCACTTTTGGGCGTGTAGGCTAAGAGATACTGATTGCGCAACTCAAGGCCAATCTTGGCTGCGATGTCCGGCAACATCGCCAAGTCGGTGACGTGGAAATGCCGGCCGCCAGTCTGTTCCGTGATTTCGGCAAGCAACGCGGGCCCGGAAATCTCCTCGGCGGAAATTCCCCGCCCGCCACTGGGTTCGAAAATGCCAATCGCGTAGATTTGAACGTCCGCCTCCTGCACCAGCTTTCGCACTTCCCGATCAGTATAGCGGCTGGAATTGTCGCCTCCATCGGAGATGATGAGAATCGCCTTCCTGGCATTGCGAGCCTTCTTCATTTCGTGCATGGCCAGGTAGACGCCATCGAGCAGCGCAGTTCGTCCCTTCGATCGAACGAAGTTGACGCGGTTCTGAATGTCAGATGTGTTGGAGGTAAAAGGAACCGTAAGCTCGGAGCGATCGTTAAACTGCACCAGCAGGAACTCATCTTCAGGAGTCGCTAGCCTCAGGAAGTTCGCCACGGCCTGCCCCGCTTGGCGCAACTTGGAGCTCATGCTACCGCTTGTATCGAACACAATGCCTACGGACAGCGGGACATCCTCACCGGATACACTGGCGATCTCTTGGGCAATCTTGTCTTCGGTAAGCATGAAATGCTCCTTTTCCAGACCAGTTACAAAGCGGCCCATCTGATCGGTGACGGAAACCGGAACGAGGACGACCGTGGTATCGACGCGGATGACTGCGCCGCGGTCTGCTGCCGTTTGCGGCGTAATCATCCGCGGCGTGATGGAGACGTTCGGTTGTAACCGGAGCCGGGGAGAAGTTCGTAAGCCTCCCCTGCCAACAGAGTGCTGGCGCCATTCAAAATCAGGCAAGCCTCCATGAGCAGGTGCATCCTCATTGTTCGGGCTCCGGTCGCCGCGTCCGATTCGGTTGGGCAAGATGCCGGCCTACGGTATGGACTACGCGCCTGGCAGCCCGCCCGAGCGCGGCGTGGGCATCAACACCAAGTTCTTCGACTGCGAGCAGATTGCCGTCGGCCATCCTCACCAGAATCCGGCACCTCTTATCCTCGCCACCGCGGGGACCGTTGGTATCGGATAGGCGAATGGTAACGGCTACAACTTTAGTCGAGAACCGTGCCAGCCCGAATTGAGTTAGCCGCACGGCTTGTTGGTTTAACGCTTCAGAAGACTCGATTCCATAACATCGCAATTCTAGCTGCATAGGGTTGCTCCTACTTCAATTCCCGGCTGTCAACGACGCGATCGAGGGTGTATCCGTCTCTAACTGGCTTACAGCCCGGTCTGCGGTTTCTTGACAGAGCACACAACGGCTTGCCCAGGGAATCGCGAGATGCGGCAGCCAGGTTTCTCGATGCTACTATTCGGTCTGCTCATCCTATGTTCAGAATCTATCGGCCTTGACCAATGCGTGGCACGCCCATGCTCACGACGCGGCCCATCCAAGGTTCATCGCGATGGGGCTGCAAGCCCCGCTCCCTAAGCACTTCGGCCTCCGCACGCAGCCAGTACCGCGTGCCGGAGCATTCCGGCGAGCCGTCCATTTCCCAGTAGAACCGAGACAGCTTGGCAATGGCCAGCGGCTCCGGATCGAGTCGAATCTCGTTGAGTATCTGATTTTTCTTTCCCATGTCTTTTTCCTCTTGTTCAAAATGTGATCTCGCCGATGCCGCCGGCCCCAACCTCACGAGGCAATACCAGGTTCATCCGGAAGCGGCAGGCCCCGCGCGGCCAGCACTTCGGACTCCGCGCGCAGCCAGTACCGCATGTCGGATCCTTCCGGGCAACCGTCCGCCTCCCAATAGGAGTAAGCCAGTTTGGCGATCTCCTCGGCGAGCGAGAGCGGGCTGGTTTGAGTCTCCTGGACGCGTTGATTGTTCTTTTTCATCGCCCACTCCGTGAATCCGCCGCACTCTCTGGTTGGTCGGGAAGCGGCATACCGTACGCCGCCAGCACTTCAGCCTCCGCGCGCAGCCAGTAACGCATATCGGATCCTTCCGGTGAGCCGTCCGCTTCCCAGTAGTGTTGCGACAATCTGGAAATTGCCAGCGGCAGCGGGTCGATTCCAATCTCACGAACGAATTGCTTGTTCTTTGGCATGGTTCTCTTTCCTGTCTTTCTCTCGATGTGATCCCGCCCGATGCTGGCGGCGAGGGCCGCCGCCAGCAGGCAGCCTTGTTGCTTCCAGCGCCCGCCTTACCCGCGCCGCAGCGTCATCGCAGTCTTCTGCAACTTCTGCGCCCGCATCACGACACCGTTGGCGATGGCACGAATCAGGTCGCGATTCTTGCCCATGTCCCCGGCGGCCAGAGTCCTCTTCTGCTCGTGGAAGATGTCGAGCAACTGGACCTTGTCCTTCAACAGCTTCCAGCCGGCCTGATCGCGCTCACTCAACTGGGGGTTCGTGGCATCGAAGTCTTTGACCAGTTGCTGAAGCTTGGTGACGTCGACGTCCATTGCGTCAAGCTTCGTGGTTACATCGCCCGTGTCGACCCTTTTGGTCTTGAGCGCTTGGCTGACCAGCGAGGCGTCGCGCTCGATGTTTTGAGCCGATTGCATAATCTGGTCGACAAATTCTTTCTCAAGGGCGACCGCCGAGCAGGCGGCCAACGTAACTCCGCAGAAAACTGTGAAAAACGTTCTCATAGTGATTCTCCTTCTCTGTCTTGCGTCCAGGCCTCGTATCACTTGGCCCTTCGTTCACCAGACTAAGGAGAATCAACACATTTGTCTAATAGATGTTAAAGATGCGATAGATCGTTAAATACGATGTTTTGCCGCAGTGGCAAAGAGTTGATCGCGCGCGGCCTCGCAGATGGCCGCCACCGCTGGATGCTTCACCTTCCGCTCCACGGAAATCGCGTAATAGCTTTCGGTCACTGTCTCCACGCGGCCGATTACACCAACCTGATAGTGCTCTCGAATCTCCTTCTCGATCGCGCTCGGCCCCGCAAAGATCCCGGTGCCCCCTTGCCCGAAAACCTTCATCAACGCGGTGTCCTTGAATTCACCCGCCACCACCGGCCGTATACCCTGCGTGTCCAGCCAGTGATCGAGAGCCCGCCGCAGGCTTGAGCCCGGAAGCGGGAGTAGAAACGGCGCTCCCTCCAGGCTACCCGGGAAGCCATTTTTGTAGCGGGCCATCAGGGCCGGCGCACCGAACAACGTCACCCCGCAAGTGCCCAACAGGTGATTAAAAGCCTTGACGCCCGTCATCGCGGTGATCGGCACGTCCGAGAGCACCACGTCCAGGCGATGCTCGGCCAGATCGGCCAGCAGGCGCTCGGGAGCATCTTCGTCACACACCAACCGCACCGGCTCGGCCAGGGCCAGTCCGGGCTGCAGAATTCGGTAAGCGATCAGTTTCGGCACCATGTCGGAGATGCCCGCATGCAGGCGCAGGGTCCGCCCGCGTGAACGGCCCTTGAGAACATCCTGCAGTTCGCGGCCGAGACCGAAAATCTCATCGGCGTATTGATAAACCAACCGGCCCATTTCGGTCAGAGCGAGCCCACGCCCAGACTTGACGAAGAGCTTCTCGCCCAACGTTTCCTCCAGCAGTTTGAGTTGCCCGCTGATGGTTGGTTGCGCCAGGCTCAGCCGCTCGCAGGCCTTGGCGATGCTGCCATCCTTGGCCACCGCCCAGAAATAGATCAGGTGATGATAGTTGAGCCACTCCATTGCTATCCACGATACCGCGCCCGCCGCGCCTATACTAGACTTAAGCCTCGCTCCCCGCGGCGTCCGCACCATTTATGAAACGGCGTTTCCTTTTCCTCGGCGGCGTCATTCTCTTCGCCCTGCTGGCGGCGCTCACGGTCTGGCAGGGCTCGTTCCACTTCGATTTGTTCAGCCCCGAAAACCCCGAGCAAACCATGTTTGCCTGGGCGGTCTCTATCCTCATCTTCATCGTCACCGTCACGCTCGGCTTCATGCTCACGCGCACCTTTGTGCGTCTGGCGGGAGACCGGCGCGGCAACCGCGAGGGCTACCGCATCCGTACGCGCCTGGTGGTAGGGGCAGTGGCGCTCACTAGTATCCCGGTCTTCTTCATGGTGACGTTCAGCATCTACGTTTTGAACAATACGATGCGCAAATGGTTCAGCAAGCCGATGGACACGGTGGTCTATAACCTCGCCGACACCAACGTCGCGTTTGAGGAAGAGACCCGGCGTCGTGCCGTGGCGCAGGCCGGCTGGCTGGCCTCGCGCGAAGATGTCCGGCAGTATATGACCACCGGCGTCAAGGCTGCGGCGCTCAATCCCGCCTTCTGCCGCGAGCATGATCTTTATCGGGCCTATCTGGTCCACCACGACGAAACGGAAAAGCTGGATATCTGCAGCCCGGCAGCCGCCAAGCCCAGTAGCCCGCAAGCCAAAACCATGCTCGGCCGCGCCTCCGTCGACGGCGGCTCCGTCGAAGTATTGGCTCGCATGAGCCGCGACTTGGCCGCACGGCAGCAAATTATCGAGCGCGAAGTCTACAACTACCGGCAACTGGACCTCAACAAACGCCAGGTGCAGACCACCTACATTCTGCTCCTGCTGCTCATCAGCCTCTTCATCCTGTTTGTGGCCACCTGGATTGCGCTGCAATTGGCGAAGCAAATCTCGACGCCCATCGCTGCGTTGGTGGAAGCCGCCGGTCAGCTGCGGCGCGGCAATCTCGACTATCGGATTCAAACTCCGGCCTCCGGAGAGTTGGGCACGCTCGTGCGCGGGTTCAACGAAATGGCCGCCGACATCCAATCCAGCGAGCGCGAACTGGAGCGGCGGCGTAACTTCACCGAGGCGATCCTTGAAAGCATCCCCACCGGCGTGATCTCACTGTCGGCCGAGCGCCGCATTCAGCGCGCCAACACCGTGCTGACGCAAATCTTCGGGGCCGAGCGCGTCGCCCGGGCCACGCGTCTGGAAGACCTGTTCCCGCCTGACCCCGCCCGCGATCTGCATCGTCTCCTCAACCGCGCCCGTCGCACGGGCATCGCCTCGGCGCCGATGGACATCGTCGATGGCAAGCGCACGCTACATCTCTCGGTGACCATCTCCGCCGTCTCGGGCAAACACACCGCCGGCTGGGTCCTGGTGATTGAAGACACTAGCGAATTGCTTCGCGCCCAAAAAGCAGCTGCCTGGCATGAAGTAGCGCGCCGCATCGCCCATGAGATCAGGAACCCGCTCACGCCCATCGCCCTCAGCGCCGAGCGCATTGTCCGCCAGATTGACAAGGCCGAAGCCGGCGCGCCCCTCAACCCCGACATCCTGCGCATCGTGCGCCAGTGCTCGCTCACGATTTCGGGCGAGGTCGAATCGGTGAAGGCGCTCGTGGATGAATTCGCACAGTTCGCCCGCTTCCCTGCCGCCCAGCCGCAGCTTTCGGATTTGAATGAGATCGTTGAGTCGGCACTCTCTGTGTTCGCCGGCCGGCTTGACGGCGTCGACGTCGTCAAGTCATTGCGCCCCGATCTACCCGGCGTCTCTATTGACCGTGAGCAGTTCCGTCGTGTCGTCGTGAACCTGGTGGACAACGCCGCCGAGGCGATGCAGGAATCACCCGTTCGCCAGCTTATCGTGGCCACGGACTTGGCCGGGGCCGATACCGTCGAGCTCTCTGTCACCGACACCGGCCACGGCATTTCGCCGGAAGATCGCGAGCGACTCTTCCTCCCCTACTTCTCCACCAAAAACCGCGGCACCGGCCTCGGCCTCGCCATCGTGCACCACATCCTGCAGGAGCACGGCGCGCAGATTCGGGTGGAAGATAACCCGCCGGCCGGGTCCCGCTTTATCGTCGAGATCGCTGCGGCGGTGGCTGAGGCCGAGACCGCGCCCGGCGCCGACACGCGTTCCCTTGAAACCTCCGCATGAAACAACCGCACCGCGTCCTAATCGTCGATGATGAGCCCGGCATCCGCGAGTCTCTGAGTGGAGTACTCGAGGATGAGGGCTTCGTCGCCGAGTCCGTCCCCAGCGGGGAGGCGTGCCTGGAGGCGCTTGGCCGTAGCCGCTTCGATCTGGTGCTGCTCGACATCTGGCTCCCTGGCATGGATGGCCTGGACACGCTCGCCCGCATTGAAGAAATCGCCAGTGCCGATCGGCCCGCCGTCGTGGTCATCTCCGGGCATGGCAGCGTCGAGGGCGCGGTCAAGGCCACCAAGATGGGCGCGTTCGATTTTCTTGAAAAGCCGCTGACCATTGAAAAGGTTGTGGTGGTTTCCAAAAACGCCATTTCGCACCGGCGTCTTGAACTGGAAGTCGAATCGCTCCGCCCGGCCGACTATCCGATTATCGGCGACAGCGTGCCCATGCGCGCTTTGCGCCAGCAGCTTTCGCTCATGGCCCCCACCAACGGGCGCGTGCTGATCTACGGTGAGTCCGGCGTGGGCAAGGAACTGGTGGCCCACGCCATTCATGCCATGAGCCATCGCGCGCGTGAACCGTTTGTCGATGTCAACTGCGCGGCGATCCCCGAAGAGCTGATCGAGAGCGAGTTGTTCGGCCATCGCAAAGGCAGCTTTACCGGCGCCAACGAAGACAAGATTGGCAAGTTCCAGAAGGCTGACGGCGGCACGCTGTTTCTCGACGAAGTAGCCGACATGAGCCTCAAGACGCAGGCCAAAGTGCTGCGCGCGCTCGACGAGCAAAGGATTGAACCCGTCGGCGCCGGCGGATCTACCAAGGTGGACGTGCGCGTGGTGGCGGCCACCAACCGGCACCTCGAAGAAGAAGTCGAGCGCGGCAACTTCCGCGAAGACCTCTTCTATCGGCTGAACGTCGTGCCTTTCCACGTGCCGCCGCTGCGCGATCGCGTCGAGGACATTCCGATCCTGGTGGACCACTTCCTGAATCAGTTCACGCAGGCCTACAGCCGCAAGCCGAAGGAACTCAGTTCTGACGCCTATCAACTGCTTCGCGACTATCATTGGCCGGGCAACATCCGCGAGCTGCGCAACCTCATGGAGCGGATTGTCATCATGAATCCTCAAACTCGAGTGGACGCCCGCCACATCCCCGTTGGCTTGGCCCGCCGCCACCAAACCCCGTCGGATCGCCCCGCAGACTTTTTTGGCTCGCTCCAGGAATTTCGCGAAGCCGCCGAACGCGACTACATCCTGAAGAAACTCGAAGAGTCCAAAGGCCACGTCACGCGCGCCGCCGAACTGCTGGGTCTCGAGCGCAGCAACCTCTACCGCAAGATGCGCGCGCTAGGGATTCCTCTCAAAGAATAGGACGGTCTTAATTGGTGTCTCAAAAGCTATTTCTTCTTCTCTCAGTGGCAACAACCTGTGTGTCCTTTGGCGCCACTGTGCCGCGCCCAGAGTTTCCACAGCCGCAGTTCAAGCGTGCTCAATGGATGACGCTGAATGGCGACTGGGAATTCGAGTTCGACGACAAGAACGAGGGGGTGACGGCTAACTGGGCGACCGCGAGACCGAAGTTTGCGCGCAGCATCCTGGTGCCGTTTGCGTTCGAATCGCCCAAGTCCGGCATAGGTGACACGACTTTTCACCCGTGGGTCTGGTATCGCCGCGCGTTCACGCCGCCTGCCGAGTGGAAGGGCAAGCGCGTACTGCTCAACTTCGGCGCCGTGGATTATCGCGCCTCGGTGTGGGTGAATGGCCAGTTCGTGGGCGCGCATGAAGGCGGCAATGTGCCGTTCAAGTTCGACGTCACGCCCGTGGCGAAACTGGGCGCGGCCAATAGCGTGGTGGTGCGGGCCGAGGATCCACCGGAGGACAAGTTTATTCCCCGCGGCAAGCAGTACTGGCAATTGAAGTCGCGCGGGATTTTCTACACGCGCACGTCGGGGATCTGGCAATCCGTGTGGCTCGAGGCGGCCGGCGATTCGTACCTGGAGAAAGTCCGCGCGACGCCTTCGCTCGATGGCCGTGCGCGATTTGAGGCCAAGGTGGTGCGAGAGGCGGCGGACATGGAGTTGAGTGTCGAGATCAAGTGGGAGAACCAGGTGGCGGCGTCCGGCGCCGCGAGGATGACGGGACCGGCGGCACATCTGGAACTGCGCGTGCGCGATCCGAAACTGTGGTCTCACACGACGCCGAACCTCTACACGGTGAACTACGAGTTACGCCGGGGCGGGCAGGTGGTTGACCGCGTGGAGTCCTATATCGGGTTTCGGCAAGTGGCCACCGACAACGGCCGGTTTTTTCTGAACGGCCGGCCGACTTACTTGAAGATGGTGCTCGATCAGGGCTATTGGCCCGAGTCGCTACTCACGCCACCGAGCGAGGAGGCCATCATCAACGACATCAAGTGGACCAAGGAGATGGGTTTCAACGGCGCTCGCAAGCATCAGAAGCTGGAGGACCCCGTCTTCCTCTATCATGCCGACAAGCTGGGGCTGCTGGTGTCGGACGAAATGGCCAACGCCTATGAGTTTGATGCTGATTACGCCGCACGCTTCACCCGCGAATGGCTGGAGGTGGTGGAGCGCGACTACAATCATCCGAGCGTGATCATGTGGGTGCCGATCAACGAAAGCTGGGGCGTGCCAAACTTGCGCGACCCGGCGCAGCAGCAGCACCTGCGCTCGCTCTACATGCTGACCCGCTCGATCGACGCGACGCGGCCGGTAGTGGACAACGACGGCTGGGAGCACGTGGAGACGATGGACCTGTTCACGATTCACGACTACGCCGCTTCGGGTGAAAAGCTCTACGCAAAGTACAAAGATCTGGGCAAGCCCGGCGCGCGCATTCCGGATAACGCCCGCGCGATCCTGCTCCCTGGCGCCACGTACAACGGCTCGCCGTTTCTGCTGAGCGAATTCGGCGGGATTGCGTACGTGCTACCGGGCTCCCAGGTTCCCGCCGATGCGTGGGGTTATGCGGGTGTAGAGAAGTCGCCGGACGCGGTGCTGGCGCGGTTGCGTGGGCTCTATGAGGCGATTGCGAAGATTCCGGGATTCGCGGGGATCTGTTACACCCAGCTTACCGACGTGGAGCAGGAAGTGAATGGGTTGCTGAGCTATGACCGGAAGATGAAGTTCGACCCGGCCAAGCTGCGCGAGATCAACGCACTGCTACAATGAGAGGCTATAATGATCCATCTATCCATCTATTGACGAAGAGGATTTGCTGTGGTAGGCTTCAATTATGAGCGTGAAATATCAGATCACTCTTCCCGAGGATCTCGCGTTTCGGATGCGGGAAGCCACGGCTTCTCTCAAGATACCGCTGGCTCAATTCATCCGGGAGACGATGGAAGAGAAGCTGGATCGGCTGCGGAGTGCGCCGGATAACGACCCTTTCGCTTCGATTCGGGGATTGGTCGAAGGGGACCCTGGTTGCTCGACCGAAGTGGATGAAGTTATTGCATCAAGCATCTACAGGCTATGACGGTTTTCGTCGACAGCGGCTTCTACATAGCAACCGTTATTAGAAACGACCAACACGCCCGGCGCGCCCGCGAGGCAGTGCGCGAAACAGCATCCCGCACGACTTCGGCGCTAGTGATCAACGAAACCGTTCAGTTCCTTCAGACCAGGGGCTTTCTGTCAGCGGCACTGCATTTCCTTTTGGAAGCCGAACGCGGCGCATTGGGGCAGATCATCCATGTGGATGCGATTCTGCAAGCGGAGGGCTGGCGGTTATTTCACAAGCACGGTGGCTCAGGTGCGAGTCCGGTGGACTGTGTGAGCTTCGCCATCATGAATCGTTTCTCCATCAAGCGGGCCTTCACCTTTGACCAGCACTTCGCATCCGCCGGTTTCCAAATCCTGAACTAGAATAGTGGTGTGTTGAGAATCGCCGGCGCAGTTCTGTTTACCGTGGGCGCGGCCACTGCCGCCACGCTGCCGCCGGAGATTCGCGAAGTCTTTGCGAAGGCGCAGTGCCAGGGTTGTCACAACGATAACGGCGTGGCATCTAGCACGCGGCTGAAGTTCCCGGCCGAGGAAGCAGGCGAGACGGCGTTCGTCCGTTCGCTTGAGCCGCTGATCGATCGTGTCAAGCCCGGTGCGTCACGATTGATTCAAATGCCTACGGCGCGCCTCGCGCATCCGGGCGGCGAACGCATCAAACGCGGGAGTGCGGATGAGGCGGCGGTGCTCGCATGGATTGCCAAGCTTCCCTCGCTCAGCGCGGCTACGGCCGACGCTCCGCACGCCCGGCAGAGCGTGCTGCGGCGGCTGACGCACGGCCAGTACAACCAGACCGTGGCTGAGTTGCTGGGCGATCAGACCCAGCCGGCGCGCCAGTTCCCGAGCGAAGACTTCGTACAGGGCTTCACCAACTCGGCTGAGGGCCAATCGATCTCGCCCCTACTGGCCGAGGCTTACGCTCATGCCGCCGCGAGGCTGGCCCGCAACGCCGCACGGTCCGGCCGGTTGCGCGAGTTGGCGGCCTGCAAAACTACGGACGCCGCTTGCGCCGGCCGCTTCGTGCGCTCCTTCGGTAAGGCCGCGTTTCGGCGTCCGCTGAGCGACGAGGAAGCCGCGCGTTTCCTGAAGCTGCAGGCTGGCGAGGCCAAGCGCACGGGCGATTTCTGGGCAGGCGCGCAAATGGTGGTTGAGGCGATGCTGCAATCGCCGGATTTCCTGTTTCGCTCCGAGCCGGGCTCCTACGGCGCGGCGAGCCGCCTCTCCTATCTGCTGTGGAACACGCAGCCGGACCGCGAGTTGACGCGGCTCGCCGACGCCGGGCTGCTGCGCGACGCACGACAGCTCAAGGCCGCGTCAAAGCGGATGTTGGCCGACCCACGATCGCGCGGCGCGCTGGACGAATTCGCCGGCCAATGGCTGCGTTTTGACCGCGTGCGCAACGCGATTCGCGAGCGCCGTCTGTTTCCGGAGTTCGGCACTGAACTGGCTGCGGCGATGACGGAAGAGACCAGCCGGCTGTTCCAACATCTGGTTTGGACCAATCAGGATTTCCGCGAGTTCTTTCGCGCCGACTACACCTTTGTCAACGCAAGCCTGGCGCAACTCTACGGCCTCGCCTCGCCCGAGCGCGAGTTCTCCCAGACGAAGCTGCCCGTCGGTTCGCGGCGCGCGGGCGTGATGGGCCACGCCAGCTTCCTGACGATGACCAGCAAGCCGGAAGAAACTTCGCCCACCGAACGTGGCTTGTTCATCCGGGAGCATTTCCTGTGTCAAATCGTGCCGCCACCCCCGCCCGGCGTGGACACGACTCTACCGGCGATTATGGATGACCGGCCGATGAACAATCGGCAGCGCCTGAGCATTCATCTCTCGAACCCCAGTTGCGCGGCGTGCCACCGGCTGGTGGACCCGATCGGTTTCGGTCTCGAGCAGTTTGACGCCATCGGGCGCTTCCGCGAAAATCAGGTGGCGCTGGTGTTTCCGCGCGTGGAAAAGAACAAGAAGAACGTCCGCCGCGAAGGCCTGCCGGTGGAGATTCCCGTGGACACTACCGCCCACATTGTGGGCTTGCCCGACTCGGATTTCCGCAACGCCGCCGAAGCGGGACGGATCCTGGCCGAGAGCCCAGTCTGCCAGCGCTGTGTGGTGAAGCAATACTTTCGATATGCTATGAATCGACAGGAGACTGCGGCCGACCAGCCGGCGATCGATGCGATATTCGATCGGTTCCGGCGGAGCGGTTTCCGGTTTCAGGAGCTAATCCTGGGTGTGGTTACGTCCGATCGGTTTCTCGAGGAGTTCGCGTATGCCAAATAAGCCGCTATCACGACGCCTTTTGCTCAAGGGCTTTGGAGCGTCCACCGGGGCGTTGATCCGTCTGGGTCTGCCGCCGCTGGAAGCGATGTTCAATCCGAACGGCACCGCCTATGCGGCCGAGCGGGCGGC
>JAYTKJ010000013.1:0-4402 GCA_043730365.1 Acidobacteriota bacterium | reverse complement strand
ATCTCGCGTTGGCTGGGCATGCACAGCGTACCGCTGGCTATGTTGGCGGGCTATCTGCTGGGACTGGTAGTTGCAGGTTGGCAGGGAGGGACTGGGCCGGCTCACCGTCGGTTGTGGCGCATCCGCGAGGTCGGCGACGGGCTCGCGGTGGTTGCGCTGGCCAGTCTGACCCCCATCCTCGCCCGCCATGTGTTGCTTCATGAATGGGAGCGCTTTGTGGCAATAAACCTCACCATATGCATCATTGTCGGCGCCCACTTTTGTCGGAATCAGTTGGGCTTCAGTCTGCTCCGGCTCGGCCACCGGACCGCTTAGAGGAGAGGAAGAATGCAGAGTACTTCGACAGTCGAAAAAGCCGGATCCCGTTTGAGCTTGCAGGCGCGACCTCGCCGAACGGACGCGGTCCGCGGCGAGATAACCGTGGTGACGGCCGTAGCCACGGCGGGCTTGATTCTCCTTGGCTATGCGCTAACTTCACCGTTCATACTCTGGCTCAGCCTGGCACCCGCGTTGTGGCTGGCCGCCACGCAGCCGATCCGCTTAGTGCAATTGCTGGCGGTCACGTCTCCGATATTTCCCGTGGTGCGCGTCACGCGCGACTTCATCGGCGCACAACAGGTTTCCACCAAGGGGCTTTTCCTGTCCGGAGATGATCCGATCATTGTCGCTCTGGGCGTGGCCTGGTTGCTGGCGACCATGCGCAGTGGGGCACGAACCCGCGGCGCGTATCCAACTGCCGTGCTTTGGTTGCTGGTGATTTATCCACTAGTGGCCATGGCCAACCTGGGGCGGCTCGACAGTGATCAAAGTATGATCAGCGCCCTCTACTACCTTAAATGGGCTGAATATGCGGCGCTCCTGGTCTTCATCCCGCAAACAATCCGCGGTGCCGACGCGCTCCGGCTCGTGGGTTCGTTGACGCGCCTGATGCTCGCTTCGCTGCTGGTTTCCGCCTGCTTCGCCGTTTACGAAGTGGCCGAAGCCGTGCGGACCGGTTCTTACTCGCAAGCCGCCTCAATCCCCCGAGCCTCGGCCTTCTTTGGCTCGTTGGATCCGGCTCGCTTTGGCGCCTCCGAAGATCCGGTGAATTTCGGCGCTTACGTTGTAGTGGCCGGCTCGGTGGCGTTAGCAGTACTGGGCGCCAACAAACGCTCAGGCTGGCTACCGGGAACCTCTTTCCTGGCCAGCTTGGTGGCGTTGGTCTTAAGCGCCTCGAGAGCTCCGTGGCTGGCGGGCGTGTTGGCCTTCGCGCGGGTGCAGAAACTTGGTTCGTCCCGAGTCATGATTGGCGGCCTGGCCCTCGTGTTTGCCATTACCAGCTCGCTTGCTTTTGCGCCTCAGATCTGGCAAGCAAGTTTTTCGCGCTTTGAGGCCCTGACGGACTGGAATTTCGCCACTGAGCAGTCGGCTCATAGCCGGATTGAGATCGTGCTCAACTCACCGGTGTTCGAGCTTGATCCGTACTGGCTGGTCGGCCACGGTCATTCGAGTTACCGCTTCATTGCAGAAGAGCATCTGTCGCGTATCGCCTCCGGGTTGAGCCGCAGCCTTTACAATTTTTTCCTCACCGCTTGGTATGACGCCGGCCCGATCGGGGTCATTCTCTGGATCGTCATGTTCGCTCAACTCCGAAAGCGTCTGACCACGATCCACCGGCATTGCCCGGCGCCAGCGGTTCGAACGTTTGCCTGGGGCTTGCTGGGCGCTTTGTGGGGTCTGGCGCTGGCCTCCATGTTTGGTGAAGTGCCCTATAACTGGCGGGTGATGAGTGTTTTCTACGCAGGGGCGGGGACCTGCCTGGCGGCCAACGAGGCTGCCCGCTCGGCCGCAGTCCCTCGGGTATTCAGCTGGGGTATCCGCCAATGAAAGTCCTGCATGTCGGCAAATTCTATCCGCCGCACTGGGGGGGGATGGAGACGGCACTGAAAGACATTTGCGAAGTCCTCTCGCCGTGCATCGAGGTGGAAGCGTTGGTGGCTGCCGATGGGCCAAGCTCTGTCAATGAAATCGTCGGCGGCGTCAGAATTTCGCGCCTGGGCATCCGCGGCACGCTATTCTCGCAACCACTGGTACGGGGGTTGGGAGCATACCTGCGTCGCATCCAGGCTGACGTGGTCCATCTGCATGAGCCGAACCCCCTGGCGATGGTGCAGTATCTGATTTCCGGTAACCCGGCGCCACTGGTAATCCATTATCACAGCGACATCGTGCGCCAAAAAAGGCTCCGTTGGTTGTACCGGCCGTGGTTGGCGATGGGGCTGGCCCGGGCACAGGCCATCGTCGTGGGTAGCCAGGAACTGCTCGATGGTTCCCCGGTGTTGGCGCGCTGGAAGCACAAGTGCGTCGTCATTCCGTTCGGCATCGAACTGGAGCCGTATCTGGCCATCGAACGTCCAGTCCTGCCTTCGCCGGAGGGGCCCCCCCTGATTCTGGCCGTGGGCCGGCTGGCCTACTACAAGGGCTTCCACTATCTGATTGAAGCCATGAGCCAGCTGCCGGCCGCGCGTCTGGCGATCGTCGGTGAAGGCCCGGAACGGGGCGAACTCGAGGCTCGCATCGCCAGGCTGGGGCTAGGCAGCCGGGTAGAGTTGTGCGGCCAGCTGGACGATCCCGGCCTATTGAACTGGTATCGGCGCGCAGACGTGTTCTGCCTGCCATCCTGCGAACGGTCCGAGGCGTTCGGCCTGGTCCAGCTTGAGGCCATGGGCGCTGGCCTCCCTGTCGTGAGCACCGATCTGCCCACCGGGATGAGAGCCATCAATAGGCACGAGCGCACGGGCTTCGTGGTGCCGCCGCATGATTCTGGCGCGCTTTCCACGGCCCTGGTGCGACTCGCCGCCGATCCGGCTCTCCGCCGCCGCTTCGGGGACGCGGCGCGTGAACGCGCCCGGAGCCTTTTCGGCCGGGATCTGATGGGCCGGCGGATTCTCGAGCTTTACAGCAAACTCAGCCACGTGGAGGAGGTTGTTTCATGGTCGACCTAGCTTCGATTCTTTGGATCAGCGCGTTTGCCTTCGTGGTCTCGCTGCTGCTGACGCCGCTGGTGCGCGACGCGTTCGCCCTGCGCGGGTGGGTAGACCGGCCCGATGGAGGACGCAAATTCCACGAGCGCGCAGTCCCGCGCGTCGGCGGAATCCCGATCGCAGTTTCCTACGCGGCGGCGTTTGGGGTTCTGTTGGCCGTCTCTCAGTCAAGTGGTTCAGTGTTTGAAGATCGCTTACTGCTGGCACTCAGCCTGCTCCCCTGTGCGGGACTGATCTTCGCAACTGGCCTGTTAGACGATCTGGTGGGGCTGCGTCCGTGGCAAAAACTCGCTGGCCAGATCGCCGGGTCCGTCCTCGCCGTGGCGACTGGCGTGCGGATCACCGGCATCAGCGGGCACCCTCTCAATGAAGGCTTGGGGGCCGTGCTCACGGTGGTGTGGCTCCTGGCCTGCTGCAACGCCTTCAACCTGATCGACGGGCTGGACGGCCTGGCCTCGGGAATGGGCTTGTTCTCGACGCTGACGATCTTTCTGGCTGCGCTCCTTCATGGTGACCAAACGCTGGCCCTGGCCACGCTGCCTTTGGCGGGTTCGCTCCTCGGTTTCCTTCGGTACAACTTTAACCCCGCCTCCGTCTTCCTCGGCGATTCCGGAAGTCTGCTGATCGGCTTCCTACTGGGCTGCTACGGCGTCATCTGGTCGCAGAAGTCTGCCACGATGCTCGGATTGACCGCTCCGCTCATGGCCCTGGCGATCCCCTTGCTGGACGTCTCGCTCTCAATCGGCCGCCGATGGGTTAGGGGACAGCCTATTTTTGCCGGCGATCGGAGTCACATTCACCACAAGCTGCTCGAAAAGGGCCTCACGCACCGCGGCGTCGTGATTGTGCTCTACGGGATGGGCGGCGTGTACGCAGTGCTGTCTCTCCTGCAGAGTCTGAGCGAGCACCGGCTGGGCGGGCTCATTCTGGTCCTCTTCGGTTCGGTCACCTGGATTGGCGTACAGAACCTGGGTTACTTCGAGTTTGGCTTGGCCGGGCGCGCGCTGTTTGGCGGCGGGTTGAGGCGGATCATGGATGGGAAGATCGCTCTTCATGGGCTGGATAACGCCCTGGACAAGGCACCGGATGAGCCCGGCTGCTGGGAGGCTCTGCGCAAGACTCTCATTGACGCCGGTTTCACCAGTCTACAGGCACGGCTCAATGGCCGCGAGTATCGGCAACCTGGTCCGGGTGACCGTCCCTGTTGGCAACTGCGAATACCACTGCCCGGTGGCGACTACGTCAATCTGGAGCGTAACTTCGATGTCCCAGTCCAAGCGGTGATTATCGGCCCCCTGGTGGAACTGCTTTACCGCCGTCTGCCAAGCAGGTTGGCAGTGCTCGCCCAGCGGCCTTCCACCGAGACGATCTCGCTGGCC
>JAYTKJ010000012.1:0-32866 GCA_043730365.1 Acidobacteriota bacterium | reverse complement strand
CTGGATGTTTTGCGGGAACAGGCCATTGTCCAAAGTGTAGAATCGTCGAACCGGATCGAGGGGGTTACCGTTGCTCCCGGCCGGCTGCGGCCTCTGGTGATCGAAGGCGCCAAGCCGCGGGATCGCTCGGAAGAGGAGATTGCCGGGTATCGGACTGCGCTCAATTGGATCTACGCTCGAAAGCGTCCGCTGTCGATCACTCCCGATATCCTGCTTCACTTGCATTCTTTGAGCGCTTCGCCCGGCGATGCGGGAGAGTGGAAGAAACGGGACAACGAAATCATCGAGATACTACCCAGCGGAGACCGAAGCACCCGCTTTGTTCCTGTCTCCGCCAAGCGAACGCCGGCCGCCATTGAACAGTTATGCGCAAAGTATCGCCTCGCCTGCGAGGACGAACGCGTTCCTCCCCTGCTGGTGGTGGCGGCCTTTGTGTTTGACTTTCTTTGTGTCCACCCCTTTCGGAATGGCAATGGCCGCGTTTCGCGACTGACCACGGCGCTGCTGCTCCAGTCACATGGCTTTCAAGTGGCGCGCTATATCAGCCTCGAGAAAGTGGTGGAGGACAGCAGGGAAGAATACTATCGCGCTCTGAAATTGTGCTCACAGGACTGGCACGAAGGAAAGAACGAGATCGTTCCCTGGTGGAACTTCTTTCTGGGCATGCTGCGAACAGCTTATAAGGAGTTCGGGCGCCGGATTGAATCGGCTGAGCCACGGCCCGCCAAGACTGGCCTGGTTCGCCAAACCGTGCTGGAGCAAGTGGATCAATTCGCCCTATCCGATCTGGCGGCACTTTTGCCTTCGGCCAGTTCGCAGCTTATCAGGAAAGTGCTGACGGAAATGAAGAAGTCTCGCAGGGTTCGACTCGTGGGCCGCGGACGCGGGGCCCGTTGGGAAGTGAATCGTTGACCTGGGCCACGTTTGGGAGAGGTTCATGACCAATATCATCGTCGGGACGGCAGGACACATCGACCACGGCAAGACCGCGCTGGTGCGCGCCCTGACCGGCATCGAGACGGACCGATGGGAAGAAGAGAAACGGCGGGGCATCTCTATCGATCTGGGATTCGCGCACCTCGAGCTAGATGGCGTCCGCTTCGGGTTCATTGACGTGCCGGGCCACGAACGCTTCGTGCGGAACATGCTGGCCGGAGCCGGCGGGATCGATATGGTGCTTTTCGTCGTGGGCGCCGATGAGTCGATCAAGCCGCAGACGCGCGAGCATTTCGACATCTGCCGGCTGCTGGGCATCCGGCGCGGCATTGTCGTCCTGACGAAGGCCGATCTGGTAGATCGCGACATTCTGGATCTGGTGCGACTCGAAGTGGACGAATTCGTCACCGGTTCATTTCTGGAGAAGGCGCCGGTGGTAGCGGTGAGCGCCCGCACCGGAGAGGGCATCGAGGAGTTGAAGAAGCTGCTGGCTGCCGAGGCCAAGTCGGTAACGGTCAAGAGCGGCGCTGGTCACTTGCGCTTGCCGATCGATCGCTCGTTTGCGATGAAAGGTTTTGGCACCGTCGTGACCGGTACGCTGATCTCCGGATCGGTTTCGCTGGAGCAGGAGGTGGAAGTAGCCGAGCGCGGGCTGCGGCTCCGCGTGCGCGGGCTGCAGGTGCATGGCGCGGCCACCAAACGGGCGTTCGCCGGACAGCGCACGGCTATGAATCTGGCAGGAGTGGAGGCTATTGAACTGGCCCGCGGCCTCACGGTGATTGAGCCGGATCGCCTGCGAGCCTGGAGCGTGGTGGATTGCGAAGTGGAGTTGCTGGCTTCGGCCAAGCCGCTCAAGCATCGGGCGCCCGTGCATTTTCACGCGTGGACCGCCGAGACCGAAGCGCACGTCAAGTTGGCCGGCGCCGGCTCGCTTGCCATCCAGCCCGGAGGCCGCGCATTGGCACGGATTGAGCTGGCCACGCCGTTGGTTTTGCTGCCGGGGGACCGCTTCATCCTGCGGCAGATTTCGCCAGTGGTTACTATCGGCGGGGGGCGGGTGATTGGCTTCCCAACCGAGCCGCGCCGGCTCAAGCGAGCAGAGTTGGCGACACGCCTGGCGGATCTGGCTGCGGCGACTCCCGCCCGGCGGCTGGAACTGGCGGTGAACGATGCGGAGTTCGGGCTCGACATCGCCGGCGCAATCCGGCACACCGGGCTGGTGACGCCGGAAATCGAAGCCGCCGTAGCCGCCACGGGGAGCCGATTGGCCATGCTCTCCACGCCAGTGAAGTGGCTAATCGGACGGGATTGGCTGAAGGCGCGCCTCGAGCGGCTGCACGCCGGCGTGGCCGCTCACCATCGGGAGCAACCGCTGCAGCCTGGCTTGCCCAAGGAGCTTTTCCGTGCGCGCGAATTGGCCGGCGCGCCCGATTTCCTGATCGACGCTTTGCTGGCGCAATCCACCACCGTGGTGGCCGAGGGTGAAACGCTACGGCTGCGCACGCATCGCTTGCGCCTTGAGCAGGACGAGGAGGCGGCATTCGCCAAGATTGTCGGCGCCTTCGAGCAGGCGGGCCTGGCTGTGCCGTCGATGGCCGAAGTGCTGACGGCCAGCGGCGTGGATCCGGTGCGCGCGCGCAGCCTGCTGCAGATCCTGTTCCGGCAGAAGCGTCTCATCCGCATCAGCGAAGAGCTGGTCTATCATCCAGCGGCCCTGGACTCGTTGAAGGCGATTCTGGCTGCGCACCGGGGCGAGACTTTCGCGGTGTCCGCCTTCAAGGAATGGACCGGCGTGAGCCGCAAGTATGCCATCCCGTTGCTCGAGTTTCTCGATCGCGAACGCGTAACGCGGCGCGAGGGCGACGTGCGCGTCGTGCTTTAGGCACGCGGCTTGCCCGCCTCCGGAGCGAATACTTCGCGCACCTTGGCCAGCAGCGCGTTCAGCGTGAACGGCTTTTGCAGGAAGCCCGATCCGGCGGGCAACTGCGAAGGATCGAAGCCTGCCAGCCCTGTGTAGCCAGAGATGAATAGCACCCTGGTGTTGGGCCGTTCCTTGAGCAACAGATTGGCAAGATCGAACCCGCCCATTTCCGGCATCACCACGTCGGTGAGCAGCATGTCGATGGGTCCAGCGTGCTGGCGGGCGATTTCAAGAGCCTGCTTGCCGTTGGAGGCCTCGATGACTTCGTAGTTCTGGCGTCCGAGAATCCGTTTGATCAGACCGCGAATGCCTGCTTCGTCCTCCACCACCAGGATTGTTTCAGGCCGCGCGGGCGCAGGCGCCGCAAGAGGCTCGGCAGGCGTGGCAGCAGCCGGACCGGGAGGCACCGCGCTGGCGGGCTGCACGTCGGCGGCGCGCGGTAACATGATCGTGAAGCAAGTGCCGCGATCAAACTCGCTGGTCACTGTTAGGTCGCCGCCCATCTCGCGAACGGACTTGTAGATGGCCGCCAAGTTGTGCCGCGGCCTCTCTTCGCCCGTTGGGGGCTCGAAAATCTGTTGGAGCAGGTCGGGGTGAATGGCGTGCCCGGTGTCGCGGACGGCGACCTGCACATAGCGGCCGGGCGCCATCGTGGCGCGACTGGCGGCAGTCGGGTCGGCCGCCACCACGGTACTCGTTTCCACGGCAAGCGTGCCTTCGCCACGCATGGCTTCGGCTCCGCGGAGGGCGAAGGTGCGCAGGGCATGAACCAGCAGGGCCGGGTCGCCAATCGCGACCGCCGCCGGCGCGGCCGGATTGACGACGAGCCGTACTGACGAGGGCAGTAGTTGGCGCAACTCGTCGCGATACTCGCCGACAAGGGCGTCTATCGCGATCATGGTCGAGTCCGGGCTAGGATGCTTGACGAAGGTGCTGAGCTGCTGGGTGAAGGCGCTGAGCCGGTCCCCAGCGGTCAGGATTTCCTGAGCATTGGCGCGCAGCGGATTATCGGGAGACAGGGAATGCAGGAGTTCTTCGCCATGACCGCCGAGGATCGTCAGCAGGTTGTTGCATTCGTGGGCCACCCGGCCGGCCAAGCGGGTGAGCGCATCGATCTTGTGGGACTGGGCAATGGAGTCCTCACGTTGGCGCAGTTGAGTCACTTCGGTGGTGGAGCCTTCCAGATGGGCGATTCCACCGGACTCGTCACGGATAACGCGGACGACGTCACGCAGCCATACGGCACGTCCGCCACTTACGGTAGTGGCACGGTACTCGATCGAGTGCAGCGGCGTTCCGGCCAGCACTTGTTCGTAAAAGGACTTGACCAGGGGAAGGTGGGCGGAGACCACACGGCCCGACCAGAAATCGGCACCCACTCGCCAGGCATCCGGAGGCAGGCCCGCCTCGGCGAAGGCCGGCGGAATTTCCACGGATTCCAGGCGCATGCTGGCAGCGTCGGCGCGCCAGGATAGCGCATGAGGCCAACTTGGTGGGGCGGGCGCCAGTTTGGCCATGATGATGGCCGACGCGGCAGCCATGGCCGGCGTGGGTGGAGGCGGAGGCGGCAGCGGCGCAGGCGCGGCTGCTTCAATTTCGCGCGGGGGCGCTTGGGCGCTTTCAATGGCGGCATGCTGTTTGCCCACCAGTTCGGTTACATCTTCGAGTGTGAGCAGGATCTCGGGTGCACTCTCGTCGTCCCACTCGCGGAAGGGCTGGAGCGACAAGAGCAGGGTCCGTTTTCCGGCGGGCGTTTCGGTATTTGGACTGAGCACCGATCGCGATGTTCGTGAGGCCATCGTCTCGTTCACACGATCGGACAGGCTGGGCATCCCGAGCAAGTCATCAAGCTTGCGCAGACCCACGCTTTCACGCTCAATGCCCAACATGCGCCGGAATGCGCGGTTGGTCATCGTCAGATCGAGACCGGGGGAGAGCAGCGCCACGCCCACGGGCAGCATGGCCATCATCTCCTGAAAATACCGGCGCTCGGCCTCTACTAGCGAGAGTAGGCGAGCTACATCGCGCGGCTTCCAATAGTCAAATTCGACTCGATCCATGCGGCTCCAGTGCTCAGTTCTATGAGCGACCCGAGGCTGGTAGCAAAGCCAACCAGCTCAGATAACTTCCTTAGGAAGTTTTGCGGCTTTTGCCGGATGCAGCAAGGTACTTTCTGACAGAAGGACTACCGTACCGTGGTCCCGTACATCGGGGGCTGGTTGGATAACATCAAGGCAGTACTTTCGAGCAGCGCTCCCCCTTGATTCTGGAAATCGGCCAGCGTCCGCCTCACGATGGGCTGGCTGATTCCCTGAATCGCGTCCGCCACCAGTGTGACCCGATATCCGAGCCGCAAGAGGCCCAGGGCGGCGTGGCGGACGGCGACTTCAGTGGCCACGCCATACACAACGCAATGGGACACGCCCAGGGAGGCCAGCAATCGCGTCAGGTTCCGATTCGTGAAGCAGTCTACTGAGCTCTTCTCTACCAGTACTTGCTGGACTCCGCCCAAGCCCGGTGGCATCGCGGGTCCTTCAGGCAAGGTGACCACGGACGAAAGCCGCGTGCAATCCGGCTTGCGCTGGCCCGCTGTCCCTCTAACGCAGTGGGCCGGATAGTCGCTGAACTCGCTGTCGTTTTCGCAATGCGCGCTGACGGTGGAGAGCACGAGGGCCCCGCGTGAGGCGGCAAACTCGTGCAGCCGCGCCACCACGGGCAAGAGGCATTCGGCGCCCCGCACGTAGAGTGAGCCCGCCGGGAGAACGAAGTCGATTTGCGTATCAACGTCGAAGTAGACGGTACACATCTCCACTCAGCCTAGCGCAGGCCGCACCGAGGTAACTGCGCCGAAGCCCGTTCGATTGCCAGTTTCCGAGGCCAGGTTGGTGGGCCTCGGGTCGGTCAGACTCGCGACGCTCAGGGTCGATCGATGCGGTTGAACTGCGTATGATTGAAGTAAACCCGAAGCCTGTGAAATGGGGCAGGGAGGGGGCGGACTTTACTGTTGGTCAGGAATCGGCTGTTAGAATCCCAACCGGAGTCCGAACTGAATCTGCCTGGGCGCTTTGGCGGAAAGAATGCGACCGAAGAGGGCGGGTTCGTCGGCATAGCGCTCGGGCATATCGAAATGGGCGGTATTGGAGAGATTGAACGCCTGAGCGTCGAGAGTAAGGTGCATCCGCTCGGTGAGCCGGAAGCGTCGCGATAAGCCCACGTCCAGGTTGATGTAGCCCGGCCCGGTGACGATGTTACGGCCCGCGCTCCCGAAGGTGAATGGGCGCGCGATAGCAAAAGCACTGGTATCAAACCAACGTTCCGGAGTGCGCGTCGCAAGGCGCGGGTTGCGGAGAACGTCAGGCCGGTCATTGCCGAAGATGTTACCGGAATTTCCGGAGTTGGAGTTATCCAGGCGTAGCAGCGGCGTGAGGGGCTGCCCGGTTTGCGCCGTGAAGATGCCGCGAAACTCAAAGCCCCGCCAAGCCCAGAGCGGAGCAGTGACAAAGCGGTGGCGCATGTCGAAGCTGGACAGCGCGCGCTCAGCCGAGTAATTCAAACTGTCCTGCGGGAAGTTCTTATCGGGACGCGTGCCAAGGAAAGCCGATGTATCGTCGATCGACTTAGACCACGTGTAAGAAGTCATCACCGAGAAGCCGCGCGCCAGCCGACGGTCAAGGTTCCACTGCATGGAGTGAAAATTCGAGTTACCGGTGGACTCGCTAAAGAAGATGCCGCCGTAAGCCAAATTGGGGCGGCGCAGCGCCACGTTACCCGCGCCCGGCCGCGCCTGGTTAAGATCGCGGGACCGCGTGAGGTGAGTGCCTTTGGAGCCGGCATAGGCGGCGGTGAGCGTCATCGCGCTTGAAAGCTGGCGTTCCACGGTGAGATTCCACTGGTGCAGGCTGCCGGCCACGATATCCGGGCTAATCGTGTTGGGCGACGCCGGCGGAGTGATGCCGCCGCGGACGGGAAACGGGTCGGCCAGCGTGATGAGCGACGTGGCCGTGGGGAAGAAGGCACGCACGGTGAACAGCGGCGGGTTGAAGTAAAGCGACGAGTTGATGACGAGCATGCTGGAGTCATAGAACAGCCCGTAGCCGCCGCGCACCACCCAACCCGGGCGCGGCGTCCAGGCGAGGCCCAGGCGCGGAGCGAAATTGTTGCGGTCAGCCCGCAGCCCGGAGCGCGTGAAGCCATTTGTACCCACCTGATTCAAGCGATTGGTGGACGGGTTGAAGATGTACATCCGATCGGCCGGATCAATGGGCGGCGAGTTGAACTCATAGCGCAGGCCGAGGCTAAGGTTGAGTCGCGGTGTGATGCGCCAGTCATCCTGCACGAAGAGATCGTAGGCGGAAGTGCGCAGGCTCTGGCGATTGTCGAATTGCGATTGCAAGCCGAAGGACGGGAAGCCCAGCAGCAAGTCCGCAATGGGCGAGCCGCCGGAGAGCGCACCGGAGAAGGTGAGTGAGCCGCGGCCAAAGTAATCCAGGAATCCATCGGTCGAAACGCGCCGGTATTCGCCGCCGAGCTTGATGGCGTGGCGTCCGCGCTGCACCGCCACCGCTTCGTGTGCCTGCCAGATACCGGTGGTGCGTTCAAGCGGCAGGTTGTCGGCGTCGCCCACTTGCGAGTAGCCGGTGACCTTGATGGTGGGGTAGCCGTAACTGCGCGGCGTGACGTTGAGCCAGTTGACCCCCAAAAGCGCGCCGACGTTGGTCTGGTGATTCAGCGGTCGCGAATTGCGAAAGCTCCGGGTGTAGGCCAGGCGCGTGGTTTGCACGGTGCCGGCGGACCATACGCGTTGATGCTGAGCGGCGATGTTGTGGCCGTTGTTATCGGAGTAGTTGCCGAAGCCGGGCACGTCGGTGGTCTCCTGCGCAAACGGCTCGAGCAGATTTTGCGAGCCCCAACCGTAGCGAACGGTGAGTGCATCGCGCGCGCTTAAGTTATGGTCATAGCGCGTGATGAGGTTGTGTGAACCCTCGCGTAGTTGCGGGGTGACGGGGCGGTTGTAGAGTTCGAGAACGCGCGGCGCCAGCGGGTGAATGCGGGCGGCCGGAATGCGGTTGCCGGGGAAAGGCTGGCGCGTGAAGGGATCGAGCACCGGTTGAGCGCGCGCCGACAAGTCGCCCGAGCGTTCGGCAGCGGTGGGAGTGACGGCCAGCCGCGAGAAGATGCGCCGCTCATGCAGGGCTTCGTAGTTGGCGAAGAAGAAGGCTCGATCCTTTCGCACAGGGCCGCCGAGCGCGCCGCCGAACTGATTGCGCGTGTAGCCCAGCCGATTGGCTCCGTCAAAGTAGTTGCGGGCGTCAAAAACGCGGTTGCGAAGATACTCGTAGGCCGAACCATGCCATTCATTGGACCCACCGCGCGTCACTACGTTGACCTGGGCACCGGCGGTGCGGCCATACTCGGCGCTGTAGCTGTTGGTCAGGATCTTGAACTCGCGGATTGACTCAAGCGACGGCTGGAGGACGAAGCGATTGATGTATGGATCGTTGTTGTCCGCGCCATCAAGCGTGAAGTTGTTGAACTCTTCGCGCGCGCCGCCGGCGTGCATGGCAAAGGAGCCGCCGCTGGAGAGCTCGGAATCCTGCACGGGCGGCAACACGCCGGGGAGGAGCAGGCTGAGCTGGAGAAAGTCCCGCCGATTGAGCGGGAGTTTCTCGATACGGTCCCGATCGAGCGTGAAGCCGAGGGCGGGCGATTCGGGGTCGACCGCTTTCAACGTCTCGCGCACTTCCACGGCGGCGTTGGAGGAGAGGTCAAAATTGAGCTGCAGGCGGCCGTCCGCGTTCAGCTCGACACGCGCGGTGGCGGACGCCAGTTTGGGAGCGGCGGCGTTGACGGCGTAGCGGCCCGGGGCGAGGCCGGCGAACCGGTAGTTGCCCGTGGCGTCACACACGGCGGAGCGGGAAAAACCGCGCGAGGCTTCGCTCACTGTCACGGTGGCGCCACCCGGCACGACTACGCCGAAGATGGTTCCCGTGACGGTCTGCGCCGGGACTATGGACGCCGCGCCGAGCACCAGCGCCGCCAGAGCAAGCTTCATATCTAGAACCAGTACATCATGGCGCGTGCATCGGCGGGTGCCGAAAGGCTTCAGAATCCCTCGAGCAGGTGCCCAAGTTTTTCCTTCTTGGTGGCGAGATAGCGGGCCGAGGCCTCTTCAGACTCCGGTTGGCAGGGCACGCGCTCAGTGACGCGGACCCCGGCTCGCTCCAGCGCGTCGATCTTTTCCGGGTTATTCGATAGCAGCCGGACCGAGGTGACGCCGAGCCGGTGCAGCACGCCGGCGGGCAACTCGTAGTCGCGCAGATCGGCGTCAAATCCGAGCCGCTCGTTGGCCTCCACCGTGTCCGCGCCCTGGTCTTGCAACTCGTACGCGCGGATCTTGTTGACGAGGCCGATGCCCCGGCCTTCCTTGTTTTCGTAGATCACCATGCCTCGCCCTTCGGCGGCAATCATCGCCAGCGCCAACTCCAGTTGCGCGCGGCAATCGCAGCGCAGGCTGTGGAACACGTCACCGGTAATGCATTGCGAGTGGATGCGGACGAGCGGCGGCGACGAGGCGAGATCGCCCATCACGATGGCAATAGCTTCTTCCTCACCCGAGCGGAACCCGCAGATACGGAAATGGCCGAAGCGCGTGGGAAAATCGGCTTCCGCTACTTTGACGACAGTGGAGACTTGGGGAGGCAAGGGGTAACTCTCATTGTATAGTCGCCCCTGTCTCGTCCGAAGTCTACTTCCCGCCCGTGCGAATGGCGTTGACGATGGCCTCGGTAAACGCCGCCACGAACGGCCGGCCCTGCTGCAGCAGGTTATCGCGCGTCATGTAGTCGACCTGGATGTCCGGCCGCACTCCGATGTTCTCGATGAAGGGCTCGGCCGGATACTCGGGCGTCGCGATGGGGCCCTTGCGCGTCATCAGCCCCAGCGTCATGCCGGTGAAGCCCTCCGAATAGGCTCCGGTGGCGAAGCTAGTATTGGTTCCGCCGGCGCCGTTGGTGCGCCACCCAAACAGGATGCCACGGCCCGCGTCCTGCAGCATGGCGGGCACCGAATCCCCCGTCGACGTAGAGAACTCGTCGATGATCATCAGCAACGGCTTGGTGTAGGCGATGGAGCGGCCGGCTGCATCGGTGGCTGCTTGTCGCGTCATGCTTGGACCGCACAACGGGAGAGATCCTGTCAGGCCACGATTCTCCGAGTACGCCTGATTCATCTGGTTGTAGAGGCTCTCGTAGAGATCGATGATCCACTGATCGGCACCTGCGGCGCGGGCGTTCTGGAGGGCGTTGTGGAAACCCACAAGCCGTGCGCGCGTGGCGCGAAGCTGGTACCCAACCGGACGGAACTCGCCGGGCGTGAGGCGCGCGACGACGTTTTCCCCAAAGCAGAGGAAGCCGCCAGGATTGCGCATCTGATCCACCACCAGCCCGTCTGTGTTCGCCTCAAAGAATGCGATCTCGCGCTCAAACTGAGCTAGCACGACCGGGGACAGGGATCCGTAATTGGGGATGCGGATGTAGCCGACGCGTTGACCGCCACTCTGATAGGTGCCGGAGAAAAAGAAATCCGCCGCCGACGTGCCAAGGCGCACGGTGAAGCCGGCCGGCAGGGCGTATATGGGATTGCGGGCGCCATAGCCGACTAACGCGTGCGGCTCACTGACGCCGGCATGCTGAACATCGCGCCAAGCCTTCTCATAGTCTGGGGTGGGCTCTTCGGCAGGCTCATAGTCTTCGTTCAAGGCGGGGCGCACTGCGGCGGTTTGCTTGGGCGACGGCACTGGGCCTACGGTAAGCGGCGTGCCGGTTTTGGTCCATGGCAGCGTGTAGGTCTCTTCGACGCCGCTCATCCGGCGGATCACCACCGTGGCTGATTCGCCCACATCCGGCGCATGTGGTATCCGGCTTTGCGGGCGGCCGGCGATGCGGGCCGCGGCGATCCTTCGCGTGCTGCGCAGATTGCCCTGTCTGGCGTACTTGGCAAAATCCTCAAGCAGCCGCTCTACCGGGACGCCGTCCACAGAGACCACTTCGTCACCAACCACGAAGGGAAAGCGCGCGAGCGGAAGCCGCACGCGGTTGATGCCTTCAATCAGCACCTTCCCGTCGTAAATATCCAGGCCAAGGTTCAAAGTGGCAAAGAAGTCCGACGGGAGGGAGAACGAATCGTGCGTGTCCTGCAGCGAAGCGACGTATTCGACGCAGATTTCGTAGAAATCGAGGTCGTCCTTCGATTGCCGCACGCGGTCAAGCCAAGGCCCCGTGCGCAGCATGTCAAAGCCGAGCGCCTGTTTCTTCCACTCGTAGGGAGCGTATTGCTTGGAATAGAGCGCGGTGAGAACCTTGAAGTCTTCTACCTTTTGCTCCGGCGTCAATTGGCCGAAGCAGACGGGCGCCAGACTGGCAAGAAGAATGAGACCGGCGTTTTTGATTCTCATGGCTACTGTTGGCTCCTGCGAATGTGGTCAATCATCGCCGCGACGAAGGAATCCACAAAAGGACGCCCGTTTTGCAGCAGGTTGTCGCGTGTCATGTAGTCTGCTTCAATGTCGGGGCGGACTCCGATGTTCTCAACGTAGGGTGCGGCCGGAAAGTCCGACGTGACCACGTTGTCCTGGCGGCTCATCAAGCTCTGGGTGATGGTGGTGAATCCCTCCGAGTACGGACCGGCCAGAGCGCCCACTACGTTTCCGCCGGCGCCCATGGTCCGGTACCCAAAGAGAATGCCGCGCTTGGCGTCCTGGATGGTGGCGGGGAACAGATCGCCGCCGGACGCCGAGAGCTCATCAATGAGCACCATAAGTGGTTTACTGTAGGAAAACAACCGGCCCTGCGGGTCCCTCACCGGATCCCGGTCAAGCGAGAGGTCATCAAGGGGGATCGGGCCCGTGCGCCCGCGGTTGCTGGCGTTGGCCTCCACCAACTGCGTCTTGATCTGTTCCAGCAGCGCAATTTCCCACTGCTCGGCTCCTTGCGCACGGGCTGACTCAACTGCCGAGGAGATTTCCACTACCCAGTCCGAGGTGGCGCGAATTTCGAAGCCAACGGTCCGGAACTTGGTGGGCATCAGAAGTTGCAGAAAGACATTCACGACACCGACGGACCCGCCCGGGTTGCGCATGTCGTCGATGATCAAGCCGTCCGTGTTCGCCTGGAAAAAAGCGACCTCACCGGCCAGTTGGTTAAAGGCGGCGTTAGCGCTGGGTGGCGCATAGCTCGGGATGCGCAGGAAGCCAATCCGCAAACCGCCGGCCCGGAACGTGCCGGAGAAGAAAAAGTCCGTGCCCGCGCGGCCGAGGCGTTGCTCGAAACCGGCCGGCATGTCAAAGATCGGGGCTCGCGCTCCGAAGCCGTTGATGGCGCGGCGGTCCACTTCGCAGTGTTGGAGATCGCGGAGCAAAGATCGCCAGTCCCCGGCATCCGCTGCCGCTCTCCGGGCTTTGAAGCCGGAGGGTGTGGGCACACGGTCAATGTTCACCAGGGGCAACCCGGTCTTGGTCCACGGGATCGTATAGGTTTCGGATACGCCATCAAGGCGCCGCATCACGACCCGCGCAATGTCTCCCACATCGGTGGCGTGTGGCATGAGCGCCTGCGGACGTACTGTGAGGTAGTTGGCCGCGAAACGTCTGGTGGAGCGGGGGTTGGCCGCGATCGAGTACTTGTTGAGCTGCTTGAGGAGATCTTCCACCGGGACACCGTCGATCGACACCAACTCGTACCCGATGCGGAAAGGAAACTCCGTGGCCGGAAGCCGCGTACGGTTGATGAAGTCGACCAGTGCCTTGCCGTCGTAGAGGTCGACGACAAAATTCAGCCGGGCCACGAAGTTGGACGGGAGCTGATAGCCGTCATGGGCGTCATTCAAGGAAGCGACGTACTCGACCATGACTTCGTAAAAATCAAGGTCGGTCTTCGCCTTCTTGGCGCGATCCACCCACGGACCCACGTTGAGCAGATCAAAGCCCTGCGTCTCACGCTTCCATTCATAGGGCGCGTATTGCTTGGCGTAAAGGCCAGCCAGATGGAGGAAGTCTGAAACCCGCTGATCCTCGGTCAACTGCGCGACCGCTGATGCCGCGAGGATAAAAGGGAGGCAGGCCCGTATCATTTTCATTTGTTAATTGAGACTCCGTACGAAGCAACGATGCGACACGTGTCCGTTTCGTTTCAAAGAAGACGAAAGTTGCTGCTCGCTTGTTCGAGCATACCGTGTTCTTCTTTACGGTTCCGGCTGACGAAGGGAGGGCTATGCCCAAAACTGTTCACTTGACGCGTTGCGCGTCTCTGATGCTTCTCGCCAGTGTCTCGTCAGACTCACGGCTCCAATTCGGCGTGGGAGGCCACAAGTCATGCTTGGGCGCCTGCCGTCAAAGTGACGTTCAACCCCCATGGTGTTCACTTAGCGGAGAACCCGGGGTTTCCCGATCGCCAGGACATCCCGGGATGCATGTCCGACGGCAGACGATCCAAGAGGCGATTCGCGAAGGGCCGGGAAGCGCTGCGCAATTGCCTGGAAGTGTGCAAAGAGGCTGGCCGAAAGCCGGTGAAGCCGAGTATGAGGGCGTCAGCATCAATAGCTTGGCGACGGCGATCATCGCCGAGGCTCTCGGATTCAGGCAAGGCGCCGGCCCGCGCAGAAGATGGGGAAGCGAGCATAATGGGGGCGGCGGGACTCCACCGGCGGAGAGCCGCCGCGGAGTCAATAGTGGCGGGCTGTGGCTCCCCGGAAACCATGGCTTCCATTCACCTCTCCGCCAAAGCCCAGCGCCTGCCACTCCACCCGTGCCATCATAATCTGCCATCTTTATCATGCCACACTAGGAGAAGGAGTCAATTAATGAAGAACTTTCACCTGCCCCTGCCGGAGCAGACCTACCTGCGTCTCAGGGCGGAGGCCGAACGGACGCAGGTCCCGGCCACGACTCTGGCGCGTGAGGCAGTCGATGTGTGGCTCCGGCAACAGTCCCGTCAGGCAAGGTTGGACGCGATCGCGGCCTACGCGAACGAAATGGCGGGAACACCTCTCGATCTCGACGTCGATCTGGAGTCGGCCGGAATCGAGCACTTGGTTAAAACCGGGAAGACAACCAGATGAAGCGCGGTGAAGTTTACTGGGCCGATCTTGTCCCACGGTCAGGATCGGAGCAGACGGGCCGGCGTCCCGTGATCCTGGTGTCTCACGACGGTTTCAACCAAACTCTCGGCTGGAGGTCCATCATCGTAGTCCCGGTCTCCACCTCCTCTTCGCAGGGTAAGCGCGGACCTACCATAATAGAACTTTCGGGCGGTGTTGCTGGTCTACCAAAGACGAGCTTCGCCGTCTGCCATCAGGTAACCACGCTGGACCGTGCCAAGATGACCAAGCGGATCGGCGCTTTGCCGCTTGAGTCCCTTCGAGAAGTAGACGAGGGGCTGAAGGCCGCGATGGACCTCGATTGAACATCGAGGGGGCCAGGCCGGGTAGTGGCTCCCCATCGTGGACGCGTTTCGAACTTTTGCGGGCTGCCCGCCACGCCTGGTGGGAGTGGTCTTTCAACAGATTAGATTCGACAATTCACGGTTGCGTGATCTCAATGGAGGGCACGCTCGTCGCTACGGATCACTTCCGGATGCGCCGATACAGGCACAACCCACTCTGTTTGAGTAATCTGGCCCGAATCAATCATATGAGTGATCAGTGATCACGGATCATCCGTGAGTTCCCGGCGTGGCGATGACGATCCCGCGCGGCCCTGGATTTACTTTCCCAATCGCTGGGGGCCCTGCGACAGCATCGTCAAGCGATATAGTCCCTCCCGGGCGGTGACGTAAAGCGTCTTCTTCCCTGGTCCGGCAAATGCCACATTCGCTGGCTGGCGGGGGATCTTGATGGTGCCAAGATACTGTCCCTTGTAGTCGAATACCTGGAGTCCAACGGCGGAAGTTACATAGATGCGGTCGTGACGGTCGATCACCATTCCGTCCGCTCCGCTTTCGGCACCCGCCTTCACGTCGTGCATATGCGCGAAGGCCCGTTTGTTCTTGAGCGAACCATCCGTCTGCACATCAAAGGCGAACACCGTCTCGCTTACCGTGTCATCGACAATCAGAGTCTTGCCATCGCCGGTCAATGTAAGACCGTTGGGCCGAGTCATTTCGTCATCAACGACGCGCGGTTCTTTGGCGCCTGGGGGCAGGTAATAGACGTAGGCTTTGCGGCCTGCGACCACGGGCCTTGGTCCGGGATCGGTGAAGTAGATGCCGCCCTTGGTATCGACAATGAGGTCGTTTGGTGCCATCAAGGGCATGCCACCGATGCCTTCAGTGAGCGTCGTCACCTTACCACCTGGACCGACTCTGCTGATGCGCTTGCCATCGCCTTCTGCTCCGACCAATGCGCCGTCGCGAGTCAGCGCGAGTCCGTTGGTGTTATTGGTGTGAACGCGAAAGACCGAAATTCTGCCACTCGGGTCCATGCGATAGGTTTTGTCGCCGCCTCGAATATCCGAGAAGTACAGACCGCCATCGGCGGCTCCGACCGGCCCCTCGGTGAAGACGAAGCCTTCCTGCACCAGTTCGACCTTGGCGTCCGCGGCGACGACGCCGGGAATTCCCTGTGCCAGGGCTGCGGCCACAGATAACGCAAATAGCAGCATTCGCATGCAGCGATTATAGCCGGATTGTGTCCGTATCGTCGGAAATAACCGGAAGTTGGTACGCCGACACTTCGCCTCGCGAACTCTTGTTCCCGAGCGACTCGATCTAAAGAAGAAGCGTTTATGGCTTCAGAGTTCGAATCCACATTGGGGTCGAAGCAAATAGGCTCAAAACTCGCGGAAAATAGTTCAGCGTGCCCAATGAAATGAGCCGGATAGCAGGAGGTTCGGGAATTGATGATTGGCTCCCCAGTCCCGATTCGAACTATGCCCGGTGTCGGGCAGCATGGAGAAAGAGCTCCGCCAAGCGCATGTGAGCCGCCAGATCGGCTGCCCGTTCTTCGTCATCCGGCCAGTCAGGCTTGATGGAGCGCACGTAGAGATTCAGTTCCGCCGCCATGGCGATGGCCTCGGACGGAGTCATCCTGGCCTTCTGCTCGAGCCAGCAGTCTTCCTTCGACTGGGCGATCAGTTGCCAGTCGCGCCGGGCAAAATTGCGCAGGTCGGCAGCATCCATCTGGCTTTGAGCGTAACACGGTCCAGCCAACCCTAGATCCCGGCGCCGACTATAATCATCGAGGAGGCGCGTGGCCGAACAGCTCTTAGTAACTTTGCTCGTCAAGGTCGCCGTGGCGGCGTCGCTGGCCAGTCTGCTGGTGCGCTTTCGCGCCTTCAAACGAATCCTGCTGACCGAAGAACGCACCGTGCTGGAACGCGCCGGGCTGGCGTTGTCGCTGACGGCGGTTTTCGGCGGAGCGCTGGCCGTGCGTCTGATCACCAAAGGTACCTACAAAGCGGCGGACGTCGGGCTAGAGGGCTGCCTCATCGCCGGTCTGGTGGGTGGCTACGTCCCCGGACTCTTGTGCGGCATCCTGATTTCGCTACCGGCGATGCTCTTTGGCGGCGAGTTGCTTTCGATGCCGCTGTTTGCCGCCGTAGGGGTGCTGGGCGGGATGGTCCGGGACGCCGCCCCGGATCCGGAGGAGATCTGGAGTTTCTCGCCATTTCCGGATCGCAACATCTACCGGATGATCCGCCAAAGAGCAGACCGGCCCGCGATGCTGTTCGGGGTCTGGTTTCTGATTGCCATCCTGCTGGCGGAGGCTATGCGTTTCCTCGGCAGTGAAATTTTCAAAGACAAAGCGATCTTCAATCTCTACCCGACTGAGGTTGGTCACCCCGGACTGATGGGGGCCATCTGGCTTTCCACCATGTTTGCGGTCCTCCTGCCCATCAAGATCTGGGCCAACGCGCGCACCGAAGTGAGGCTGGAAGAGCAGCGCCACCTGGCGCAGGAGGCGCGCTTGCGGGCGCTCACCAGCCAGATCAACCCGCATTTCCTGTTCAACACGCTCAATTCGATCACGTCGCTGGTCCGAACCAACCCCGATACGGCCCGGCAGGTGATCATCAAGCTTTCCAGCATCCTGAGACGGCTCCTGCGCAGACATGATAACTTTACTACTCTGCGTGAGGAGCTGGCGTTTGTGGACGACTATTTGTCGATCGAGATGGTGAGGTTCGGCGACAAGCTCCGTTTTGTAAAGGAAGTAGATGAGGAGGCCCGGGACGCGATGGTGCCCAGCATGGTTTTGCAGCCGATCATCGAGAACAGCCTCAAGCACGGTTTGTCGGGCAAGGTCGAAGGCGGTACGATCCGCTTCAAGGCGTGGCGGACCGAAACGAGGCTGCACTTGCTGGTGGAGGACGACGGGGTCGGCATTCCCGAGGCAAACCTTGCTAAGCTATTCGAACAGGGCATAGGCATCAGTAACGTCAAGGAACGCCTCCAGGTATTGTTCGGGACCGACTATAAAATGTGGATTGACAGCAAGCCAGGCGAGGGCACACGAACGGGGATTGAGATCCCATCTCGCGCGAGAGAGACGTCGAATGCGCCTGCCGCGCTGCGCGGCAAGCGAGTATCGTAACGGAACCCCTACCGAGATGACTCCATTTTTAGACTCCGACGTCCTTACCTTAACGCGTGACCGTCTCCCCCGCACGATTGCCGCCCGTACCCGCCGCGTTTACGACATCCTCTCGACGATTTACCCGCTCTCCACCTACTTCTTCCATGCCAAAGCGCACAAGACGGCGCTGGAGATGGCAGGCGTAGAAGACGGCATGCAAGTGCTGGAAGTGGCGACCGGGTCCGGGGAAATGTTCCGGCGGCTGGTGAAAGCCAACGGGGGAGGCCGGACCTACGGGATCGACCTTTCGCCTAATATGGCCGCGCGGACGCATAAGCACGTTCGGCAGGATTTCCCCAAGGCGCAATCGCATTGCCACGCCGTCGATGCGCGCTACCTGCCGTTCCGCGACGAATCGTTCGACGCCGTTTTCTGCTGCTATTTGCTGGAACTGCTTTCGCGCAACGACATCCTGCTGACGCTCAGTGAGATCCGCCGCGTGCTGAAACCGAAGGGCTCGCTTTCGTTGATTCTGATCGGCGAAAACGATTCCGAGTTCTTCAACAACCTCTATGAGGTGGCCGGTTCGCTGGTACCCGCCTTCTGGGGCCGGCAGGTGCAGGCCGAGGGAGCCGAGATGCTGCGAACCGCCGGGTTCAAGATCGTTCAGGAACAGTTGATTAAGCAGACGGGGTATCCGTCGCGGGTTCTTAAGATCGTCAAGAGGTAAACAGGCCGCCACTGGGGAGCTTGCAGAATGAAGACCAGCGAAACGTCCGGCGACATCTATCAGCTCAAAATCACTTTGGTCGGGAGCTCAAATCCGCCGATCTGGCGCCGCATCCTGGCGCCGGCCAGCATGAGCCTGGCACAATTGCACGACGCCATTCAACTGGTGTTCGGGTGGCAAGAGTGCCATCTTCATGAGTTCACGGCGGGCAATGAGCGATACGGACCGCCAGACCCGGATGACGATTTTGGAGGCTTGCCGCCGCCCACCAGCGAGCGCAAGACCAAGTTGTCCGCCGTGTTGGGCTGGGTGAAAGCCAGATTGAATTACACCTATGATTTCGGGGACGGCTGGGAGCATGCGATCGTGACGGAAAAGATTCTGGCGCCGGACGCAGCGCTCGCTTATCCGATCTGCACGGCCGGCAAAGGCCACTGTCCACCTGAGGATTGCGGTGGGCTGGGCGGCTACTACGATCTGCTGAAGCTGTTGAGCAACCCCAAGGATCCTGAATACGCCGAGATGCTGGAGTGGGTGGGCGGTCCGATCGACAAGAATGACTTTTCGGTAGCCGATGCCGACGAACGGCTCGGTTCCATGCGGAAGAAACGTTAGCGGGGTTGAGTCGCGCCGCCGCTACCGGGCTCGATCGCGCAAGCCCCGCCATCGCTGGAGAACCGGTAACGGTTGCGCGCCACCCAATCGTAGGCGCGTTCGCCGATCGGGTTAAACAGCGGGAAGAAGAAGGCGAGCAGCAGCGCCACCACGATGCGTCGCCACCACGACGCCCATGACGCATTGCCCGGCGCCGCCAGCAACAGGGCCACCGCCAGGTAGAACGCCGGGTTGTAGAGCAGAATCAGCTTACAGGCGCGGAAGCCGCTGGAGATGCGTCCATCGGCCGCCAGATGGAGCCGCTCTTCGAGCGCCGCGCGGGGGATTCCGAACCGGTCTCCCACACCGCTTTGCAGGGTCTTCCAGGCGATCGCGCCGCCTTCCTCAAAATCAATGCGCTGCAGCCACTCCCGGATCCTGTTACAGATACCGCAGTCCCCGTCAAAAATCACGATCAACTCGCGCGGCCAGATGGCGAATGCCAGCACCGCGGCCTCCATGGCGTAGAAAAACATGTTGAAGGTGCTGCCGGTGAATTCAAGCAGCGAGGCGTGAAAGATCAGGCTGACCCAGATGGCCACCGGCCACGTGCGGGGAATTAGAAACGCGGCGGCCAACCCAAGTTCGGTGACGATGGTGAACCAGGAGACGAGCTTGGCCAACATCAGCGGCGGAAACAGTGCGCTCACCCAAAGATAGAGCGGCTGTGCTAGGCGCTCGCCGCCCCAGTGATGAAAGAACTGGCCGTTGTGCCAGTCAGGGTCGAACGCCTTGTTGAGGCCCGCCCCGAAGTAGACGATCGCCAGTTGCAGGCGGAGCAGCCACGGGCCGGTCCGCGGATGGTAGAGCCCCGTGAGAAACAGGAGCGTACCGGCACAAAGCTTGTTGTTGCCGTAGTAGGCCTTGGACGACATCACGGCTGTTAGCGCGACGCAGCCCATCACGAAGGCGCTCGCGCGCGGCCATCGGTTGAATACCAGGAGCACGCCGGATGTGTAGAAGAGAATCTGGAGCAACGCGGCAAAAGCGGGCGAGCCGGCAAAGGCGTCCAGCGGCGTGAGGAAGGGCAGGAACGGCACCGGCATTACCCGGTCAGTCCCCAGCATATACGTGACGGCCACCAGCTTGGCCATAAGCAGGAGCGGTGTCGGCAGCGCAGTGCCGCCGCAGCGGAGCGGATTCCAGCTTGCCCGTGGGCCAGTAGTCACTTTGCTGAGGGGTCCCCAACTCTATTGTCCGTCAATTATTGACGCGGTAGACCGTGGGCCGGGCGGCGTTAGCGCGGCGAAGTCCGGCGAAAACTGGCGATCACCCAAGGGCCCCCTGATTGAGATTCTCGTGTTCGCCCAGAAACTGGGCAAGCCTGCTAGAACAGATACTTCAGCCCGAACTGGATGTTGCGGGGGTCGACCGCCACGCCGGTCACGCGGCCAAAGTTGGCGTCCACGCCGTTCGTGCTGGGGTTGCCGAGCACCGTATGATTCATCCAGTTAAACATCTCAAACCGGAAGTTCAACCGGTGGCCTTCGCGGATGGTGAACCACTTGTTGACGGACGCATCCCACGTGAACGCGTCAGGGCCGCGAACCCTGTTGTAGCCCAGATTTCCATAGCGGCGCTGGGTGCGCACAGTGTCGAAATCATAGGCGGCGCGGTTGAGCAGCAGCAGCCGATCGGATGCGGCGAGGTAAGGATCCTGACCCGATACAGCATCTGGGCGCTGGCCGTCCGGCCTACCGGTACCAACGTTATCTCGCCCTGTAACGACGTTGAGGGGGAACCCGGCGCGGTATCCCATAATGCCTTGGACGGTCCAGCCGCCGAACATGTTCTTGGCAACGCCGTTTCTGGCGAAAGCGCCCGCGGGAATCTCATACGAATAAACTGCGGTGACGCGGTGGCGAACGTCCGTGACCTTGGGGCCTCGGGATCCGGCGATCCAGTTGAAGTCCTGCGTAATCGAGTCGCGCACGAAAGAATTATCGGCATTGTTGTACTGCATGCCCTTCGACAGCGTGTAGTAGAAATCGAAATTGAGGCCCTTGCTGAGACGCTTGTTGGCCGACAGTTGCAAGGCATGGTACGTCATGTTGGCGCCGAAATCCTGCAGCCACGCGGCGCCGATGTCCTGGCCGGCATCGCGGCGGCCGGTAGCGGGGTTGATCGGATTGATCAATCGCGAGCTGTAGAGTTTCGCCGCGCGATTTAAGACGTAGGAAGCTTGCACGGCCATGGTGCTGCTCACCTGTTGCTGGATGGAGTAGTTGCCTTGGAGTGCGTACTCGTCGCGGTGCGCCGGGTCTGGCGCCAGCAAGCCTGGCTGCAGGCCGTTGGGTACGAGAGACGGATCTTGGCGAACGGCCTGGATGAAGGAGATAGGGAACGGGAAGGTCACCGGCTGCAGGCTCGGCGGAATGTCGATCACGCTCACTTGGGGAGCGAAGGGAACTCGGGCGCTGATCCACGCCGCATCGTAGAAGAAAAATGGTTGGGGGCCGATGTAAGTCATCCCGGCGCCGAGGCGCATGATCGTCTTCGAGGTACCGAAAACGTCCCATACCAAGCCCAGGCGGGGTCCGAAGTTATTTCGGTCGGCATTCCAAACAGCGTCTCCCTTATTGCCGCGCGGACCGAGCGGATTACGGCTGGCCAGACCGATGGGTCCGCTGAAGGGCTGATAGTATTCGTAGCGAAGCCCGAGGTTCAACTGCAGGCGGCGGCTTACTCGCCAATCGTCCTGAAGATACGCTGCATACCCCTTGAACTTATACCCACCCTTCGGATTCCCGAAGTACATCTCAACCTGAAACGGCTTGTCATCAATGGCATCCTGGAGCGAGTTGTAATAGTTACGCGGGTTGCCGAACTGATCGCGATAACTATCGGTGGAGCGGATCTCAACACCCGCCTTGAAGGTGTGCGCGCCGCGAATGTGGGTCAGGTTGGCCACGCCGGTGTAGACATCGGTGAATGTTCCGAGCTGATCCTGTAAGTCACTGCCGCCCGTCAGGCCGGCGATGGAGACATAGCCCGCCTGCGGCCCTGGCTTCTGGCGTCCGTCATCGGGGCCGCGAATCACACCGGTCCGGTTGAACCCGACCCGCATTTCGATGGAAGTGCGCGGCGAAATCACCCAAAAATCTGAGCCCATCACATTGCGCTGGCGCAGCGGAAACTGCTGGCGAACATCCTGGCGTAACTGAGGATTGAATACATCCTGGGTGTTATAGTTCATGCGCCCGGAGAGGCGATGACTGCCGATGTTGTAGTCGACCCGCCCGATGTGGGTCACCTCATTCACCTTCTGCCGGTCGTTACGGAAGTGTTGGCCGATCCACGGATTGGCCGTCGGCTCGAACGTGTTGGGCATCTTCGAAAGGTGGTCCCGCATCTTGGAGTTCTTGAGCAGGCCAAGGTACAGAGGCGTGGGCACTGTGCCGGAAATCGTGCGGCCGCGGCGGATCGTGTCGCCTTCAAAATTGTAGAAGAAGAACAGCTTGTTCTTGATCACCGGCCCGCCGAAATTTCCGCCGTACTGATTGTGGCGGAGCGGCGGCTTACCCAGCCTGGCTCGGTTGGAGAAGTAGTTATTGGCATCCAGCTTGTCGTTGCGCATGAAATAGAGCAGCGTGCCGTGATACTGATTAGTGCCGGACTTAGTGGTGAGGTTAATCACTCCGCCGGTGGCGCGGCCATACTCGGCGGAAAACGCGTTCGTGGTCACCTTGAACTCCTCCAGCGCTTCAATGCTGAGGGAGTTGATCACCGTACCGCTGCCGCCCACGCCGCCAATCCCCACGCCGTTGTTCTCGCCGAACGACATATCCACCCCGTCCATCAGCCAGTTGTTGCCCAGACCGGATGACCCATTCAACTCCACGCCGCCACGGTTGGCATTGCCGCCGGACATGCTGACTCCCGGTTGCAGAACCAGCAGTTGGGTGAACGTGCGGCCGTTCAGCGGCAAGTCGCGTACTTTCTGCGAGTCCACCACGGTGCCCAGTGACTGAGAGGTCGCGTTAACCAAAGGAACCGCGCTGAGCACCTCCACGGACTGCGACACTTCGCCGATCTTCAACGCCACGTCGATCTTGGGCCGATTGCCTGAGTTCAACTGAAGCTCGCCAGTGGTCGCGCGCTGGAAGCCCGGCTTTTCGACGCTGATCACGTAGCGGCCGGCGGGCAGCAGCGGGAAGTCGTACAGTCCTTGATCGTTGGTGGACGTGGTGCTGGCGACATTGGTGGCAACGTTCCTGGCTTCAACCCGCGCGTCGGCGACAACCGCGCCGCTGGCATCGGTGACCAACCCGGTGAACGCTCCTCCCGTGATTTGACCGTAGATTGCTCCGGCAAACAGGAGCAAAAGGCAAGCGGCAGACCCAAGCAACCGTGGCATAGCGCTTCTCCGTAGCGGCGATTTCAAACCCTTCGAGTATATGCCAACAGTTCGTGCGCTGCAGGGATGGCTACGATGCCCCGGCCAGATAGATGAGGGCCCGTCTCGAAGGCAGAAAGAAGTATCCACCTCCTGACACTTTCACCAGATCGGGAATGCCTTTCAACTGCAAGGGGCCGTTCGGAGTGGGCACGGTCAGGCGGCCCATCTTCATCCCGCGCCCCAGCACCGGGTCCACCTCATTTTCCAATCCGTGGAATTGCGGAGCCATACTCCAGGTTTGTTGGATGAATTCGAACTGACGTTCCAGGTCGCCATTGGCGCACATGAACAGCAGGCCATATCCCTGAGACCTCGTCTTGAAGAAGCGGCCCACGCGGAGCAAGCGATGCCGGTTAGTGATGGCGAGTTGTTCCACCGAGCCGGGCTTCTGGCTGTCGCGCGGATTGGAGCGGCGCACGTGGGACCCGAATGGGCACGCCTGGCCGGTGGGGTCTTCGGCCCCGTAGAGGAAACCGTTGTCTGGCCGGGTCTGCGGGAACTCGCCGTCCCAGCCTGTGCCGGGCCGATGCGGAAAGCGCACGAGCGACGTGCCATCCTTCCAGCGGCCGATCATCTTGGCGCCAATCCAAAGCTCCCTCCGCTGAGGCGAGTTTGCTTCCGGCGGCGCTCCCAGAATTACGCCAGGCTGCAAGGCGGTTTCCTTCACGTACGTGTGAAAAGCGCTGGCGTCCTGCTCCAATTGCCGGATCACGAAGTACGAGCCGTTGCGTCCCAGATCGCGATCCTGATTGGCGCCGCTCTGATTGAAGTGGGGAAGATCGGTGCGCGAATGGGTGGCATCGATCGCCGGGAGAATATTGCGGGCGTCGTCCATCGCCGTCACGGCGGGCGACAGCGGCAGATAGCCATGATTGTCCGGGTACCCGAGAATAAACTCGCCGGGCTCGACGGTGTGGATCTGGTTCTCTCCGGTGATCCATCGCCGGGTCCCCCGAATGATTGGTTGTGAGACGCCATCGGCAAACCCGAACGGCTCGGCCGGGAAGGGGCGGCCCTTCACTTCGCGTTCAAGCAGCGATTGGAGTGGCACCTCCGCCACTTGCCGCCCACCCAAGGCAGTCAGCTTGGTGATTTCCGTGGCGGCGATGGCCTCGAGTTGCGCGCCCGTCTCCTTGCTGCAGTAGATCAGGAAAGCCGCGTCGACGGATTTGTCCCCATATCCCCAGGTCCATTTCTCGGGCTTGTCGTCGCCCGTATCGGCCAGGATGCGGGATCGCTTCTCCATCCCTTGCCGGAACGGCAGAGAGAACTGATTCAGCAAGCTCTCCGGCATCCCGAGCTTGGAAAATCCGCTGGCGCTGAGCGCGAGCAGATTGACTCGGTCCTGCGGCGGTTGGTCCCCGAACGTAATCCGTCCGCTGACGTCCGCCAGCCAAGCCCGGGTCTTGGCGGGATCATCAGGCAGACGAAGCAGCAGGCAAGTGGCGAACGGATGATGCTTCAGCCCGCCAAAGAGAATGGTCTGCACCTCGGAGGTTTCAATTTGCGACGGAGGCGCCAGCCGCGTCCCGAAACAAGTCAGCCAAGCCGCCGCCTCATCTTCTGTCGACGCCGAGCACAGCCCCGCTCGAATGGCCGCATTAACCCGAATTCGGGCCGTCGACGCGTGCGGATAGGCTGTGTACCAGAAGCGCGTGGGCTGCTGTTGACGGCGGGCCCAGCGCTTGAACCGATCGCCATCGGTGGCGCCTTTCTGGATCAGGTTCTCGGTCTTCGGAAATCCCAGCGTGTTGCTCCACACGCCAGTCAACCCGACCGAAGCCTTGGTGACGAAATCCTCCAGATAGCTTTCCCAACTTCCGCCATAGTTGGAAAAGAACAAGAGGCGGTTGGTGTGGGGCAGCAGCACCCAGCGTGCGAAATGAATGGTGCCGATGTCGCCCAGATAACCGGGCCGGTAGAGCGGCGCGAGTTGTCCCACGCCCCAGAACACCAGTCTTAGCATGAATCGCCGCAGCCAGCCAGCCTTCATGATCGACACGCCGGCCAGATGGTTCTGCACGATGCTGTGGGTGTCCTCGCGCCGCACCACTTCGGCCAGCACCGCCTGGTTGGGCACGCTGTTATCCGGCACGTCGGCCTTCTCTCTTCGCCGAAGACCGAAGTACAGCAGGATCGCCACCGCCAAAAGCAAGGCAATCGTCAGCCCCAAGCCGGAGAACGCGGCCACTACATAGCTCCAGCCGCCGCCGGCTTGACACGCCAGCCAAACGAACCAAGCGGTGATCGCCGAGCCCAACACCAGCAAGGGCCAGAAGAAGTTTAGAACGGCCTTGGCCGCCAGCTTGGCAATCGTCTGAAGTGGAGGGTCGGCGGGGGGAAGAGGCAGGATCCCCGGCGCCAGCAGCGGCGTGGGTTCGGGAATGAGGAGGGGCGCCAGTTCGGTGTTCTTAGCAACTTGCTCGCGCACGCCGCGCACGATGGCTAGCGGGGAACCGGTAGGCGGCACGTCGTCAAAAATCTTTCGAATCGCCCGCGCCAGCTCCCACTCGGCAAGAATCCTCGGCACGGTCATGCCCGGCGATCCGGTGAAGTTTAATCCTGGGGTTCCGAAGAGGCTCTGGCTGGTGCGCACAATGTGGCGGGAAACGAAATCCGCCAAGCCCATGGATCCCGGATAGGCGTGCGTTGCCACCAGCACGGGCCGCAGGGGCTCAGCGAGGGCGCCGGCATAAACCGCCACGGCAGAAGCTTCGTCGCCGTCGGCGGAAAATTCCAGCACCAGATGGTCAGGATCGGCGGCACCTTCGGCGGCCACTACCGTCCCACTGCTGAAGTGAATCCCCTTCGTCCGCAATAGGTCCCGGATGTCTTTTATGGCCGGGTTGCCCATCGCATCGAGCGCCGCTTCCACGGCGGCACGATGGAGTGAAGGGAACGGAATCGCGATTGTGACAAAGGCGTGAGTCATGAGTTTGCGCCTCCTCCGAGTTGCACCATCAACTCATTGGGAAATGGGCCTTCAAAGCGAATGTCGGCGGACCCCGAGACTCCGTTGGCCACCAGTGCGCCCACCAGCGCCGGAATCTGCCGGGCGTTGATCTGGCGTCCGGCGCACTCGTGCAGGCCGTGGCCAAAGTGCATGTAGTATTGATCGGGACGGTCTGGCCGCATGACCTTGGGGTCGGGAAACGCGGCTGGGTCCTGCATCGCCGCCAGCGTCAACGCAGTCACCCGGCTCCCTGGCTTCACGTCGCGCCCGGCTAGCTTGGCCGACGGGCCGGCGCTCCGCACGATCGCGGGGTTGTGGGGCCGCCGCCGCAACGTGTCCCAGCACCAACCGCGGAGTGCGGTGGGATTATCGAGATCGCGCCGGATCGACGCCACCAGATGCGGATCATCGATAACTTCTTTGATGATGTTGGCGGTCACCGTCGCGGTGGTGTCCACCGCTCCCACGATCAGGCCGGAGAACATCCAACGCACCGCTCCGTCGTCAAAACCAGACGCCGGCGCGTGGTGCATCAGCCGGCCCAGGACGTCGTGCCCCAGGTTGCCGGTCTGCCGCCGCCGTTCTATTTCCAGGCTGGTCCAAGTGGCCAGCTCGTGGCCCGCGGCGATACCGGCGGTGCGGACTTCCGGGTCATTGGCTACGTTGAGGAAGCTCTCATAGAAGATCGCCCGAATCACTCGCTGCGTGCTGGCTTCGTCCGGACCGGCGACTCCGAAATACGCGCTGGCGGTCCGGCCGGCGATGCGGCGGGCGTAACCGTTGACGACGTCGAGCCTGCCTCCATTCTGCCGGGCCTCCTTCAGACAATCGGCGATGCCGGCGGCGAGGGTGTCTTCGATCAACCGGAAGTCGGCATCGCGCATCGCGTTGTAGATGCAGGTGCGCTGGCGGAAGAGATCCGGTGAGCGGTCCATGCCCAGAATGAAAGGGCCCGAAACCGCGACGATGCGTTCGGCGTTGACGGGCGCGATGAGGAAGTCTTCATCCCGATGGAGGACGTCGCGCACATCCTGCCAGTGGTAGACAAACAGCAAGTCACCAAACCGAATGGAGCTAGGGCCGAAGCGAAGGACTAGCCGGGAGAGCGCCAGTTGCAGCGCAGGCGTAAATATTGCGGTGACGAGGCGTGTCAGCAGGCGCTTCATAGGAGCTATGACATTCTACTCCGCGTTTCGTTTCATTGCAGAGAAGAGAAAACTACGACAGATCTCGAAGCGCGAAGTGCTTTCCGGTGAAAGCTCTCGCGTCGCCGCAAGTGCAGCTTCGCCATGCTTCGCTAAGATGGCTCGTTTCACTAGCATTGCTGGAGGGGCCGCTGCCGATGGTTGGTTCCGGAAGAGGGTCGAATCAGGCGACACGCGTTCGGCGAGCAAACGCGAGCACCTTGGCTCGCTTTGCTTTTTGGAGCGTGAAGCTCAAACCCGACCGATAGATCTCTGAGACGTAAAATTCCTCCCCTTCGAGGACCACTACGCCATTAAGTTGTAGAAGTTCGAGCTCACTTGGGCTCAGATCGACGGTTTCCCTGAGGAACGGCACTTGCCTTTGTTCATGAAGAAGGGCTCTTAGTTTGTCGAAAACCGCACCAAGCGGTGGGTTCTCCTGCTTGACCTCTTCAACCTTTTGCTTACTGCACTCCGATACGGCCGTCTTGATTCCGGTTGGCACTAGGATTCGATCAACCAGAAGGCTCTTGACTTGAATGGACTGCGAAGCAGCCTCGCTGAGGAAACGCACGATATCGCGGGCCTGAATTAGTCCGCGAAAGTCCGACAGAGCCGCCATGATCCATTCGGCCGACCGACCTTCTTTGGAAGTGTCCCCGCCAAGCTTTCGACCCCACAGCGGAGTCAGGGAGCTGACCAGATCGTTTTCGTCGGCTTGCATGACTTGCTCAGTGGACACCCCGGCGAGCACGCTGGCCTTGGTGGCGACCCACGCTACAAGGCGCAACGCCTCGTTGCGGTCCCACCGCAAAGCATATGGTTCGTATCGGCTAAGAAATTGCTCCCTATTCTGATGGATTGCATTGACGACCATATCGCGCCGAACGAACACGAGGACTCCAAGGTTCGCGTTGCCCAGAGACTCAAGCCACTCAGGAACCTGTTGGAGAAGCGAACGAAGGGCTACCTGTTGAGCCGCACTGGAAGGCAGTTCCTGGAAGAGGTCTTCCAGGCCGTCTATCACAACTATCGTTCTTCTCTGCAGGTGGGACACGAACTTCCTTCCGGCCATAGCAGAATTCGGTTCAAACCCTGCACTCCACGCAATCAGGTCAAGCCATCGGTCGCGCCATTGTGAGACATCGGAGGGTTCTTTCAGCCAATCGTTGACGCGATCGGTGACATCGACGGTTGAAATCGGGCTTCCCTTCCCAATCGCTCTTGCCACGGATTCGCGTGCATCGTCAATCAACTTCCGATGCTCCGGACTGAGGCTGAGAGGGTTGGTCAACGGAAGAATATCCGCTTCCAGAGAATCGAGGTTGTTGGGATCGATGGCCTTCGAGAAGTTGCGCCAGTCCCGGCGGGCAACCAACTGAAGAAAGGTATGAGTCTTCCCCGAACCCTTAGGGCCAACGATCGCTGCAACCGGCAGCCGGGCACGGTTGTTGCTAACGAGCTTCTGCAGAGGCGGAATGGGCATGAAATCCCCGGTGGCAGCGTGCTCGGCAAAAACTAAACTCTTGGCGTGTTCGGCGAGGCGCCGTCGCAACTGGTCCAAGTCCTTCAAGGGCGGAATTCCATCGGCCGCATATCTTCTGGGCAGTTGTTCCGCCAAAGCCTTGGCAGTGGTTGCCACGCCTGAATTCTCAATTCTCTTGCGCGCCTCGTCCCAATCGCTAGGTATCGTCAACAGGCTGGATTCGAAAAGCGTCGGCCCAACCAGCAGGTCTCTATAGTCTTCGGCGGCGGTGTCGCAGAACAGAGGCGCAGCGCGCTCAAGAATTCGCCTTTCGCGCTCTTCGTACCATGGTGTCGCGTGCAACTCAATCGGCACTTGATTGACAATGACGGCTGGAATGGGATCGTCGCTTCGAGCCGAGGGCGCCTTCTGGGCAATTAGATCAAGCACCATGCCGGTACCGTCGAAGGCTTGGCCGCCTAAAGTAGTCACCAGCACACGGCTAACTCGAGGATCCAGCAATAGTCCAGCGCCAAGCTCCGACAATCCGGCGCACAAGTCGACAATAACGCATTCGACATCGAGTTTCTGCCCTAGTCGCGCCAGCAAGTTAGAGAGGACGAACGGGTCCTTTGATCCAGCGAGAAGGTGTTCTGGCCTAATTTCGGCGGAAACAAATCTACTCGGGGAGCGAAAGGCTGGCAGAACGTATACCCCTTCCAAAGAGGCGTCCTGCAGCCTCGCCGCCACGAGATCGATGGCGGCCGTCATTCTAGGATCCGGGTCCCCGTGGGCAAGGGCGAGAAAATCGGAGAATGACACTGGAGGTTGGGGCAACCGGCTGGGTAGCAGCCATGTAATGCCGGGCGCCTCCAAATCGGCATCCACCAAAAGAACTCGATCTTTTTTGTTACGAGCGATCTGGAAGGCCAAAGCCAATGCGTGCAGAGTTCTGCCGACGCCCCCCTTGAAGGAATGGAAAGCAATCAAGGGAGGCGTGTTCGATGGAAACGGTTGAGGCGACAGAGTTTGAAAGATGCCTGGGCTGACCTGAGTAGGCCGCTCGAAACTCGGCTTTGGCCTCGGCCCAGCCGATTCTTCGGCTCTCTCCTCAATAGCGACAGGCAACAGCCTGGGAATAGTGGGGTCCGAAGTCTCCAAACTGATCTTGAAGACTTCAAACAGATTCGGCGGCGCCTTCTCTATCCGAGGGGCGAAGGCTGCGGCAAGCCATTCTTGCGAAGCTTCCATTGCGCCGGGCTTAATCATCACCTTCACCTCATGCCAGTAGACCTCCACACCGCGCAACCAGCTTGGCCATTCGGCCGCCGGTATTCGCATGAAGACCTCCTCCACGTCGAGCCAAGTGAACAGCCGAATGTCTGAAGGGATCATCGATTTTCCTCTGTGAGCCAGTCGCATAGATGGCCAATCCAAGCTATCAGCTTGGCTTCTTCGCCTTGGTTCATTCCGACCCCGTATCGCCATGCCTCATGGGCTTGTTGAATGCCGAAGGAGAAGCCATTCCGCAGACGCACTTTGGGTGCGGTATTCGTTCCGACAATACTTGCCGAGAGGTTCAGGTGCTTGGCCCAGGCCATCAGGTCATGCCCCTTCTTGATCAACTCTTCTGGCATTTGCTCGGTAGATCTGAGCTTCAGCCAAGCACTGCGACGGATTTCAGGCCGCACTCGGCAGCATAAAAACGGAGAAGATAGCTGGACGGGCCCTCACCGTGGGCCGCATCCAGATGGCTCCGAAATGCCGATCGGAGTTCAGAGATGCCTGCGTGAACCATAGCGATAGACTAGCTTAGCCTATCGTCGGGCCGCCCAAGAACACCAAGGGCCTCCCGGTGAAGGGAGGCCCTTGGTTCGTACTGCTCTCTCTGCCCGCTTAGAACTGCACCGCCAAGGTGATGTTCATCAGCGGCTGACCGCCCAGCGAAGCCGTGCGCGGATCGTCACGGAGCTTGCCGAAGGTCTGCGGATTGCGGAAATCCACCGTGGTCCCAGGGCCGGTGAAGTTGTAGGTCTTCATGGCGTTCTGGAAGTCCCAGCGGAATTGCGCGTTGAAGCGCTCTTTGATTTTGAAGTTCTTCTGCGCCGAAACCTGCGCCCATACCAGGCGAGGTCCGGTGAGAATATTGCGGCCGGCCGTGCCAACCTGGAACTCACCGGGATAAGCAAAGGCGCTTTGATCAATGACGGCCGGGCGGTTCACTTCCACAAACCGGTCTCCACCGCCGTTGTTCCAGTTGCCGAAGTTGTAGACCGGCGTCCCTACCAGGTTCGGACGGCGTGCACCGGAGAAGCCAGGATAGTAGTTGTTGGTCGGGGCGTTTTGGTAGCCGAAGTTCAGCGGGTTGCCGGACTCTACGGTCTGAATCCAGCTCAGCTCCCAGCCGCTCATCAGCCAGCCGCCGACGCCGCTGCCGCCAGCAAACCGCTTGCCCCTGCCAAACGGCAGTTCCCAGTTGACCGTGCCGATGTAGCGATGGTTGCGGTCATACCCGGCGCGGCCCTTCTCGAGGTTCCGGTTCTGAAGCGGCAGCACGCCGCCACCCGAGTTATCGGTGTCGGCGCTGTTGATGGCTTTCGAGAAAGTGTAGAAGGTGTTGAAGTACAGCCCCTTGGCCATGCGCTTTTCCAGTTTCGCCGTAGCCGAATGGAACGTCGAATGGCCAAAGTTGGAGCGCATGGTGATGTTGCCCATGTGCGGATAGGGGCGGAAGTTCTGCGCGGACGCCAGGTTGGAGCCCGTGCGTAGCAAGGCGGTGTTGGCGTCGGTGATCGGAATGGCATTGAGCTCCCAGCGCTCCACCAGGCCTACGCTGCCGGAGCCCTGATAGCTGAACTCAAGCAGGTAGTCGCGCGTGAACTCATGCTGGACGCTGGCGTTCCAGTTGATGGCATACGGGTTGCGCAGGTTCGGATCCCAGTAGTTGATGTTGCGGCCGCCGAAGTTGGTTCCTACGAACGGAGCAACGCCGTTGGTGATGTTGGCCGAGGGAGGCGCGGTGGCCCGGCTGATCTGGTAGATCGGCGTCGGATTGCCCGGCGCCGCCTGTTGCAGCGCAATGCCCTGGTATTCGTCATACATGTCGCGGCCTGCCGGGAACTTCACGTCCACGGTGTAGAAGCCGAGGCCGCCGCGGAACACCCACTTCTCGAGCGGATGCCAGGCGAGACCCAGACGCGGGTTGAAGTTGTTGTTGTCGCGGCGGTTCAGGCCCTTGGTCGGATGCGTGATCGCGCCGGTCCGTCCGGTGAGCGCGTCGGTGGCGGTGGGGTCGAACTGGCTCATCAAACCGTACTTGGTAGTGAAGGGGCTTTCGTTCGAATAGCGGATACCCCAGTTCACCGTCAAGGTGGGAGACAGCTTCCAGTCGTCCTGGAAGTAAAAGCTGTGAATGGATGAGCGCGGCAGCCAACTGGTCAGCTCGCTGGTGAAGGTGGCCGCCGTCACGTAGCCGGTCAGGAAGCCGGCAAACGGGCTGCCCGTGTTGCCCGTGGCTACGCCGTTCGCTTCCAGGCCGGTGGTGGAGCCAGAGAAGTCAAAGCGAACCGGGTTGGCCAGAATCGCTGAATTCAGGCGGAAGCGCAGCATGTCATAGCCCATCTTGAAGGCATGCTTGCCGCGGATGTAAGAAAGGTCATCGCGGAACGAGAGCGTCTCATTCACATTCTGGTTTGGCGTGGCGCCGAACATTCCGTAGATCGAGGATGGGTCGTTGCGGTTACCGGAACCGAAGGCGGGGAACAGGTCTCCGCTGATATTGGGAATGCCCAACTTCTGTGCCCAGTTCTGTTGGAACGACGGGACGTCTTGCTTGCTAAAACGGCGGTTGTATCCTGCGCGAGCATCGTTCACGACCGAGGGTGACACAATCCAGGTTTTGCCGAACGACATCAACTGATTGCGAGACGGCGAGAAATTGCCGGAAGCGTGATCGTACTCCGGCCGGTCTTCGCGAATATTCCAGGGACGTTGGAAACCGCTGTAGCGGTTGTCAGTCCAGGAGTAGTAGATTTTGAAGTTCTGATTGAACTGGTGGTC
>JAYTKJ010000011.1:0-4284 GCA_043730365.1 Acidobacteriota bacterium | reverse complement strand
TATCCTCGCCAGCATGCTTTCCCGCGTTCTCACCGTCACTTTCGCTGCCGCCCTCGCCGCTCTCGCACAAACCAAACCGCGAGCCCGCGAACTCGGCATTCGTCTCGAAGCGGCGTCCGGCCCTCGCAACGCCATCACCGATGTGAAGGGCGTGGAAGTCGGGCATCGCACGATCATCTCCGGCGACAGCGTCCGAACGGGCGTCACCGCTGTGTGGCCGCGTGGGAAGGAGGCTGGTGGCGACCCTGTGTTCGGCGGCTTCTACGCGCAGAACGGCAACGGCGACATGACGGGGACGCATTGGCTCGACGAGTCCGGATTCCTCGACGGCCCCGTGCTCATCACCAATACGCACAGCGTCGGCGTCGTGCGCGATGCCTACCTCGCGTGGCTCGTCAAGAACAAGCGCACCCCAGGGACCAATGTATTTCCCGGCGGCTTCTTCACCTATCCCATCGTGGCCGAAACCTACGATGGCTTCCTGAACGACATCAACGGCTTTCATGTGAAGCCGGATGATGTGACGATGGCGCTCGAGAGCGCGGCGGGTGGCGCGGTAGCCGAAGGCAATGTGGGCGGCGGCACTGGCATGGTCTGCTATGGCTTCAAGGGCGGCATCGGCACCTCGTCCCGTAAGCTTCCGCCCGCTCAAGGCGGCTACACCGTGGGCGTCCTGGTGCAGTGCAATTGTGGACGCCAGAAACAGTTGCGTATTGGCGGCGTTCCGGTCGGTGAGGAATTGGTGGCGCCGCCCGTGGCGAGCGCGGGGCACCCTTTTCGGGAAGACACGGGCTCCATCATTATCGTCGTCGCCACAGACGCGCCGTTGCTGCCGCATCAAACCAAGCGCCTGGCGCGCCGTGCGACGATGGGCCTCGCCCGCACCGGCTCAACGTCCGGCAATAGTTCCGGCGACATCTTCATCGCTTTCTCCACCGGCAATGCGCGCGCAGCTTCGGCGAAGGCGGCAACCACCGTCGACATGGTTCCCAACGAGGCGCTCGATCCTGTCTTCGAAGCGGTGGTTCAAGCCACCGAAGAAGCGATCGTCAACGCCATGCTGGCCGCCGACACGTTGACGGGACAAAGCGGCCATCGTGTCACCGCGCTGCCGCATGACCGGCTGCGCGACGTTCTCAAAAAGTACGGCCGCCTTCAGTAGGTACCGATCGAAATGGGACACGACACCTTCATCGGGCTATGCCGAGCCAAGGACTTGCTGCGAGAGATGCGCGATCGTCCGCCTTCGATCAAATCGGTTGCGCGGGAGATTCATATGTCGCCGTTTCACTTCATCCGGCAATTTGAAGCTCTCTTCGGGCTCACGCCGCATCAGTTCCGGATCCAAGCGCGACTTGATCACGCCAGGCTCTTGTTGGCGACGAGTGAGTATTCTGTCACGGAGGTTTGTCTGGAGGTCGGCTTGGCCAGCCTCGGCAGCTTTAGCGCTCTCTTTGCCCGTCGCGTCGGTGCATCGCCCTCCGCCTACCAACGCCGCGCGCGCACGATGGTGCCGGCGTCAGGCGCTTTGCCGCCAGCGCTGTTTTCAGGTTGCCTTAGCCTGATGGGATGCCTCCCCGATTCTGCTTTTCGCCATTTTCGAGAAGCGCCTGCCGGGGTTGGTTCCCGTAGAATGCGAAATGGGTACCGAAGGAGGTGGCAATGCGAATCAAGCTGACCAGCATCATGGTTGACAACCAGGATAAGGCGTTGAAGTTTTATACCGAAGTGCTTGGCTTTCAAAAGAAGCACGAGATTCCGCTAGGCGAGTATAAGTGGATAACGGTCACCTCGCCGGAAGGCCCCAGCGATCTCGAGCTTGCCTTGGAGCCCAATGCCAATCCCGCCGCCAAAACGTTTCAGGAGGCCATGTTTGCTCAGTCGATTCCGCTGACCTCGTTTGAAGTTGGCGACATGCAGCAGGAGTGCGCGCGTCTGAAATCGCGCGGCGTCGTCTTCACTCGTGAACCGATGAACGCGGGTCCGGTCATCATTGCGGTGTTCTCAGACACTTGCGGCAACCTGATTCAGTTGCACCAACCTGTCTAGCGCTTAGAAATGCAGCCGTAGCGTATACTGCAATTCGCGGCCGTAGTTCACCTGCGAAGTAATGCCGCCGAACTGCGTGCTGGTCACCGTCAGGTTCGGATTGCCCGGCATCACTGAGTTAGTCAGGTTGTAACCCTCGAACCGCAGCTCGAGCTTGAAGCGCTCGGTGAGCGCGAAGTTCTTCGACAGCGTGCTATCGAGCTGCCAGAAGCGGGGACCGGCGATGCCGTCGTATTGCCATGGATTCGTCCGCGGCGTGAACGGAGTCGCCTGCTTGAAGACCGAGGTGTTGAACCAGCGAGACCAGTCGCGCGTCGCCGTGCCGGCATCTCCGCTCACATCGAGCTGCCCGAAGCGCAGGAACGAGCCCGAGTTCCACATGAAGATGTGGCTGGTGGACCAGCCGCCGAACATCGCATTCACAATCCGGTGCGAACTGGCGCCGAAGCGTTGCCCCTTGCCAAACGGCAGGTCGATGGTGCTGCCCAGCGTCATCCGGTGGCGCGGCAGGGTAGCTGGAATGCGGGTGAACTTACCCGCGTATTGGTCCGGCGCGTTGAAGAAATCGTCCGTTTGTTCGCGGTTATAGTTGTAGCCCCACACCACGCTGTAGCCGGACGCAAAGCGCCGCTGCACGCGCATCTGGACCGCCTTGTAGCGGTTCTCGATGCCGGGCAGGAAGCCTTCGGTCAGGTCGCCATATTGCGGATACGGACGCAGCAGCGTAGAAAGCGGCACGGTCCGTTGGCCGCGCAACTGCCCCGGCATGACCGAAGCCGGTGCTCCGAAAAACGGATTGGGCACTGCGGCGGTCAGGGACGCCTTGTAGTCGTAGCCCAGTTGCGGGTTCACCAGATTGAGCGGCTTGCCGAAGCCGGCGTTGCCGCCCTGGCCTTCGGGCACCATGTTGTGGCCGAAATTCATGAAGAAGGTGCCGTCTAGTTTCATGCCGGCAAACAGGTCGCGCTCCACGGTGAAATTGAAGCGGTCATTCATCGGCGTGCGCAACTCCTGGCGGGCCCAACGGACCGAGCCGCCTCCGATATTGGTGTAGCGGCCCGTGCTCTTGCCCACTGGCGGCACCAGCGGATTGCTCGGTGGGAACGGATTGCTGAACTGGCCCTGCGGGATGCCCTGCAGTTGCGTCGGGCCTGTCGAAGTGATGGAGAATCCGTCGCTGGCCGGGATGGCCCACGAATAGCCTAGGATGCTCATGATCGGCGCCGCATACCGCGCGTAGCCGATGCGGATCGCCGTGCGGTCATTGGCACGGATCGCCAGGCCGAGGCGCGGAAGGAAGTTGGCGCGCGGAGCGTGGTAGAGGCCTTTGTGATCCTTGTCGGCATAAACCCAGGCGCCGTTGTAGGTAGGCTTCACTGCTCCGTTGATGGCAGCCACTTCCCGCGGCATCACCGGCGTGCCCGCGCCCTGCAGTTCAGGAATCGGATTGGTCAGGTCCAGATAACGCGACAGGCGTCCGAGACGTTCGGACGGCGCGGTTTCATACTCCCAGCGCAGACCAAGATTGAGCGTAACGCGGCGATTCAGCTTGAAGTCATCCTGAAAGAAAACGCCGTATTGATCCTGCTCGGTGTAGCGCGGCGAGACGTAGTTGGCCGTGAGTGAATTGTCGATTGAGCCCAACAGGAAAGTGGCCCACGCGCTACCGTTGTTGAGTAAGTTCGGCGCCAGGTTGGTTTCGGCCGTCAGGTTGGCGGCGAAGGGGAATGAGCCCAGATTAGGGAGCTGCGAGTATTCAAAGGCGTGGCGATAGGCCATGCCGGCCTTCATGTAGTGGCGGCCGCGATCATGGCTGACACTTCCTTGATACGAGTACTTGCGCGGGCGATAGCTCCACCAGCTTGACTTGCCGAACGTCGCGCCGCCGATGTTGAGGTTGGGATAGTAGACCGCCGGCATGTCGGCCAGGTACGACTTGTACCAGGGATTGTTAGGCCAGAATTTCTCCAGTCCCTTCTCACCGACCTGCGCCCAGGCCGAATCATACTCGTCCTCTGAGTAGACAACGCCCATTCGGAAGTTCACCAGCGTGTGCGCGTTCACCGTGTAGACCGTGTCGAAGGCGCCGTTGAGCGCGTCCATCAGTCCACCGTTATCCGACGGGGTGGCCGCCGTGCCTCCGTAGTTGTTGTTGTCCAGCCGCGTGCGGATTACGCTGTAGCGCGCAAAGGCTTTCCACTTCGAGGTGATGTTCCAGTCCGTGCGATTCGAGAA
>JAYTKJ010000010.1:0-6108 GCA_043730365.1 Acidobacteriota bacterium | reverse complement strand
CGGGCGGAGTTGGGTTTGAACCGCGAACGGGTGTGACGGAGTGGGCGCGAGGATTTATTCCGTTTATTAGAAGCGGTTGCGGCGGGCTTGGTTCGGCGGGCTCCTCCTCGTGAGGCGCGGAACTCAGCTGTTGCTGCTGTTTTTGGCGGGCGGCTTGAAGTTTCATGAGCATGTTGAGAGCGCCGTAGTAAGCGCGTCTGGAGCGACCTTCGTAGCGCGAGAGATCTTCCACTTCCATGGTCAGGCTGAGTTCGCCGCGGGATTCGTGTTTGCGGAGGAGCGAGGCGTGTTCCATGCGGCCGATGCGGATGAGCCGCCATTGGTTGAAGGCCATGGTGTCGACCAGGAAGGCCTCGGTTTCAGAGTGCGGCTTCCAGTTGTCGTTGAGCGTGGCCAGGAGGTCATCAAAGGCGGATTGGTCTTCACCGGGGAGAACGACGTGCCCGCCGGCGAGGCCGTGCTTGGTGCGATTCTGCGCGACGCGCTGTTTGCCTTCCGGCGACTGCGGGCCGGTGGATTTCTGGGCGTTGAGGCGGTTGGCCTGGATTTGTTTGCGGGATGCCATTACGGCTTTGACGGTAGCAGGGGTGGCGAACGGGGCGGCATGGTCGGGAGACTGTTAGTTGCTGAGGGGATGGGAGATGATTTATTTTGCCGATCTGTGAAGGGCTGAGGTTCTCATCACCGTTTCCGGCACGGCCTCGTTCATAAGCGCAGGATATTTGGCTTTCTGCAACGTAGAGGCGACAGAGGGACAGTTTGAGATTTTGATCAACAAAGTGATAAACAACAACAAAGATCAGTTAGTTCAGGATTACGTAAATGGTCGTATTGAGATTATCCGACGCTCCGGCAAAGCCGGCTCTGTCAATCACGGGCAATTGGCAGTCGAGGCCAAACATGCGATCGAGGTTGATGCCAGGAAATACGGAGGGAAATCCATTATGAGAGCGCTGCGGCATGAATTTCAGAAGGTCCACTCTTCAAATTTGAAGTCTTCCCAAGAGTCGGCTTTTCTATCAGACAGAACACTGGCGCTCGCCGCTAAGAAAGTAGCCAAACCCAAGACTGCGGGATAGGCGGAAATCCGATATCGCCGTTTTTGGCTCCCGACGGGCCACTTGCGACTCGAAGGCGTGTACGGTGAAACTCGCTGGAAACGGTGTTTTTAGGAAGTTGCTCCGGTGAAGTCGACTCTACGTCAACATGGTGGGGAAGACGCTGAAGCGAAAGCAAATCCCTGGGCCGACTCTGGATAGTTCCACAAAAACGGCATGCTCGGCAGTAGACTGGTCCGGCGGTCGCGACCGTACCAGTCGGCCCACGGGAAGGCCGGTTACATCGACCCTGCCGGGGAATGGGCAATCGCGCCGACTTTCGAAAAGACCAAGTCGTTTTTTGGAGAACTCGCAGTTGTCCAGACGAGTGACGCACCCGCCTATATTCGCACGGACGGGAAGATCGTCTGGCGTTTTGAGCCGCACGCGATTGTCCCACGGCACCCGTGTTTTTTTGAAATATCCCGGCGTCACAAAGGATCGCCCCTTGGAGCTCAGGCAGGGCAGAAAATGTGGCAAAGGAGCTTGGATAGCAGCTCACGATCCGCGCTTGAACAGACGCCGAGTCGACGAACAATGTCCACCTTCGCCAACACGGTCAGCTTATTCACACGCGCCGTTGAAGGAACATTGAGGCCAGCCCGCTTGCCAGTCCGCAAGGACGAAGTCGAACACCGAATCCCTCAACTGCGACGTAATCGGCGCAGCTACAAAATCCTCGTCACCGGTATCAACCAGAACCAGCGCGGGGCGAATCTTTGAACCCTGCGCCTGATGAAACTGCATTCGAATCAATACTACTTCAGCGACCCGGAGTTTCATGGATGAGTTGATCGTAGACAACGTCCTCGGCACAATATGCTTCTTCGAACCTCAGCCGCCCAGCAGCGCGCCACGCCGCATCGACGGATCCAGCCTCCCACATCACTACGACCTTCAGTTGCTGCCCCGCTGGGATTTCTCCAAGAAACTCGGCCGGAAGAACAATCTCCCCGCTTTGGCTCAGCCTGGCTTCGAACTCCACAGCTTTCATGGGCAACCTCCGTTTTCATCATGGCATACGCCGATAGCTGCTGCCTAACGACAGTCGGCAGTAGATCGGTACAGCAGGCATCACCGTACTACAGAGAGCTCGGCGGCGAGCGCCAAGCCGGAGCGCCGTGTGAGCCGCCGCTCGTGCTCGTTGTGAATCTGGTGCTTGCCAGCCATCACTGCGGAGACCGCCGGTTGCGAGCCGAATCAGACCCACGAGATCCACAAGAGTTGAGTGGACATTCACACGGCGCACGAGGCCGGCGACGGTCCCAAGGGCTGCTCGATAATGAGGTAAATGCTCGCCATGGAACGGCTCTACTGGGGCGACGATCACTCACTCGTCGCCACGGCGGTTTGTATCGCCGCTCTTGGCGATGGTTTGGCTTTCGACCGGAGCTGCTTTTACGTGGGCGGGGGCGGGCAGCCACCGGATGAAGGCTCGGTAGAGTTCGCTGGCGAGAAGCCGTTGCGCGTGACAGCCCTGAGAGTGGCAGAGGGCGTGGTCTGGCACGTCGTCGCCGAGGCGGTGAGCCCGGCTTGGGTGGGGCGGGCGGCCACGTTACGGGTGGACGGTGGGCGACGGGAAGCGCTCTCCCGCTATCACACGGTGCTGCATGTTTTGAACACGATTGCCCAGCGCGACCACGGAGCTTGGATCGCCGGGGCGCAAATCGCCACCGATTACGCGCGCATTGATTAAGGTAAATACCGTGCTGACCGATGACCGCGCGATGCACGCGTACTGGCTGCCTGAGGCCGAGTTCCACGCCAGGCCCGAGTTGTTACGGACGCTCGAAGTCAAGCCGCCGGTGATTGACGGAAGGGTCCGGGTGGTGGAGATCGCGGGCTTCGACACGCAAGCTTGTGGCGGTACGCATGTGCGCTCGACGAAGGACCTCGGAGTCTTTGCGGTTACCAAGATGGAAAACAAAGGCCGGATCAACAAGCGCTTGTATGTAAAGCTGAGTGCGTAGAGTGGGGCGTGCCTTCGCCCTCTAAAACTTGACGTTAGACTCGGCCCCGAACTTGCGGATGCCCCGAAACTCAATCACGTTCCTGCTGCAGGACCCGCCGTTGGCGCACGACATAGTTTCTCCTCCAAAGGGCAGCAGGTAGTTAGTTTGATCGATCCGCACGTAGGCGTAGTCCAGCGTCGACGCCACTTTGGAAAGCGCGAAATCGGCGGGTAGACTTAACGCGCGCCGCTCGATTCGCAGTACGCGCCGGGTTTCCTGATCAATCCACACCGCGCCCGAATACGCTGCTTGGTGTTCGCGCCCATCGGGAGAAACCAGGACCCAGCTTGAATGAGCAGCCGGCACGCTCACGTCAAAGACCCAGGCCTGGCGATTAGCGGCGGCACGCGCCACGCCTGGCCGCCGGCGGAACTGAGCCTGAGCATCCCCGGCCATCAGCCCTTCCAGCACGGTGCCGAATTCGCCGGTGCTCCAGGCACCCGTCTTCTCAATCGGCCGGGTAGAGGGGCGCCCATCAATCTGCACGTTGCGATATTCCTCGCGCCCTCGCAGATAAACCACTTCGGCTGTCACCACGTCGAGCGGCTGCCAGTCGCCGCCGGATCGCGTGCTGAAAAACCGGTTCGTGTTCTGCTGCGCCACGAAATCGGGGAGAGTGGCTGAATACTTGAGCGCCGCCTCGCGGGCCGAGTCCAGAATGATCTTGTCGGAGGCATCGAGCGGCTTGCTGCCGGCGCTGCTGGTTTCCGCCGGCGTCACGGCTGCTTCCGCTGTAGATGATGCCGGCGACGACGACGTCTCGCCGCCTGATTCCGATGATTCAGTCGCCGCTCCTCCGCCACCGCCACCCAGCGCGACCGTTTTGGCCTTGCCCAGATCCTCCGCCCGCGGCGCTCGTACCGAAGCTTCTTTGATCGGCTGATCGGCGGCCGCTCGTTCACTTTGCCCGCCCGCCTCGAGAAAAGTCACTAGCAATGCCGTCTCTTCGTCACCGGGCTCGACCTGCACTGAAATACGGTCGCCCGGATTGAGCAGGGAGTCGCGCATCACTTCGCCGGACTTCTTGTGGAACTGCGTCTTGGTCACCAGCCGGAACCGCAGAACGTCGTTCTTGCCGGTCTCGAGGTAGAGGTCCTTCTCGCCTAACTTGCGGAGCCGTCCCTCTACGCCCGCCAGTTTGACTTTCTGCGTGTCCGCCTGTTCTTCTTTCGGCTTCCGCCTCGGGAACTTGATCTTGGGGAAGGGCAGGCCAGTTCCCTGCCCGCCGCCGGGATAGCCGCCGCCGGGATACTGTCCACCAGGCGGATATCCACCGCCTCCCGGATACTGGCCACCCTGCGGATACTGCCCACCGCCTCCTGGATAGGGCTGCCCGATCTGGGCAATGTTAACAGCGCTGACCGTGATGGTAGCCGCGAGGACTCGAATCGCCAGCCGCATGGTATACACGCTCCTTGTCGGATTGTACAGGATTGAGCCGGCGAACCCGCGTCATCTGAGATACATCCGGATCGTACCGGGCCCATATCGGGGCGAGTAACCATCAAAAAGTACTGTTTTCAGCCAATCCCCGCGCCGGGTCCTTTACAATATGCCTATATATGGGTAAAACAGGCGAACTCAGCCGGCGTGGCGTTTCGGTAGCGCGCGCTATGTTGCTGATCTCCACTGTCGCGCTGCTGGCTTTCTTGATGGGCTATATCTGGCTGGTAGTAGGTTACGAGGACGCGCCACCGCCTCAGGGTCTCTTTCACAGCATCGCCGTTCTCTACTCTGGCGCGATGCTGGCACTGTCGGTCTGGCTGCTCGCTCTGGCCGGCGACACAACCGTGACCAAGCGCGGGTTTGAACTGCAGACCCACGGCGTGCGTTCGTCCCCGGACCCGATCTTGCAGTTAAATGAAGCTCTCCGCATCGTGGCTCTCAATCCCGCGGCCGAGCGCCGTTTCGGACATTCCTCCGCCGCAGCCAGCGGGATGCCCTTCACCTTCCTGTTGCCAGAGCCGCCGGCCGCTACCGCCAAACGGGTGGAACCAGCGCCGATCGCGCCGCCTGCACATGTCGACCGGCCCCCCGAATCAAAGCAAGTGCGGATGGAAGAGCCGCAGACTTCGGCGAGGCGGCTTGCCACTCGCGTTGGCACCCGGCTCTCTCACTTGGTGCAGCCGCTGCTCGGCTTCACCGAGATCGCTCTGGAGTCGCTTGAGGCGGATCACCCTGTGCGCACAGACCTGCAAGAGATTGGCCGGGCCAGTTCCAGAGTGGTGCTCCTCGCCCAGGCCTTGGAAATGTACGGCGGCGCGAGCCGCTCTCACGCGGAGCCGCTTGAGCTGAATGGATTTCTAGAGCGCCTGGAGCCGGATCTGCGATTTGTCCTTCAGCCATCGACGCGACTCCGGCTCGAGAAATCGACACACCCGGTCACCGTCAATGCCGATCCTGGCCTGACTCGCACGGCCGCGCTCCTGCTGGCCTGCAATGCCGAAGAAGCCATGCCGCCGGGCTCAATCATCACCCTGACCGTAGACACCGATGGCCTCCGTATCGCCGACTCCGGCGCCGGTCTCCCGAGCGAAGTGCGCATCGCGCCATTTAAGCCCCTCACCAGCACCAAGGACGCCGAGCGGGGCGTAGGCCTGGGGCTTCACGCCGCGAGAGCCGCTATGCGCCTCCAACACGCTGACCTCCAACTGCAGCGCTCTGGTGAGCAGGGTAGCGTGCTGGCACTCGTCTTCCCGCGCCCGGAAGGCGGCGCGAACACGAACGTGCCCGGGGAGCACCACGAGGCCGGAATGCCGGCGGCCTCAGGCGTTGGGCGGTAACTTAAGTCAACTAAATACTACTGTGTTACAAAATCACGAGAGTCTAGGCACCGATGTGAGCAGCGCTCGTTTCGCCCCGTCGCCTCTGGAGCCTATGCATCTTCTCCTGCGAGGGCCTGTCTCCGCGTCTCCGCGCCTCAGCGTTGAACGATGCCTTCCATCAAAGTCGTACGTGGCCGCTTTAACCGCAGAGGCACAGAGACGCGGAGAAACCCG
>JAYTKJ010000009.1:0-8429 GCA_043730365.1 Acidobacteriota bacterium | reverse complement strand
TCAACCCCAATACCCGCCAGGCACAGCTCCGGCCGCAGCCGGTGCTGGATCCCGTCCGGCCACGGGCGATCAGACGGGCTCGTTCCTCTCGGGTGGCTTGCAGCAGGGTCCGCCGGCAAACATACCGCGGATTATCCCCAACCCCATGGACAACACGCTACTGATCCAGGCCACTCCGCAGGACTACCAGCAGATTTCCAAGCTGCTCAAGGACATGGACGTCGCTCCCCGCCAAGTGCTGATCGATGCCAAGATTTACGAGGTCTCTCTCACCGGCGCCTTCGCCAGCGGCGTCAGCGCCGTGCTGCAGCGGCGCACAGCCAACGGCGGCGGCGGTGGTTTGAGCCGGGAGCTGCTAGGCGTGGCCGGAGGCGGAGGCACCCAACTGACGGCCGGCATGCTGGTGGGGAGCACTCGTGAGTTGCTGGGGCTGCTTTCGCTGCAGGAGAACGCCACCAAGGCCAAAGTGCTCTCGTCGCCAAGCTTGATCGCCACCGATAACATTGCTGCGTCAATCAACGTCGGCCTCGAGGTTCCCACGCTGAGCGCCACGTCAGTTACTCCCATTCAATCCGGCGGCAATTCGCTCTTCGCCAACAGCATCCAATCGCGCTCCACCGGTGTAAATATGCAGGTGACGGCACGCGTCAATCCCAGCGGCATCGTGACGCTGGTGATCAACCAGGAAGTGAGCGCGCCGCAGGCGCCCCCGGCGGGCGGGCAAATCCAGTCGCCCTCGTTTTCGCGGCGGAGCGTCAGTACGCAGGTGACGGTGAACGATGGCGACACGATTGCGATTGCCGGCATCATCAACGAAAGCTCGGCGTCGTCAACCAGCGGCATCCCCGTGCTGCACAAGCTGCCGATTGTCGGCTCGCTCTTCGGGAACAAGTCCTACAATCATGACCGGACCGAGCTGATCATCTTCTTTACACCGCGAGTGATCTACGACACCAATCAGATGCAGGAGGCGAGCGACGAATTGCGGTCGCGCCTGCGCAAGCTGTCCAAGCTGGTGAAGGACTAGTCTGTACGCGGGGACGCCGCTCATGAGTGCCAGTCCAATTCGAGTTTGTGTCTTATCAATCGCCCTGGGTGTTGCGCTCGCGTCACTCAGCGTGTCGTCGCAGCGCCTTTCGGCGCAAGCCCGGCCAGAGTCCAAGCGGATGGCGGATGGCAAACGGTGGACTACACATAATCTGGCCGTCGCCGCTACGCCGTCCTATTGCTACGAAAATGCGGAACTGAATTGCCGCAAGTATGGCCGTTTGTACACGTGGGAGTCGGCGGGGCGAGCTTGTCGATCATTGGGATCTGCCTGGCGATTGCCGACGGATGAAGAATGGCGGCAAATGGCGAAGCACTATGGTGGTGTCAGCGAGGCTTCGGAGGATAAGGGTAAAGCGGCCTACAAGGCGCTCCTGGCCGGAGGCAGTTCGGGATTCAATGCTGTGCTCGCCGGGGGCCGCTCTGACGATGGCCAGTATGCACGATTGGAAGCTCACGGATTCTACTGGACGTCCTCAGAGTCCGATCCAGCCGGTGGATTCTACTTCAATTTTGGCCGCGGCGGGCAAGCGCTCCATCGTCAAAGCGGTGGCGAGAAGCAAAGAGCATTTTCCGTCCGATGTGTCAGGGAGTGAACGACTGCTACCCTTGGAGTTGTTCGCGAGTCTAGCGGAGGTAACTTGATGTCAAAGATCGTGGTGATCGGTGGCACCGGTACAGTCGGTAGCCAGACCGTCAAAGAGCTAGTCAAGCGTGGGGCCGCCGTTCGGGTGATGACCCGTTCGGCTAACCGGATCGCCTCGCTACCGCAGGGCGTCGAAGGCGTAACCGGGAGCATGTTGGAACCAGAGTCTTTGGCGGCCGTCTTTGCCGGAGCCGACAAGCTATTCCTGCTTACTCCGCTCGACCGGGACGAGACCGCTCAAGGAATCGACGCCGTGGATGCGGCCGTCGCCGCCGGCATCAGGCGCATCGTCTATCTGAGCGTGCACCAGGCCGACAAGGCGCTCACGATTCCGCATTTCGTTTCTAAACTTCCCATCGAAGGCGTCATTCGGGCCAGCGGGGTGGAGTACACGATCCTGCGGCCGAACAATTTCTTCCAGAACGATCTTGCCGTGCTTGACGCCATCCGCGCCGGCGTATATCCGCAGCCCACCGGCAGTGTTGGAATGCACCGCGTGGACGTGCGCGACATTGCCGAAGCGGCCGCCATTGCCTTGACCCAACCGGGCCACTCCGGCAAGACGTATTCCTTGGTGGGTCCGCAGGCTTGGACCGGGGCGGAGATCGCCTTAATGCTGACGCGGCATCTCGGCGAGCCGGTGATGTATGTCGGCGAAGATCTCAGAGCGTGGGTGGCGCAGGTGCGCGCTTTCATGCCCGGCTGGCTCGTGCGCGATCTGGAGATCATGTTCCAGCACTTCCTGAAGGACGGGCTAATGGCGACGCAGGCGGAGATCGACGAGTTGACGGCCGTGCTGGGCCACGCGCCGCGCACCTACGAAGCCTTCATCAAAGAAGTTCTGCCGGTCTAAACATTGCGATCGCGCCGCCGTGCCAGGGATAGGATATAATTCCCCCGTCATGACGAAACGTGAATTCTTAGCCGGAAGTATCGGAGCCGCCGGATGGGCGGCCTTGGGCAATCAGAGTGCGGCCTTGGCTCAATCGACGGGCGGGAAGAAAGTCCCGGCCCGGATGGCGAAGACCACCAAGCTGTTCAAGAGCCCGCAAGGTTTTCCCAACGCGATCTCGGCTACGCCGGAAGGCTTGTGGATTGGCGAGCAGAAGCTATCGGGCGCGATGGCGGCTGCCTACCACATGCCCGAAGAGAAATCTCTGGATGAGGCGGCGTGGCTCGTTGACTGGAATGGCAAGCTGCTGAAGACCGTGAAAACTCCGTCCAGAAACACCAGCGGCATGGCAGTGGGCGGCGGGTATGTGTGGATGGTCGCCAACGCGCCTCCCCAAGGCGTGTTTCAGGTAGACATGAACTCCAAGCTCATCAGCCACCGGCAAATTCCGCTTGGTGGCGCCGACGGTGGCGGCTGTCACGGCGCGCTGTGGGACGCGGGCAAGCTCTGGATCTCGTCGCTGCGGCTGCGCGGGAATATTCGGGTTGACCCCAAGACATGGCAGCCCGAATTCATGATCCCCTTCTATCAGTCATTTCCTGACCGCGTGCGTTATCACGGCATTGCCCTGGAGAACGGGAGCATGTGGCAGGTGGTGGGTAATGACAGCAAGAGTCACAAAGAGGCCAAGCCGGGTCTGGTCCGGTACGATGTCGCCACCGGCAAGGTGCTGGAGACCGTGGATTTCGTGCCCGGCTCCAGTGATCCTCACGGATTGGCGATGCACGAGGGCAAGCTAATCAGCTGCGACGCCGGCATTCATCCGGGCTGGCCGAATAACGATAGCCCCACCGCCGGCTGGATTTTCCAGATCGATTTCGTTTAGCGGCGAGCGGATGTCAGTTCCAGAGCATCGCCGCCGTGACGCCGACCAAGACGAGCGCGGCTGACAGGGCCGTGTTGAACCAGCCCACGCGGCTGTCCTCGCGCAATTGCTCGAGTACCAATCGACCGGCCCCGTAGCCGGCGAGCACTTCGGCGAACAGTACGCCGCCGGGCGATGACGGTCGCGCGAGCAGGAAGACGGCAGCCAGCACGACGCCTCCCCAGGCAGCCTCGAGCAGTTGCGCCGGATACCGCCGCCGCACGTCGCCGCGATGATCGGGCAGCAGGAAGCCCAGAGGTCCACCAGTGGGGCGCCCCGCGCAGCAGCCGTTCATCGCGCAGCCAACGCGGGTGAAGATGAGGCCGGTGAGCATCGTGATCGAGGCCGCATCCCAGAACCGCCAAAACGGCAGCCGCACGGCGGCGAGCACGGGGATCGATACAAGAAGGCTCGCCAGCAGTCCGCCGTAGAGTGCCGCGCCGCCGGCATCGCGATGCCACATGGGTCCCGGGTGGGCCCGCAGGTAGAGCAGTCTCGCGCCGGCCAGCGCCACGGCCAACAACGCCGTGGCGACGAGGATCCACCGGATCTCCGGCATCCCCGCCGCGCGCGCCACCTGGGCCCCGGCATAGACGCCGGCCACGCACCCCAGGTACAGCATCAGCTTGTAGCTGGACACGCGGAAGGCGGTGCCTTCAAACAGGAACCGCCGCGTCACGCCACAGCCCCGGCTGCAAGAAATAATCCACAGACCATGGCGGCGTCGGCCAGGTTGAATACCGGCCAGTTCCGCAGGTAGAGAAAGTCGGTGACGCTGCCTCGCAGGAACCGCTCAACGAGGTTGCCCGTAGCGCCGCCGAGCGCCAATCCGAGTCCGGCTTCACTGAGCGGCGGGAGCGGACCGGTCCATTTAAGCGCCGTCGCCAGAAGCAGGCCCGCGCCCAGCCACAGCACCGTGGCGTGCCACAGTGACATTGCGACGATAGCGCCGCGGCGATTTTCCAGGAGACGAAAGCTGAACCATGCGGGTTGTTCCGGAACATCAGCCGCCGCTAGACAGTGAAGCGCCACCCGCTTGCTCAACAGGTCTAACGCAACCGTGGCCATGGCCGACGCCAGCAGAATGGTCACTTCAAAATACTCTCTGCGAAAAATCTAGCCTTTCACCAGCGCTGCGTTGAAGTGCTTCAGAATTGTCGCCTCGGCGAGGGGTGGATTGTAGAGCGCCACCTCATCGATCTTGCCCTTGAAGGCTACGCTTCCCGGCGCGGGGCCGGAGGCAATCCTCAGCGTCGTGCCCGCCGCCGCCGCAGCGAAATTGCTACCCACGGGGAGGACGGCAGTGGTGCGCACCTGGCCATTGACGAATAGCGACAGCCTCCTTGCCGCGCCATCGTAAGTCATCACCAGATGCCACCAATTGCCGATTACCTGCTGGATCGAAGGGTCCCGGAGATTGAACTCGATCAGGACCTGGGCTCCCGGGGCCGCGCCGAGGCGCGCGCGGGCACGGAGGTTGTTGTTGAACGCCACGTCGAGCACATAGCCACGGGAGAGCGTGCCGTCGCCGTTCACGGTGGCCGAGCTGACAACGTACTGCGGATTGGGTTGACCGTCCACCGTGTTGATCCACGCCTCGACGCTGAATGCCATCGGTGGATTGCGTAGCGCGCTGTAGACCACCTCAACGAACCCCGTGGCGCCGAGAAACTCCACAGCCTTGTCGGACGGATCCACCGGTGTGGCGGCCGCCTGCGAAAGCACGCCGGATTCGCCACGCTTCATCGTGACGCCTTCCTGGAGGTTGGTGTAGGTTCCATCGAGAGGCTGCGTGGGCGCGCTGTCCTTGGCCGCCGAAGTGGCCGCCTTGAGTTCGCCCAGCCGCCAGTAGCTCACCAGATTCGGCTCTTCCTGAATGATCTGGTCATACGTCTTGGCTGGCGGCGGTTGCGGGGTCGGCGTCGGCGTTGGGGTTGGGGTCGGCGTTGGCGTTGGCGTTGGCGTTGGCGTTGGGCTGGGCGGCGGATCCGCTCCCCCGAACGACGAGCAGCCTGCGAAACCGAACAGGTAGACTACGGGCAAGACCAGAACGGCAATCACCAGGAGTGTTTCCATTATTCCTTCCTCCCGCAGTCACTCTGGCGGTGGAAGCCTTCGTCGATGGCGGTCACGATGCCCGATTGATCGAGTGTGACCGAGGTTGGCCACAGACCGATCCCGAAGTTGCGCGTGATGAATCCGGATTCGTCCGGAAGCACGGGGAATCGCAGACAGAGTTCGTCCTGCAGCCGTTGCGCCTGCGCGGCATTGGAGCCGGTGGCCACGGCCAAAACAAACGGCGGCGCTTGACCCGTAAGGTCTAAAAGCGCGTCGAGTTGCTGGAGCTTTGCCGTCGAAGAGGCCGAACCGGCGACTGCAAATCCGAGGACGGTCTGGCGGACATCAAGCCGCCCGAGCGGAATCAGCGGGCAGGGGGACCGCTCGAGCAAATCGGCGTAGCCAGGATGCAGAGCCTTGGCCGATACGCCGAGGCCCAACCTCACGTTGGTGCGGACCGGTACGAGGGGCGAAGGCGGACTGGGACGCAGGCATTCATCGAAAGCGGCGGTGAGTTCGCGAGCCTCCGGGCGCTGATCGCTCATCCATGTCACCCCGCCGGTGGGGCTGACCAACCTCCAGGCCTCGCGGCCCTCAGGTAGGCCAAGTGCCGCCGTCCAGCCTCCGTTCACATCTTCATTGACGAGCACGGGCGTACCCCAGCGCCGGCCCCACTTCTCGATCTCGACAACCACGTCGCGGCCGGCGTGCGCGAGCTTGTTATCGCCGAACAACACCAACCCGCCGAGACCGGCATCCTCGCGGTGGGACCGTTCGAGCGCTTCGCCGAGTAACTCCCCCGCGCGCCGGTCCCACCGCTCGCCGACGCTCAGCACCAGCGTATTGGCGGGTGCTCCGCCGAGCGTGCGGGCATCGATCACCGCCAGTTCGGGGAAAGGCACCGTTTGCGACAATTCCGGCTCCTGCCACGAGCGGAGCAGGAGTGAGCCGTTGGCATAGACATAAAGGCTGAGACCGAAGTTGCGGCATAGCGTGCGGGACGTGACCGGCACCAGTGCGCCGCTGCCGGATTCGGTCTGCACGCCGCCAATTTCCAGGCAGATCGTCCCTCGGCCGTCGAGGCCGGGCAGTGGGATCGTGTCGGTCAGGCTGGCTAGGACCCCGCCCCACCGGGACCGGCGAATCTCGGGGCGCCGGAGCACGAACACGTCATCATTACTGACGCTTCCCGACGTGCCCCCTTCGGGCTTGCCGCCTGCCAGCCATGTCCAGGACCAGCGGAACTGGTCGATCCGTCCGCCAGGGATCCAACTCTGGAACGCCGTGTACATGTCTTCTCCCAAAGCCCGTTCGAAGAACGTTTCCGGGGATCGCAGGTGGGTCAGAGACACTCTTCCGCGAAGCACCATGCCTTCGTTGATGAACTCGGCCGAGTCAAAGCGCGTGGCGGCCTGATCGTCGAATGTGCGCAGCTGACCGTTCAACTCGCTCTTCCGGCCGATCACGGCGTCTAGCGAAGGCTGCGCCTGCGCAGCGGCGGATTCGGCGACACCCTTGACGATATTTGCAATGGGCTGCCTGACCGCGCTCTCGGCAGCGGGGCCGAAGGGCCCGCCGACGTGAGGGCTCACTGTCGTAGTGCCCGCCGAAAGAATGAGCCGCTCGGCGCCACTGTCGAAGCTGAGCACCATATCCTGCTCGACGTCGAAAGTCAGGTTGGGAAGGATGGAGTCGGTAGTGGCGCTGCCGCTGAACTTCACCTTGAGGACAGCGAAGGAGCCGACCGCGACGTTGAGGAAGGGAACGACGATGGAGCTGAACGGGTGCCACTCAACCGTTGGGTTGGTGGTGGACACGCGGTAGACCGTGTCGAAGTCGGGAATGGGGTTGTACTTGCCCGTGGCGATGTGAATAGGAATGTGGGGATTGGTGCGGCGGATGGCGGCGAGCGCGGGCTCGGCCAGGCGAAGAATCACGTCGCGGCTCAGCGCCACCGCGAAACCCGCGCCGCCGAGGAAGATGCCGTTGACGCTGGCGATGTTCCCCGCCGGCTCGCCACCGCCGAGGCCGAGCGCGGTGGTGACGGCCGTCTGCCCGCCGGTGGCGAGGGTGCGGATGGCGCCGCGGCGGAAGCGGCCTGACACCTTGTGCGGGGCCGCCTCAAACCGCGTCATCAGGAGCAGGGAAATCTGCCGTGTGATGAGTGCGTTGACCCGGTTCGGATCGACGGGAAGCACGACCTGAAAGATGGAAGTGTGGTCAAAGGCGTCACCCCGGAACTGGACCGAGTCCGGCACCACGCGGATCCACACATATTGGGAGGCGATCCCGCGCCAGCCTCGGCAGCTGGGGTCCACATCCTCCATTTCGTAGTCGGCGATCACGGCGCCGTGAATGAACTCGGCCATGGGTGTCGTGCCCGGGTCCGCCTTGTAGCGCGCGCGCACGGCGACTTCGAGCCGGAACCGGGTGGTGGAACCATGCAGCAACTCGATGCGGGGCGCGCCAAGTTGCGCACGAACGAACCCGCGCACGCCATCGCGCTTTTGGTCGTCCCCGATTCGTAGAGTGATGACGTGCGAGAACGAAGGCAGGTCCGTTCGGGCGTACGCGTTCTGATGCATGCTGGCGAGGAGCCGGTTTACAACGCCTCCGCTGAGCTGTAGTACTGCGTCAAAATCGCCGGTAAGAGAGTTAGGCACGGACAGTCCTCCTGGATTGGGGCGCGCTGGTCACGAGGCAACGGTGTTTTGAAACGCCGATTCGTTTCACGCAAGCACATGATTATATGCGATCCGTTATACTTGAGAGTACCGAGTTCCCACCGATCAGTCAGCCTTCGATTCCGCCATCGACATGGTGAGCCGTGAGTGCTCGATACTCAGATCGATCCACTGGTC
>JAYTKJ010000008.1:0-1515 GCA_043730365.1 Acidobacteriota bacterium | reverse complement strand
GAGCTTATGGCCGGACGGCGAGTTGCCGCGCGTGGAGGGTACCGGTAAGCTTAAGCGGCGCCTGGTGGCGGAATGGGTGCGCTCCGGAGGGACGAAATGCCCTCCCCGGGCCTCGCATCCCCTCGAGGCTCTCTTGGCGCAATATGCCGCCGGGCAGACCGTCCGATCAGACACCAAACTGGAAGACCTTGCGCTATCGTCGTTGGATCGCGTCGACCTGATGGTCAGCCTGGGAATCAGCGAGGCGCGTTTCCAGCAGGCGCGAACGGTTGCCGACCTCGAAGACGTGATGGCGCCTATCGAGAACGCCCTGCCGGTTGCCGATCAGGACGAAATCCCGGAATGGCCGCGCAGCGCATGGGCTCGCGCGATCCGGGACGCGAGTCTGGCAACGTGGATCCTTCCTCTGGGACGATTATTTATCCGGCTTCGGGTTACCGGCCTGGAACATCTGAAGGAACTGCCGCCAGCGGTGATCTTCGCGTCCAATCACCAGAGTCACCTGGATGCGTCTTCCATTCTTTACGCCCTGCCCTTCCGCTGGCGCCGGCGCGTTGCGATCGCGGCTTCGAAGGAGTTCTTCGCTCCGTACTTCCATCCGGAGAAGTACGGGTTGGGACGCCGGCTCGGCATCGGTCTTGGCTACTACCTTGCCTCCCTGTTCTTCCACGCCTTCCTACTGCCTCAACGCGAGGCGGGCGCCATGGGGGCGTTGCAACATGCGGGCCGGCTTCTAAGTGACGGTTGGTGTGTACTCATCTTTCCAGAGGGTGATCGAACCGAAACGGGCGAAATCCAAGCGTTCCTGCCTGGGGTGGGCATGATGGCCTCTCGCCTGGGTGTTCCGGTGGTGCCCGTGCGCCTGGAGGGACTTGATAAGATCCTCCATAAGAGTTGGAAAATGGCCCGTCCCGGCCGTGCGTCCGTCCGATTTGGAAGCCCCTTACAGTTGGAAGGCGACGACTACGCAGCGCTCGCCCGCAGGGTGGAACGGGCTGTGCGTGAACTGTAGTGCTCCAACAACGTTCAAATGGGGGATCGTAACAGACCGGGTTTGGAACTCGAAAATAGACCGGTTCGGGAATCTCCGCCAAACCTGAACCCGCGATAGGATGAATCCTTACGGAGGTCTCCATGTCCCGCGCTCTTCTATTCCTGACCTTGGCCGCACCCCTTTTCGCTCAGCTCAGTTCCGGCACTATCACCGGCATCGTCTCCGACCCGCAGGACGCCCGCGTCCCCGGCGTCGCCCTCAAGCTCATCAACGAAGACACCGGCCTCGTCAACGTCGCCGCCGGCAACGAGCAGGGCGAATACACCTTCTCCCTCCTCCCCAGCGGCCGCTACAAAATAACCGCCGAAAAGCCCGTGTTCTCCACCCTCAATCGCACCGGCCTCACCATCGAACTCGGCCGTGTCGTCCGTCTCGATCTCACCATCGCCGTCGGCCAGGTTTCCGAATCCGTCCAGGTCACCGGCGCCGCTCCCCTGCTGGATTCCGAAACCGCCACCATG
>JAYTKJ010000007.1:0-2228 GCA_043730365.1 Acidobacteriota bacterium | reverse complement strand
CAGCTGGCGGTCCTTATATAAACCCACGACGGCGGACACGGAAGACTGGCCGGACTCTTCGGCCTTCGATGGATCGTAGAGTTCGGCGAAAACCGAGATCTTCTGGCCGGGATGAAAGACATGCGTTACGCTCGGCAACATCTTCTGCTTGTCGCGCACCAGCGGATGCTCATTCTGCTTCTTCATGAGCTTCTTGTCGGCCACACCAACGGCTTCGGCAATCGGAATCTGCTGGCTGCTCCACACCACTGAACTCAAACGCGGGGAATCTTTGTTGGCGTTGAGATCAGGAATCGTGAATGCGCTCTCGAACGTGCCCATGCGTCCAGTTTGGTTCTCGCGCACCAGCATCCGGATCTTGTAGTCACCCGGGGCCAGCGTGAAGCCGGTGTCGTAGACAAGGCTCGTCGAAGCCAGCCGCCCCGCCTTCTGGTCTCGCAGTTGAATCTTGATGGAATCGCGGACGGTCGCGAGCACGCTGCCGCGCGGGTTACGCACCTGCCCAATGAAGTCGAACTGCGTGGTTTCCGCCGCGCCCTTCTTGGCGAGCGGAATCGCCGAACCTGGAATCTTCACTGCGATCGGAACGAAGTATCGGTCTTTAGCAAAACGAAACCAGTTGATCTCCAGCGCGAGGCGAAGGTCGGTAACCGGGTCGCCGAGCATCAATGCATCTTCGAGCTGCCGTTCTTTGTCAAAGGAGTTGAAAGCCTTGAAGTCTTTTTCAGCGTAGTATCCGTTGCGAAAGTCCAGCTTGCCTCCGAGCCGCGCCTGTACCGCGGCCGCGAGCTTCACATCCACGCGGCGAAACTGGCCGTCGCGCCGAGAGTCATTTGAGTAGTAGCCGATTACGTAGTAGCTCTGTAGATCCCGTTGCGCCTGACGAATCCCGCTCGTGATGTCGTTGTCGTCCAGCAGCGCTTTGCCTCCCGTATCCGCCGCCAACGCAGTCAGCGTATCCTGCGTTTGCATGGCGCTGTCGCGCTGGCGGGTTTGCGTTTGGCCGGAGAAGAGGCCGGTGCCGCGCGCTCCTCCGGAAGCCGCGCCGCCGCCGGGAGGCTCAGCCGTGAGGCCGCGCACGTCCACCGGATAGAAGCTCACATTCGCCCGCACCGCCGCGTTGATCGTGGCGCGCAATTGCGACTCGTTCTGCGCGCCGGTCCTGCTGACGCCGCTCGAAAAATAGATGAGCGCTTTCTTCTCGGGGAGCGCGGCCAGCCGGCGGGCCGTATCTTCGAGCGCGCCCAGCTTTCGATCGGTATTGAAGATGTTGAATTCGGTTTCGTCGGCGGCGAAGGCGGCGTCATCGGAGGTGTCGGCGCCGGCATCGCTATTGGCCGCCAGTTCACTCATCACTCCCGACTGAAATTTTTGAATCAACTCGAGCAGCAGATCTTTATCGGCCGTGAAATCCTGATCGACCTTGAGCTTGGAACTGAAGCTGACGATCGACACCAGATCGGCGGGCGTCATCTGTTCCCGGATGAACTTTTCGGCAGCGTCCTTGGCACGCACCTGATCGGCCGGCGGCAGGGAAGACCAGTCAAAGTAGAGCACCAGGAGGCGGCGGTCACGAAAGCGCTGTGAGCCTTGGAGCTCGGCGGCCGCCGGGGTTGTGGCGGTAGGCTCCGGGCGATTGACCAGCGCCTGCACCGGCGGCGCGGCGGCCGCTCCTTCGATGTTCTGGAAGTCGAAAGCAGAAATCGTTTGCGGTCTGCCGTTCTCCAGCAGAGTAAAATCTTCCTTCTTCAGCCCGGTGAGCGGCTTACCTTGCTTGTCGCGAGCGAACACTGTCACGAGCACCAGATTGGATGACGCGCGAAAAACCGGGTCTGGCGCCTGCGGTTGCTGCGCCAGCAGCGAAATCGCCAGCGCGAAGCAGAGAAAGGCCCGCATCAGAATCGGAACCTCAGATTGACTTGCACCGATCTCATGTCGCCCGCTTGCGTGGCCAAGCCATAGTTGATCGAGTTAACCACCGTACCGATGCCGGTGATGTTCACTCGGTTCAAGGCGTTGTCTGCCGACAGGCGGAACTCGAAGCCACGGCGCGGATCACCCCCGAAGTTGAAGGACCGGCCGAGTGACGCATTGAGCATGAAGATGCCGGGCCCGTCGATCGTGTTGCGCCCGGCCGAGCCGAAGCGCCCGGCCAGTGGCACCGCGAAGGCGGCGGTATTGAAGTATCCCGCGCCGGTGTAGAGCGGAGCTCCCGTGGCATCGGCCCG
>JAYTKJ010000006.1:0-5899 GCA_043730365.1 Acidobacteriota bacterium | reverse complement strand
TCGGCGACGATACCATTCAATTTCGAACTCAAACCCAAAGAAAGGAGCTCCGCTCACCATCGCAATCCTTTAGGCTCATCGTTCGATGAGAAAATGCTTCGTTCAGAGGCTGTTTCGTAAAGAAACCTTAAGGCTTCCCGGGCGGCTGTCGCAGAAACAGCTCGCGGCGGACAGAAACTCCTTTGGTTGTTTGCGTTTGCCCGCCCGGCCAAGTAACCTCAACGTCGGCTTCGGTAGCACTGCCGAGGCCGAAATGAAGGCGCGGGTCATTCGAAGATAGGTAACTCTCACCGGCCCGGAGTGCTTGCGTGGAGGACTGCCCGCCGGCAGTTACTTTGACCCGCGCACCCACTCCCATACGGTTGGCGCGCCCGCCCTCCAGCCGCACCCGCAGCCAGGCATCGCGGTTGCCACCGGTGTTCTCAATCAGCATCGGTTTGCCATCCATCGTTGAGACGGCGAAGTCAAGATCGCCGTCATTATCGAAGTCCGCATACGCGCCCCCGCGCGAGGACTGCGGAGGCAGCGCGCCGAGCCCCACCTCGCGCGTCACTTCGCCGAACTTGCCGCCTTTGCCCCGATTGCGGAATAGCTGCAGCGGCTGGCGGTACCGCTCGTTGATCTTGCCGTCCACCTCGGGATAGACGTGGCCGTTGGCGCAGAACAGGTCGGGCCACCCGTCGTTGTCATAGTCGAAAAAAAAGGCCGCCCAGCCAAGATAGGGCACCGTGGGTTCGCCAACGCCAGACGGATAAGAGACGTCGGTGAAGAGCCCGTCCCCGTCGTTGTGGAACAGGATGTAGTTGTCGCCGGCAAAGGTGGTGACGAAGATATCCATCCAGCCGTCGCGGTCGTAGTCGCCCACCGCGACGCCCATGCTGGACATCTCTTTGCCGTCGGCCGAGAACGCGGCGCCGGAGCTGGCGCCTATCTCCTCGAACGTGCCGTCGCCCTTGTTGCGATAGAGGAAGTTGGGGTTGGAATCGTTGCCCACAAACAGGTCCGGCCAGCCATCGTTGTTGAAGTCCTCGAACACCGCTTGAAAGCCGAAATAAAGTTTGCGGTCTGCCAGGCCCGCCGCCGCGGTTGCTTCAGTGAACGTGCCGTCGCCGTTGTTGCGATAGAAAGCGTCGGGCGCGCCTGGATAACCCAGCGGACCGCAGGCGTTCACCTTGATCCCGCGATACTCGCAGGTCTTCAGCTCGGGCTTGCGGAAATCGAACTCAAGGTAGCCCGGGACGAAAAGGTCGAGATCGCCGTCGAGGTCGGTGTCGGCAAAAGCGGCGCCCGCATGCCAGACCTCGCCGCCCGTGACGCCGGCCTTGGCGGTCATGTCCGCGAACGTGCCGTCGCCCCGGTTGCGATAAAGAATGTTGGGGCCTAGGTTGGAGATGAACAGGTCCGTGCGCCCGTCGTTGTCATAGTCGGCGGCGACGCAGCCGAAGCCCCAGCCGCGCCCTCCCACGCCCGCGCGCAGCGTCGCGTCGGTAAAGGCGCCGTTGCCGTTGTTGCGGTAAAGGTAGCTGTGCGACGGAGCGGCGGCTGTCTTGCCTTGCAGGTGCGCCAGGGTGGATCCGTTGACCAGATACAAATCCAGTCTGCCGTCTCCGTCGTAGTCAAGCCAGCAAACACCGCTCCCGTTCACTTCAAGGACGTAGTTCTTCTTGGGTCCTCCGGAGACAATCGTGGCGTTGACGCCCGCCCGCGCGGCGATATCGAGGAAAGTGACAGCCGAGGGTGCACCGAGTCCGAGCGCGGCCAGCACGAAGAGAGCCGCGCCGCGTTTGGTCACGGCTTAGCAGCACTCCGCTGCTGCAATTGCTCCACGATTCTGGCCTCGTGCGCCGCCAGATCCTTTTCCCCGAGCCGCGCATAGACACGCGATAACTCGAGGCGCAGGGCCACGTCGCCTGAATGCGCTTCCAGTCCCTGCTCAAGGGCGCGGCGCGCGTCGGCAAGCTGGCGGAGCGCCACCAGACTCCGGGCCAAGCCAAGCCGGGCGGGTAACTCTGTGGAGAGATGCGCGAGGGCGGTGCGATACCGCTCTACCGCAGGTGCGTGCTCTCCCGACTTCTGTAGCGAGTCCGCCAAGCCCAGTTCGGCTTCCGGCTGCGGCTGCCCAGGCGTGAGGGCGAGTGCGGCTTCAAACGCGGGCCGCGCTTCCTGATAACGCCCAGCGCGCGTCAACTCCCGGGCCAGCGCAAGTTGTACTTCAGCGCTTCGGGGGAATCGCCGCTCGGCCGCCAGCGCCGCCTCCAGTGCGCCCGCCGAGTCCTGCATCGCGGCCAGCGCCTCGATGAGTAGGAGCGGCGCCGACGGATCGTTGGCAGACACCGTGGCCTTGCGCAGCAGCGGCACTGCCCGCGTGGCTGCGCCCGTGCGCAAGTAGGCAGTCGCCAGTAAAAGCGGCACCCGTTCGTTGGGCGGCGACGGAGCCTTCATCACTCGCTCCAGCGGCGCAACCGCCTCGGCATACCGCCGGTTCATCACTGCGGCGACCCCGTAGGTGAGGTTGGCATCGGTTGACTGCGGCAGCAACTCCACCGCGCGGCTGAGCGGCTGAAGCGCTTCGCTCTGACGGCCCGCGCGCAGCAGGGCGAGGCCGTAGTTGTACTGCGCCGGGAAAAGCGAGGGATCGAGCCGCGCTGCGCGTTCGAAAGCGGCGGCGGCCGGCCCGGCGAGACTCGCGCGGCCGTACACCACACCCAAAGCAACCAGGCTGTTTGGATCGGCGTCCTCGCGCGCCAGGATACGCGCCCCCAATGCCTCGGCCTCACTCGCGCGCCCGGCCGTCATCAGTCGCGACGCTTCCATCAGCGTTTCCACATCTTCGCGGCTGGTGTTCTTCAGCCGCTCGCTGGCTTGCAAGGCCTGCCGCGCCAGTTCCGGTTCGCCAAGCTGCTGGTGGATGCGGCCGAGGCGGTAGTAGAGCGCGCCATCCCACGGCGCCTCGGCGATCGCCAGTTGCAAGGGTGCTAACGCCAGACGTGGCAAGTTTGCCCCTGCGTAGGCCAGCGCCAGTTGGGAAGCCGCGTCGAAGGCCGTTTCCCGCGCCGCCACCACGGGCTCCAGCCACGCCACCGCTTCGCGCGGCTTGTTCTCAAGCAGCGCGATACGTCCGAGAAAGTAACGTGAGTTGTGCGCCGGCGGCGCTATCTTTACTACGGCGCCCAACCGGCCCCGCGCGACCGCCAGTTTCCGCTGGCGAAACTCAACGTAGCCAAGCCGATAGAGCGCCTGAGCGTTGGCCGGTTCCTGACCGATCGCGCGGGTCAGAATCGCCTCAGCGCTGGCAAAGTCTTCCTTCTCGATCAGCGGCTCGGCCTGCTGCAACAGCACAGCCACGTCCGACTGGCCCCCGGCGGGCGTCGCCGCGAAAAGGGCAGCTGCGAGAAGCGGTAACCAAAACATTGTTCTTGTGAAGACAGTTCTAGCTTACGTCAATACCACGAACGCCGAACTCCGCACGCTGCTGAGAGTGGAGTTGTTGCACCGAAGATGCCGATCAAGCCGGACCGCGCCTACCATCGCAGACCCAGTGGGGTGGCCCCTCTTGGCCGCAGCCCGGTTTTCTCGCCCGGCTTCCGGAATGGCCAGCCCCGGCTCGCCCGAGCCTGCCAGAGGTCGCGCGCCTCGTCGTACTTCTTGGCGTGTAACGACGGATGTTGGATGTTGTTCACCGGGAACCGGAGCTGCTTTGCGAACGCCCGCCGTACGGTCGGGGGCGCGTCCTTCAGCGATTCAATCGCACTATTGGAAAAGACAACCCTCATCGCCTGGTCGTCGGATGCTTGCCAGTCTTGCGCTTGCCAATCTCCTGGTCCAGGAACTTGACGGCAGCATCGGCGGTCTCGAATGGTCCGTAGTACGGTCCTCTGGATGCCTCGGCGAGTTCGGCGTCAATCAGGTGGCGCTGCTCTGGCGTATACTCGTCGTCGGCTGAGGGCAGCTTAGGCAGGATCGAAATGATGCCGCCCGAAACCTTGAACTCCAGGCGGTCACCCGCCTTGATGGGCTTGCCCGCCCGGCGCTGGATCGCCGATGGAATCTTGTTCTTTACTACCGTGGTGTGCATAGCAATCGTGTTGGATAAGGCGATCGCCGGGGGTTCGACAAATACTAGTGCGTCATCGAATAAACAAGATAGTTAACACCAATCCGGTACGCCTGTGACGCGTACTTCTCCGGATACTGCGGCCGGTCCGCCCACTCCCACGCATCTCCGTGATCCTGGTTGTGCCAGATACCCACCATCAACCTGCCGTGATCGTCATAGATCCCGCGCCACTTCGGTTCCACGCCGCCTTGCTCAGACAAATAGCCGCTATATAGATACTGCGCGCCGGGCACTTGAAACTTATCGTCCAGATTGTAAACGATGTGGAAGATCTGATCCTTCGGTTCCAGGTCCACCACCAGGTGATCGGGAAACACCCGGCGCATGCTGCGCATGAAAATCTCCCACTCCCGCGTGCCGTGGAAATCGTCGAGCAGCAGGAATCCGCCGCGCAGCAGATACTGCCGCAATTTCGCGCACTGAGCATCGGACAGATCCCAGTGCCCCGCTTCCACCGCATAAATCCAGGGCCAGTTGAAAATCTCGTCGCCGTCCAGGTTCACTATTTCTTCAATCGACCGCGTATGAATGCGGGTCAACCGGCGCACGCCTTGCACAAACTGGCGTTCCGCCTTCGGAGCGTCAATGCCCCAACTGAAGTATTGGTATCCGCCGCGAGGCCGCAGTCCGCCGCCGGTAAATGTTGGATACCGCAGCCGCGCGAACGCCCACTCCGTCTTCTCATCGCCGTCCGCCGGCAGATTGGCCTCCGGGTGCTCAATTTCGTCAGGATAGAGCTCCACGCCCTGGTTCACCGCCCGGCCAGCCGCCCAGAGCGACAACCCGGCCAGACCTGCGATCAGCGGAAACCGAGCGCCCATGTTTCCAGCTTAACCGACTATTTCACGGGCGTGGCTTTAAACGCGCCTTCGTTCCTTCTTTAATCTTGCCTGGTGGCATCAACCGCCTTTGGCAAGGTCCACTGCCTCAATGAGGCCGCAGCTTCAAAGCTGCGGAAATTGTCATATCTGACTGCGTTTGCCAAACGCCCGACCATCCTCGTGGGCCTAGCGAACGCCTCTTGGACCAAACACACCGTGATCCCCGAATACCAAGATGCCGTCCTCCGATCCTGGGGACGGCTTTTCGGCGCGTCCGTCATCTCCGCCACGAACTATTGAAAAAAGGAGGAAGCGATGGAAATCCAAAGAATGCCCCCGGCCAGCCCGACTGCCAACGGCTCACCAACTCTGCCGGACGACCGGCTCCTTCGAGCCACTGAAGTCCAGCAGGAACTCGGAGTCAGCCGAGCCACGGCCTACCGGTTGATGACGGACGGCTCGCTGCCTGTCTATCGCTTTGGAGGCCGCCGAGGGCAGCGCGCAATGGTTCGGGTCTCAGTGAAGGATCTCAAACAGTGGCTCGCGGCCCACCGGTCGAATCCCCCCAATGCATAGGTTCGATTATTATGCTGGAATCGTTTATTTCGTTTATGGCATACTGGTGGTCAGGAGCCAAAATGAACATCATCGTTGATACGCCAGTCGGAGTCTCGAGCAAAGAGCACGCGAACATCCGCGCGCTGCGGCAATTGGTCCAGGAAGGCTCGGTCAAGATCGTGGGCGCCAAAGGTCGCCGGGCCGAGTTGCCGCGGGCGGTCGCCGGTCTCCTCGACGAGATCCTCAAGAACATGCAGGCCGGGAAGGCGGTATCCATCGTTCCCGAACACCAGCAACTCACGACGCAGCGGGCCGCCAATCTTCTCGGCGTTTCCCGGCCATTCATGGTGCGGCTGCTGGAGGAAGGGGAACTGACGTTCCATATGGTCGGCTCGCACCGGCG
>JAYTKJ010000005.1:0-14106 GCA_043730365.1 Acidobacteriota bacterium | reverse complement strand
TCGCCGTCGGTATCCACCAGCACCTTGACGCCGGCCTCGCGTGCCGCCGTAATGAGCCGCCGCACGTAACTTGCCGGCACGCCGGGCGGCAGACTCCCGCAGAGCAGCAGCCACGTGGCGCCCGGTAGCCGTCGACGCACGGCCTCTTCAATCCGCGTCAATTCCTCACCGCTCAGCGCCGGCCCCGGGGAATTGAGCTTCACCGTCATCCCCTGCCGGTCGGTAATGATCAGGTTGGAGCGGACATCGTTCGCGGTCGGGACAATCTCATAGGCGAACCCGCGCGCTGCCAGGTGCTTCTCAAAGCGGTGCGGGTTGGCGCCGCCCGAAGGCACGATCGCCAGCGTTGGCGCGCCCCAGGAATGCAGCACAGCCGAAGCATTCAGTCCGCGCCCGCCGGCCGACTCGCCTTCGGACTTGATGTACGCCCGATCGTCGAATACCAACCGGTCGGCCGTCACCGTCCGGTCGATCGCGGGATTCAATGTCACGGTTACAAACAAGCTTCCATTGTAAAGGAGTGTCGGTTACCCTGAGATATTGAAAGACCATCCCCATTTCAGAGCCTATCTGGCTCTGGCCTCCGTCTGCTTCTTCTGGGGAACCACCTATCTGGCCATTCGCGTCGCGCTGGAGTCCTTCTCACCCGCCTTCCTCGTCGCGTTGCGTTTCCTCCTTTCCGGCTCGATTATGATCGCCGCCGTCTGGTTCCTCGGCTATCGGCTGCCGCGCGGGCGCGAACTCGCCTGGACCATGCTCTTCGGCGTCATCCTCCTCGGCGGCGGCAACGGGGCGCTGGTCTATTCGGAGCGCATCATTCCCTCCAGCCTCGCCGCGCTCTTCATCACTCTCTCGCCCTTCTGGTTTTCCGCGATTGAAGCCCTTATCCCCGGCGGCGAACGCCAGCGCCTCGCCGTTCTGGGCGGCATCGTTACCGGCTTTGCCGGCGTCGCGCTCCTCATCGTGCCCGATCTCATCGCCCAAGGCATTCATGGCGCGGTCTGGCAGGGCTTTCTGTTGCTGCAGTTCGGCAGCGCCGCTTGGGTGCTGGGTTCGATTCTGCAGAAGCGCCTCAAGACCGATGCCCATCCGTTCGCCAACGGAGCGATACAACAATTTGCCGCGGGATTGTTCTTTATCGTTCCCGCCCTGCTCGAGCAGAACCACAAGGCGGAGTTCTCCACCGCCGGTCTCGGCGCGGTGTTCTATCTGGTCACCTTCGGCTCCATCATCGGCTTCACCAGCTACATTTATGCACTGGAAAAACTTCCGGTCGCGCTCGTTTCGATTTACACCTACGTCAATCCGCTGGTCGCCGCGGTCCTCGGCTGGCTCTTCTATCGGGAGCCCTTCGGCTGGCGCGAAACTGGGGCCATGGCGATCATTTTCTCTGGAGTCTGGCTCGTCAAGCGATCCAGCCGTCATTGACAAGCGTTTCCTTGATGATGATCGCCAGCATGAAGCTGCTGGTTTCGCTTTCCCTGTCCGCGTGTGCCGCTTGGTCACAGACCGCCTCAACCCAGATTCTCGGGCTAATCACCGATGCCAGCGGCGCGGTGGTGCCGGGCGCTACGATTTCGGCGAGGCGCACCCAGACCGGCGACGTCCGCACCACCACCTCCAACGAAACCGGTAACTATATCTTCCCGCTGGTTGACTCCGGTGAGTACGAAGTAACCTGCGCGGCTGCGGGCTTCAAAACCGAAGTCCGGCGCAACATCCCGCTCGAACTCAATCAGAAGGCCCGCCTCGATTTTCAACTCCAGGTGGGACAGCAGGCCGAGACCGTCGAGGTCTCCTCTTCGCTGCCGCTACTCAAGACCGAGGACGCCACGCTCGGTTCGGTGGTCGACAACAAGAAGATCGTCGAGTTGCCGCTTAATGGGCGAAACTTCGCGCAAGCCGCTACGCTGATGCCGGGCGTCGTGTATGGGTCGGCGCGCATGGGGGTTGACGGCAACCAGACCATCGGCACCCGCGCGATGCCTGGCCAGATTGTGGGCCTCTCGGCCAACGGACAGCGCGATGCCAATCAGAACATCACGCTCGATGGTGTTTCGGCCACCGACGGTTTCAAGTCATCGATGTTTTTTGTGCCGTCCATCGAAGCCATTGAGGAATTCAAAATCCAAAGCGCGGTCTACTCGGCCGAGTACGGCATGAACTCAGGCGCGCAGGCGAATGTCTCCATCAAGAGCGGCGCCAACCGCTGGCACGGCGCGGCCTTTGAGTTCCTGCGCAATGATACCTTTGATGCTCGCGGCTTTTTCCTGGCGCCGGGTCAGCCCAAAAACAAGCTTCGGCGCAATCAATTTGGTGGCGTGTTTTCCGGGCCCATCAAGCGCGACAAAACGTTCTTCCTCGTCAACTACGAAGGCCGGCGTGAGCGGCGTGGTACGCCCTCCCGCTCCACCGTGCCCACTCTCGCCATGCGCAACGGCGACTTATCCGAGATCATCCAGCCCGGCAATCGTTGGTACCCGCGAGACGCCAATCCCGCCGCCACGCGCGCCATTCGAGCGCTGGGCGCCACTGCGCCGTTCCCCGGCAACATCATTCCGCGTAGCCTCCTCAATCCCGTGTCGATGAACATTCTCACTGCCAAGAAGGGCTCGCCGCTTCCTGAAGGCGGGTTCATGCCGCTGGCCAATTTCGACGATCAGGCGCGCGCGGCCGGCTCCACTTTGAATTTGACCGGCACCAACGATCAACAGCTTGACTCCAATCAATACCTCTCCCGAGTGGATCACCGATTCAACGACAATCACCGTCTCTTTGCCCGCTACGTCCTGGTGCCTTCGCGCTGGCTGAACAATCCACTCCTGCGAGTAACTCAATTCACCACGCAGTTTCGCGCGCAGAATTTCGGAGCTGGTTACTCGTGGGTAATCAGTCCGCGCATCCTCAACGATCTTCGCGTTGGTTACAACCGCATCCGCGCCAATCAGGTGGGCTTTCAGACGAACACCGATTTCACGCATCGCGATCTCGGTTTAGACCTGCGTGTCACCGGCGACGGTAATCGCGTGCTCACGCCGCGCGAAGAAGGGCTGCCGAACATCAACATCACGGCGTTTGCCGGTATCGGCACCGGGAACGTCACTTTCAACACCAACGAAACGTCGGAAGTGGCCGACTCGCTGTCCATCAGCCGAGGCCGACACAACTTCAAGTTCGGTGGTCAATGGCGTAATAGCCCTGTAGTAAATGAGGCGTCGAATCAGCCCCGCGGCCAGATTACTTTCTCGCCCGATATCAACGGCATCCCCGATGCGTTCGGCGCTTTCCTGTTGGGCGTGCCGCTCAACGCCAACTCGGCCGAGGGCGTGCCCACCAACGACATTCATCAGCAAAAGGTGGGGCTCTACTGGCTGGACGATTGGAAGGTGGCCCCGCGCCTGACCATCAACTACGGCATCCGCTGGGACTGGTATGGAGCCGTCACCGATGCCAACGGACGAATCCGTAATCTCTCTTTCGCCGGAGCCGATGTCCGCACCATCAACGGCGTGGCGTATCCCAGGCTTGTTCCAAACCCGTTAGTCCACGGCGCGCTCTACGACATTAACTGGAAGCAGATCATGCCGCGCTTGGGTCTGGTGTATCGGCTGAATGACCGCACCGTGCTGCGCATGGGCTCAGGCCTGTTCTACTCGCCGCAACAAACCAATAACTTCAACATACTCGGCTTGAATCCACCTTTCTCCGGCTCCACTGTCTTCCAGAATGACCGGACCAATCCCACTGCGACAATCCAGAATCCCTTCGCCGGCTCGCCCGTGGGTGGGGGTCCCGCGGCGCTCGTCATGCTGGGTTGGACCAAGGCCGATCGCGATAACCGCTCCATGTATCTGAACAACAAGATCTGGCAGTGGACCACGGAGCTCGAACGCAGCTTCGGCCAGAACTTCGTCACCGGCATCGCCTATGTCGGCAGCGCCGGTTCGCATCTGGACATGCCTGTCATGAACTGGAATAATCCTGACCCCGGTCTCGGCGCGGTGCAGAATCGACGACCTGTCCCGTTCTACGTCGATTCGCGCGCGCCGGAAACGCTGCTTCCGCTCGGCACCGTGCGCCGGCTGGAGTCCTGGACCAACTCCAACTATCACGCCCTCCAATTGCGCGCTGAGAAACGTTACTCGCGCGGGTTCACCTTTAACGCTGCCTTCAATTATCAAAAGGCCATGTACATTGGCTACGGGGTCAACGAAGGCGGTCCGTACGGAACCAGCTTCACGCAGAATCCGCGTGATCGCCGGGCAGACTATGGCCGCTCGCAGATTGACCAGCGCTTCCGCCTGGTCCTGTCGCAAATCTGGGAGATCCCTTGGCTGCGTAAGTCCGCCGGTCCGAAGGGTTGGCTCCTCGGCGGCTGGGCGGTGAACGGTATTATTCAACTTACCTCCGGTCTCCCGGTTACGGTTTCGCAGACGGGCGATTCGCAAAATACCGGCCCTTCCTCCTTCCAACGTCCGCACGTCGTGGCGGGTCATCCCGTGGAGCGCGTCTATGACGACCGGACCATCGATCGTTGGTTCGACACCTCAGCCTTCCTCCGTTCCAAGTGCGAAGGCTGCGCGGGCGAGGGAATCTACCAGGGGCCGCAAGGCTATGGCAGCGCGGGCGCCTCCTTGTTCGATGCACCGGGCCAGAAAACCTGGGATTTCGCTTGCTTCAAAGAGTTCCTGCCCCGCGAAGGCCACCGCATTCAATTCCGCTTTGAGGCTTTCAACTTCCTCAACACGCCGCAGTTTTCCGCCCCGTCGCGCGCGCTCGGCGCCGCCGATTTCGGCCGCATCAGTTCAACTGTCGTAAACAACCGCGAAATGCAGCTTGGACTCAAGTACATCTTTTGATGTGACATACTCGTGTGAGCCTCCCAACACCGCCCATGATTGGCCGCACCATCAGTCACTACGAGATCCTGGAAATCCTCGGCGAGGGCGGCATGGGCACAGTGTACAAGGCGCGCGACACCCGGCTCAACCGGATGGTGGCCATGAAGAGCCTGCTGCGGGGAACCTCGGCCGATCGCAAGGCTCGCTTCATTCAGGAGGCGCAGGCCGCTTCGGCGTTGAATCATCCGAACATCGTCACCGTGTATGATCTGCTGTCCGAGGCGGGCGACGACTACATCGTGATGGAGTTCATCGCCGGGCGCACGCTGGACCGGGTGATTCCGAAATCCGGGCTGAAGTTGGACGAGGCGTTGAAACTCGCCATCCCCATCGCCAGCGCGCTCACTGCGGCGCACGAGGCGGGCATCACGCACCGCGATGTGAAGCCGGGTAACGTCATGGTTCGCGAGGATGGCCTGGTCAAGGTGCTCGACTTCGGGCTCGCCAAGCTGACCGAAGGAGCGCCGCTCGAGCCGGACGAGGCCACGCGCACCATGCGCGCTCAGACGGAAGAAGGCGCGATCCTCGGCACCATCAGCTACATGTCGCCGGAGCAGGCCGAGGGCCGCAAGATCGACGGGCGCAGCGACATCTTCAGCTTCGGCGCGCTGCTCTATGAGATGGTGGCGGGCCGGCGTGCTTTCCAGGGCCAATCGAAGCTGTCCACGCTGTCGGCGATTCTGAAGGAAGAGCCGAAGCCCTTGCACGAGGTGGATCCGGCCGCGCCGCGCGACCTCGGGCGAATCGTGGCGCGTTGCCTGCGCAAGGATCCCGAGCGGCGTTACCAGCTCATGAAGGAAGCGCGTCTGGCGCTGGAGGAGTTGAAGGAAGAATCCGATTCGGGCCGGTTGAACGCGCCAGTCAAACCGTCGTCGAACCGGTGGACGGTCTATACTGGCGTGGCGTTGGTGGCCGCGCTGGGAGCAGTCGCGTTGATCTGGCGGAACCCGCGTCCCGCCGCGACGCCCGCCGCACCCGCCGAGATCAAGCTGCGGCAGATCACCAACGACTCTGGAGCGACGGTGTCGCCGGCGCTTTCACCCGATGGCAAGTTCATCGCCTACTCATCCAACCGTGCCGGCGATGCGGGCATGGACATCTGGGTTCAACAACTGTCCGAGGGCGCGCAGCCGATTCGCCTCACGCAGAGCGCGGGGGATGAAACCCATTCCAGTTTTTCGCCGGACGGAGGGCAGATTGTTTTCGTCTCCGGAGAGAAAGGAGGCGGCCTTTATTTGATGCCCGCACTGGGAGGAACACAGCGCTTGCTGGCGCGCGGCACCTATCAATTTCCCAGCTTCTCCCCGGACGGACAGTGGATCGCGGCGAACACCTGGGGCGGTGAATTCTGGCTCTCCGTGTTCCCCGTTTCCGGAGGACCCTCACGCCGGCTCGGCGAAGGATTCTATCGTCTCGGTTCGGCCGTCTGGTCGCCGGATGGCAGGAGGCTCCTCGCGTCCGGCCGTGAGCGGGTGGATTCGCCATCGGACTGGTGGACTCTGCCGCTGGATAGCGGTATTCCGGCCCGCGCCGGCGCGCGCGGCCTGATCCCGGAGGTAGGCGCCAACATCCTGATACCGCGAACATGGCTGGGCGACTCGGTTTTTTACGCCGACCGGAACCTGATGCGCATTCGTGTTTCACCGGAGGGTAAAGTTACTGGCGGTCCGGATAGGCTCACTTCGGGATCGGCAAACGAATCGTCACCCAGGGGCATCTCGTTACCAGGTTCAAGTGCTTGGCGGATCGCCTATTCGGCGGGACAAGGAGCGCACGATTTGTTGCGGCTCAATCTGGTCAAGGTCGGAAACCAGCCCGCCGGTTCGGTGGAAGCGCTGTTCCGGGACCGCCAGGATCGCACGTCGCCCACGATGCCGGCGGACGGCCAGAAGCTGGCGTATGTCGCTGGATCGCTTGGAAACTACGAACTCAGAGTGAGGATTCTTGCCACCGGCGCCGAGCAGGTGCTCGTCCAATCGAAGCAGAGATTTCGCGCCCGGATCTCGCCGGACGGATCCACGGTCGCCTACAATACCTCGTCGGTCAATGAGTCGGATACGACGATTTTTCTCGCGTCCACGCAAGGCGGCGAGACGCGCAAGCTGTGCGGCACGTGCGGGCTGATCTATGATTGGACTCCGGATGGCAAACGTCTGAATTTCCGGCACGGCAACCCGATTCGTTTTTCCGAAATCGAAATCGCCACGGGCGCCAAGGTCGATTTGCTGGCCGGCGGGGAGTTTTCGTTCCACGCGGCTAAATACTCTCCCGATGACCGATGGCTGGCCTTTCATTATGCTCCTGGTGGCTCCGCCCCGCCCGGCATCTTCATCGCGCCTTTGCGCCACGGCAAGGTGGCGCCGGCCGGCGAGTGGATTCGCATCATGGGCCGCCGTGGTTTTCACTCGCGGCCCTGGTGGTCGCCGCAGGGAGACGCACTCTACTTTCTCTCCGATGCCGGCGCGGTTTTCGGTATCTGGCGCCAGAAGCTCCATCCGCTTACCAAACAGGCCGACGGGGAGCCCGCCGAGATTTACCACCCAGACACGGAGGCGGGTAGCCGTCTGATCGCGGGTCCGGAGTTCGGTCCGGGCGAGACGCGCGACGCCCTGTACTTCTCGATCTTCCGCTCCACCTCGAACGTCTGGATTGCCGATCTCCCGGCGCGTTGAAGGAAATTTCCCATCGGACTCCAAGCCTGATATTCTAAGTTCACTAATTTTTTTTCTTCAGGAGATCGTTTATGTCCCGACTGCTCTGGTTGCCTTTACTCGCCTTCCCGGCTTTATTCGCACAGGAATTCCGCGCCACCTTGTCCGGTCGCGTTACCGATCCCAGCGGAGCCGCGGTAGCCGGCGCCACCGTCGAGGCTAGTTCAGCAGCTACGGGTGTCGCCCTCTCTGCCACATCAGGCGAAGACGGCAACTACAGCATCCCGTTCCTTCAGCCCGGCACTTACAAGATCACCGTGCAAAAGGCCGGATTCCAGAAAGCCGTGCGCGATGCACTCCGCCTGCAGATCGCCGAGCGCGCCTCGCTTGACCTTTCTTTGCAAGTGGGCGAAGTAAGCCAAAGCGTCAACGTAACTTCGGACGTCAGCGTGGTGCAAACCGAGGGTGCCGACCGCGGACTCTCGATTGAGAACAATCGCGTCTTGAACACCCCGCTCCAGGGGCGCAATGTCTTTGCCAACGCCTGGTCCGCTCCCGGCGTGACCGTGACCGGCGCCGTGACACGCCTGCGCCCATTCGATATCGCCGGCTCGTCCAGCATCGCCATCAGCGGCGGGCAGCCCTTCGGCAACGAGGTGCTGATTGACGGCGTCTCGAATCTTGCCGGGGCCCGGCAAGTCGCGTACGTGCCGCAAGTAGAAGGCACGGGCGAGATGAAGATCCAGACCACCTCCTACGACGCGCAATACGGCTGGACCACCGGCGGCGTCATTAACATCATCACCAAGTCCGGCACCAATCAATATCACGGCGCGGTCTATGAGTTCATGCAGAACACCGTGCTCAACGCCAACACGTTTGAGAACAACCGCGCCGGTTTTGCCCGCCAGTCCTCCAACATCAACACTTACGGCGGCGATATCAACGCGCCCATCATCAAGAACAAGCTGTTCGGAGCATTTAGCTACGAGAAGATCGACCAGGTTATCCCCGATCCCTTCGTCACCTCCGTGCCCACCGCCGCACAAAAGACCGGCGACTTCTCCGACACCTATTGGACGCGCGACGCCCAGGGCCTGCAGGTGCAGACGATCTTCGATCCGTTCAGCACGCGAGACTCGGCGGGCGCGCTCGTGCGCGATCCGTTCCCCGGCAATCGCATCCCGGCCAACCGCATCAATCCCATCGCCCGCAACGTGCTCACCCTGATTCCGGAGGGCAACCTGCCCGGCAACGCCGTCACACGGCTTGGCAACCTGCAGAACTCGGCGGCCACGCGCAAGTTCACAGACTTCTTCCCGCAGTACACGGGCCGCGTCGACTACAACGTCTCGGACCGGACCCGCATGTTCGTACGCTATTCGCGCAACGCCTTGGCCGAAGAGCGCGGCTTCCGCTACTCCACCACCTCCACTCTCAATCAGGCCGAAACGAGCGGCAACACACCGTTCAAGCGCGAGAATCACAGCGCCGTGATCGCGGTCACCCGCACGCTGGGCGCCACTTCTGTGCTCGATATGCGGCTCGGCCTGGCGCGCTTCCTGGCGCAAAGCGGCAGCTCCATCAGTTCCGGATATGACCTCGCGGCCGCCGGCTTCGCTTCGCAATTCGTCGGACAGGCTTCCCGTTTCTTCCCTCGCTACAACTGGGCTAATTACGAGGGCGCCGGTTCGCAACCGGTGCTCAACAGCCCGATCGCGCAAACCAATTCCTTCCAGACAACCTATTCCAAGCTGGCCGGCAAGCACAGCATCCGCACCGGCGGCGAGTTCCGCTTGCAGCGCGTTTATAACCGCGTGCCGGGCTTTTCGGCTGGAAACTTTTCCTTCGACACCGCCTTCACAGGCTCTGATCCGTTGCGCTCGGTCCCAGCTTCGGGCAACTCTATTGCCTCGTTCCTCCTCGGCACACCGCAAAGCGGCTTCATCGATGTGAACACCTCGCCGGCGCTCCAACAGCGTTTGTTCTCGCTGTTCGTGCAGGACGACATCCGCGCCTCGCAGAAGCTGAAGCTGAACTTCGGCCTGCGCTGGGATTATCTCGGGCCCATGACGGACCGCTTCAACGCCCTGCTGCGCGGCTTAGACCGCACCACGGCCAGCCCCTTGCGCGCGCCTGGCATCGACCTTAAAGGTGGCGTGCTCTTTGCCGGCGTCGGCGGCAGCCGCGGCATCTTTGAGCGCGACTTCGCCAACATCGCCCCGCGCCTCGGCGCCGCCTACACGCTCGATTCCAAGACCGTCTTCCGAGGCGGCTACGGCCTGATTTACGCCCAGACCTTTGACGATCCCGGCAGCGCCCCCGGCTTCAGTCAGCGCACCGCGATGGTCTCCTCCATTCGAACCGGCATCCCGGAGAACACGCTGACCAATCCTTTCTCGGGCGGCGTCCTGCAGCCCGTCGGCGCCAGCCAAGGTTTGGCCACTTTCCTCGGCCAGGGCTTCGGCGTGCCGGACCCCACTCGCCAGATTCCCTACACGCATCAGTTCTCCGCCGAAATCCAGCGCGAACTGCCGCTCAAGATGCTGCTCTCGGTGGGCTACGTCGGCAGCCGCGTCAAGCGCCTGCAAGTGAATCAAGCCATCAACGAGATTCCGCTCTCCGCCTTCGTGCAGGGCGCCGCGTTCCTGACCGCCAACGTGCCGAATCCGATGGCGGGACTGGTCCCAGGCACCGGCATCAACGGCGCCACGGTGCAGCGTCAACAGTTGCTGCGCCCGTTCCCGCAATTCGGCGGCATCACTGAAGTGAACAAGTCCATCGGCCATACTCGCTACGACGGCCTGCAGGCGATGCTCTACAAGCGCCTCTCTTCCGGCGTCAACTTCAGCGTCGCCTACACGTGGGCGCGCACCTTCGAATGGCGCAACTTCCGCAACGCGCAGGACACCGAACTTGAGAAGCTCCCCGCGCAGTGGGACATTCCGCACAACCTGCAGTTGAACGGCGTCTACGAACTGCCGTTCGGCAAGGGCAAGAAGTGGGCCGCCGACGGTAACCGCGTAGTCAAGGGTCTGCTCGGTGGTTGGCAGGTCAGCGCCATCGCGCGCATCCAGCAAGGCTGGCCTTCGGACATCCCCGGGAACGCCGTGCCCACCGGAGTCGCGCCCAAACTCGGCGCCCGGGATCTGGACCGCTGGTTCAACACCTGCACCCAGGTGAACCCCACCACCACGCGCGGCTGCGTCGGTAGTGAACAGCCGGTCTGGTCCGTCCGCCAGCCCTTTGTGCTGCAGACGTGGTCATCGCGCGTGACGTGGTACCGCCGCCCGCCCATTCGCAATCTGGACGTCTCGCTCATCAAGAACACCCAGATCACCGAGCGCGTCAACTGGCAGTTCCGGACGGATTTCCTGAACGCCACCAACACGCCGCAGTTTTTCAACGGTCCGGTGAACGACGTCAACAACGGTCTCTTCGGCCGCATCTCCGGGGCGCAGTCGCAATCCAATCTGCCCCGGTTTGTTCAGTTATCGATGCGCATTAGCTTTTAGCTTCATCCAGGGCCAACCGTCAGGGCCATCGGCCAATACCGAGACTGTCGCGAGCGCCGTCCTGAAGTCTGGAGCTGCGTCATAGACTATGTCCCGGAGAAACGCCGCATAGGAGAGCCTGGGAAGGTGCTTTCACCGGGGGCGTTCGTTATCCTTGTATGACGCGACGACCCTACTTATGCCAATATAGGCATGTACCAGCGCATGAAGAAACTCGCGTGGCTCGCCGATTCCCGTTCCCGCGTGAAGTCGTTTCCGGCTGGCGTCCAAGACGACATTGGCTATGCTCTGTACGCTGCCCAGTTGGGAGAAATGAGCGCCAAAGCCAAACCTCTGCATGGTCTAGGCGGCGGTGTGATGGAAATTGCGGCCAATGATGAAAGCGGTACCTACCGGGCGGTCTACACGGTCTCCATCGGGGATGTGATCTACGTGATCCATGCTTTCCAGAAGAAGTCCAAGGCCGGGATTGCGACACCGAAGTCCGAAATAGAACTAGTCCAGCAACGGCTCAAACAGTTGCGCAGTGAGGTGAAGAATGCTGAAAAGAAAAGCTCTTGAACAAGAACCCAGTTCGGGCAACGTCTTCGCAGACCTCGGCCTGGCCGACGCCGGCGAACACCTGATCAAGGCCGGCTTGGTCGTTAAGATCGACCGGACCATCCGGCAACGGCATTTGACGCAAGCGGCCGCCGCTCAGCTCATTGGCATCGATCAGCCCAAGGTATCGGCAATGCTGGCAGGCCAGTTCCGCGGCTATTCGGTAGAACGCCTGATGCGGTTCCTCGTCGCCCTGGGCCATGATGTTGAAATTGTCGTGAGACCTAGAAAACGAGGTACGGCTGAACTTCGCGTCGCATAGATAAAGCTGCGGTTTCGCGAGAAGCGCGGCAAGGACCGCGAGATTCCGGTCCGCCATGAACTTGAAGAGTGGCTATTCCGCCGACCGCACCCCGCGGGTGCTCAGGTATTCCGCAATCTCTGTCTGCCCCGCGTGCCCCGCCCATCCCAGCGGCGTGCCTTGGTAGATCGTGTCTTTGATGTCCAGCCTTGCTCCACGCTCAGCCAACAATCGGACCACCGTGGTTTGGCCTGCGATCACGGCCTGATGCAACGGCGTCGAATGGGAATGCATGCCATCGGGGTTATACCGATTCGCATCTTCTCCGGCATCGAGGAGCAGGCGCACGATCTCGACGCGCCCATGTTGCGCGGCTAGCGCCAAGGCGCGGTGCCGGTCATCGGCACTGGAGGACGGGAGCAGCCGGGTGGCGTCGGCCAACCGCCCCAATCCGGCCGCCGCAACCAAGCCGTCAACTGGAGCGCCGCGGCGAACCAACGCTTCGGCAGCGTCCCCAAATCCGAAAACCAGAGCCGTCATCAACGGAGAAACCCAATTGCCGGAACCGCGCGCGTCCAATGCTGCGCCAAAGTCCAGCAGAGTGTCCACCAGGGCGACCTGTAATCCGGCCGCCGCCGGATGACTGCTCGATACCAGCAGACTCAAAGTGGTGCACTGTCCACCATAGAGATCGGCCAACGCGTCCACGTCAGCGCCCGCCTCCAGCAGGGTCCGGGCGATTTCAACGGCGTTCTTCGGGGTCCTCTGGCGATAGCCCTCCACGCCGTTGGCGGCGACGTAGTGGAGCAGGGTAGCGCGATGAACAGGCGGGTCGAAGTGCGTCACCCGAGTGGAACGCGCCCCCACCAACTCCGGATGCTCCTGCAGCAATGACCTGAGCACGCCCACATCGCCTGCGATAACCGCCTCGACAGCCGTCTCAAACCGGCAGACCGCCGAGCCGTCTCGCGTGACTGCTTCGACGTACTCTGCCAGCGCCGCCCAGCTTTCAAAGCAGTACCAGCGGGCGATGGCGAGTTGACTGTCGGCGACTTCCAGCGTAGCGTTCAGAATCTCCGATTCCGGCAAGCGCTTTGGCAGCCAGGCAATTTTTTCATCCAGGAAGCGCGGATGGTTTTCATGAAACACTCGGATGGCGCCGGCGTCTCCCGCCGAATGAGCCGCCAGTAACTCCTCGGCCTGTTGCCGATACCGATCGAGGGGGGAGCGAAAAGGAAGTGGCTTCAGTTCCATGGACACCTTGCTATAGTTTGCCCTATGCGCTCCGAGTTGGAAACCACCGCCAGCGGCCCTTGCCTAACCTGCGGAGGCGCACTCTCCGGCCGCTATTGCTCGCGGTGCGGCGAAAAAGCTGTGCACGAGGGCGACCTCAAACTCAGCCATCAGCTTCACGATATCTGGCACGAGGCCACGCACCTGGACGGACGGCTATGGGGCAGCTTTGGGGCGCTGCTCTGGAGACCTGGGCAACTCACCAAAGACTATTGGGAAGGCCGGCGCGGTTTGTGGATGCGTCCGCTGCGGATCTTCCTCATTGTGACCGCGCTCTCGCTGGTGCTGGCGCCAGATGCGGCCGGACCGCTGGGTATGAAGGTCTACGTCAGGCAGGGTACGCGTGGTCCGGAGCTGACCGTTGGAACCCGCCCGCCGTCGGCTCTGCCGCCTGCCAAGGGGCTACAGGTTGGTCCCGCCGGCCAATCCGGCGCCCAGGCTACTTTCGAGCTTGACAAACCCATGGCGGGCGAAGATCTGGCCCAGCTGAATGAGAAAATCCACAAGATCTACAAAGTCATTCAATACGTCAGTTTGGCGTTATTTGCCGCCATCAGCTTACTCCTCAGCCGCAGGGTGCAGCCCTACTATGGCGCGCACCTGATTCTAGCGCTCCACTACTACAGCTTTGAGTACGTCCTTACCGGCGTTGCCAACCGCCTCAGCCTGAATCCGCAGGTTCCGCTCGGGCTTGGGATTGTTTACCTGATTCTGGCTCTGTGGCGATTGGTGGGAGGGGGCCGCTCCTCGGGCCGGAGGTATGGGGTCGATTGGGCTTCGGTTTGGCGCGCCGCAGTCCTGTCCTCCGTCGTGGCCATCACCGAATTGTTGGTGATGTCGGTGGCCAGTGGCTTGGCCCTCAGGCTGCATTGAGGCTTCGGGGGCGACGGCCCAATTGACGCATC
>JAYTKJ010000004.1:0-7925 GCA_043730365.1 Acidobacteriota bacterium | reverse complement strand
GGGCGTGGCGCCGCCGGACAGCACGGCCTACCAGATAGTGAATGGCCAGGTGGAGGTTCCGCCGGCTGCGGCGCAGCGCAGAGGCGTCCAACCGGTGATCATGCTGCGGGCCAATGGCAAAGAACGCGCGGAAGTGAAAATTGCCCAGCCGGCTACCTTCTCGGCGACGATCGAAGCGCCGCCCAACACGGGGCGAGTGGTTGCCGCGGAATGGAGTTTTGACGGCGAGAGCGGCTTTGTTCCGGCCGAGCTCACTTCTTCCGGGGGCGCACGTGCGGCCGCGCAAGTAACGCACACTTACTCAAAAGCAGGGAAGTACTTCGTTGTTCTTCGCGCCGCCTCGCATCGCCAGGGCGACGCCGGTGCGCCATACGCCCGCATTCAAAACCTGGGCCGGGTCCGCGTGGTAGTCAAGTAACACCGCCGTTTTTTTATCAGGGCAGCGGCGCCGTGCAAGCCTCGTCCAGTAGATGCGAGCGCGTTCCGTCCGAGCCGACGCCAGCCAGCATCTCGTCGAAGGTGCGTAGCGGAGCCTGGTTGCCGCCCGCGCCAACCGCCGGAACCGCTCGCCACTTTTCCGCGGCGCTGGTGGAGAATGGACCATCCGGGTCTGGAACCAGTACGCCTGGCTCGCTCTCCACATGGCCGACCGGCACGCACAACTCCGGGTGATCGAACGGCGCGCGCTCATAGCGCACCCGGTCGTCGCTCAGTGACTTGAGAAACGCCACCAGCGCCGCCTTCTGCGCTGTGGAGATGGCAAAGGGGCGGATATCGTTGTGGACGGGTGTGAAATCGCCGGCGCGCCGATAGAAATCGATCACTTGCTCCAGCGTGGCTTGCCCGCCGTTATGGAAGTATGGTCCGGTGAACTCGATATTGCGCAGGCCGATCGATTTGAATCGCCCGTTGCCCTCGCCCAGATCTTCCTGAACCGGCCGCGCGCCGGTGCGTTCAAAGGCATGATTGGCGCGGCCGGCGTTGGCCGCCGTGAAACTGGCGACCGAAAACTCAGGGCCCGCGTGGCACTCGGTGCAGCGGCCGTTGGTCTCGAAGAACCGCTGGCCTTCCTGCTGTTCGGCGGTCATAGCGGAGCGGTCACCGTCCATGAACCGGTCAAAGGGCGAATCGGCTGACACGAGTGTGGCTTGATAGGCTTGCAGCGCCAGCGCCCAGAACAACGCGAAGTTGTATTCAGCTTGCGTGAACTCGCCCGATAGAGGTTCGCCGGCGGCGTCCACCAATTGCTCTGACTCCCATAGCCGGGGAACGAAGGCCGTTCGGATGAGCGACATATAGGTGAAGGAGCCGTCCAGCCCGCGCTCGCCGGCGCGAGCCATCGCGCCCAGCACGCTATCGTTCACGGACACGCGCTGCAAGGCGAGCGGCGGCAGACTCAGGAGCTTCTTGCCAAGCTTGGGCCACGTCCGTCCGGCATACGACATCTCCAGGTGATCAAGCGCCGGCCCGGCCGCTTGCGAAGCCAGCCCTGAGTTGTCCAGCCGAACCTGTTGGCGCGTCAAAGCGCCGTCCTGCCAGATGAGCACGCCCGGCGCGTCTTCGTTGGTGTCGCCGGCTGGCGTGAATCCGTTGAAGATGCGAGAGGCGCGCCCGTCCCAAAAACTGCGGACGGAGAAGACGGAGTTGAACACAGTGGGAGTGTTGCGGGACGTGACGCGGCGGACTTGCAATCCGCCTTGCATAAACTCGGGTTTGTCGAGCCCGTCTCGACCCAACTCGGCGGCTTGGCCCGGGACGATGTCCTCGAAGATGCGCCGAAACGTGCCGGCCGATCCGACCCGCGCCCCGGTGTCGCGCAGCACCGTCGAGTCACGCTCGCCCGGGTCCGACAACAGCCGCAGCGGAAAGCTAAGGGCCGAGAGTTCGCGATTCAACGGGAAAGGCGCGTTGGGATCGGAGAGCATGTTCTGGGGCCGGTGATCGGCGCCGGCGTGAAAGTGGCATGTCGCACAGGCGGTGCGGCCATCGCTGCCGACTTGCATGTCCCAGAAGAAGATCTTGCCGAGGGCTATGAGCGCGGTACGGTCCCGCACATACTCGTTGAGGCCGGGCGGCTCTGGAATGGCCACGGTCTTGAGTGACCGAAGCGGTTGGGCGTGAGCTCCGGCGATCGGCAATAGTAACCCGATGAAGATCCTCGAGAATCTCATGCTGCTCCCTTGTTTCTCCACTGTAAACCCGATTCGCCTCACGCAGACCCGCTCTTGACAAGTTATTTTAACCCGGGTATTATTGTTTTGCCCGGATAAAATTATGAATTGCATTGCTTTCGAAGGAGTCAAACGAATCGCCTCCGGTGAACTCGTGGAGGTTGCGCTGGCGGCCAAGGCCGTGTCCGACGGGCAGAGTTCGTTGCTGCCGGTGTTGATCCTGGACGCGGTCAGCAGTGAGGTCGTCGAGGTGGACTTCCGAGGGACGGCAGCGGAAGTGGCCAACCGATTGGCGGCTCCACCTCGTGGCCCCGGACGCCCCAAGCTGGGTGTGGTGGCCCGCGAGGTCACCCTCTTGCCTCGCCATTGGGATTGGCTGAATTCCCAGCCCGGTGGAGCTTCGGTGGCGTTGAGGAAGCTGGTTGAAGAAGCCAGGCGGGGCGACGATGGGATTCGGCAGTCTCAAGAGGCGGCCTACCGGTTCATGCGCACCATGGCTGGCGATGAACCTGAATTTGAGGAGGCGACGCGGGCGCTGTTTGCCAGGAGCCGGGACCGGTTTGAGCAGCACATCTCCGCTTGGCCGCCGGATGTCCGCGCCCATGCTCTGGTGCTGGCGGCTGCCGCGATGGCCGTGCGGGAGTAGAGATGGAAACGACGATGACGGCGTGTAGGATATCTCTGGGGGCCGCCTTTCTTCTCGGCTGCGCCCATGCGCAAACTGTCGGCGTGGTCGCTTACACCCGCACTCCGGAAGGGGCGGCCCCTTGGCCTCAACAGGATATCTGCACGATTAGCACTGACGGTACGGGTGGGCGGTGCCTCACTGACGATCGCCATAGCCACCATCCAGTCTGGTCACCTGACGGCAAGCGCATCTTGTTCATTCACGATTCCACGCTGAGTACAAAGCCTCTCTACAGGGAGACGGAGGAGGGAAGGTCACACCATCCCATTGAACTCTCTGTCATGGACGCCGATGGGCGCAATCGCCGGGTACTTCGAACCATCGAGCCCGTGATCCATAGCGCGGCGTGGTCTCCTGACGGACGCACGTTGGCGGTAAGCGCCGCCACGCCAGTGAAAGCAGGCGAGCCCGCAAGAACGGGCATTTTTCTCCTGCCAGCGGACGGGCGGGGGGAGCTTCGGCTACTGAAGCCCGATGCCTGGACGCCAGCGTGGTCTCCAGACGGGGCGAGGCTGGCATTCACGGTTGAGCAACCGCGCGGCCGTTGGGCCGTTCATACCGCCGACGCGGACGGCGGCACCGGCGACACGCGCCTAACCGATGCTGGCGCGGTCAGCGGGTCGCCCGTGTGGTCCCCGGACGGTGCCAGGATCGCTTTCGACCGGTTCACGGACGGGGTAATGCGTCAGCAACAGGTCTTCATCATGAATCGTGACGGTTCCGGTGTCCGGCAAGTGACGGCAAACGCAGCCTGGGCGTGCGGTTATCCAACCTGGGCCACCGGCGGCAACCAACTCGTCGTGGCTTGCCGGTCCGCCGCCTCGCCTTGCGGGTGGGGGATGGTGTTTTCCACCGGCCAGCCGATGCCGGCGTGTTCCCGCCGCCTGTTTGTGATACGGCTTGCTACGGCGGGCAACGCGGCGACCGCGAGGATGCTGATGGACCACGACGGCGCCGACCCAGCGTTGGCGCCTCGCTAATCTAGCGGTGCGCCCGTCGTCAAAGCGAACGCGGTAATCGCGCATCAGCGGATTGATCGCAACATCTCGGACCGCGTATACTGATTGGTGTGAACACAACAGTTGGAACTATACGGATCACCACGGACACCAGCAAGCACGCGAAGTGTGGCGGGCTCTTGGGCATGTCCCAGGAAGCACCCCTATACGTCGTCGAGCATGAGGGCCTTGAGACCCGAATCCCCGGTATTGAGATGGTCTGCCTGACTTGCGGAGACCGAATCCGCTCGCAGGATCAGGTCGAAGTATAAAGTAGCCGAAAGGGCCATGAAGAAAGGAAGGGGGCCGAGGCTCCCGAGACCGCCCCTTCTTTTTTTATCGCCGCGCACATTAGGAGGAGAAGACACGAAACGGAATTTAAAGCACGCTAAGCGTCGTTGCGTGAACTCCCCAGCTTACATCACGGAATGCAAGTCGTACGTGGCAGGGACGCCTCCGTGCCGAATGCGCTCCATTCTGCGTTCTTGCCTGCCACGGCGGAATTCCTTATCCTGCGGAATGGAGTACTTCTTCGCGTGCTCATACTGTGATTCGCCGAACATCGCGCCAATTCGGGGTTTTCAAGGCTGCGCCATCTAATATAGGAGTTCTGAGACTAAGGCGCTGTCGTTAAATAACCTTGCCGATCTAGTAAACCGCAGAGCAAGCCCGCCACCCCTTACCCACCCCCTTCAAGATCATCCAACCTCCTCTCGTGCGCCTCGGCGATTCGCGCCAGCGCGCGGATGTTCTCAGCGTCCAAGGTCAATTGCACCGTGTGCTGCGACACGATGGCCAATTGCTCTTGCACCACGGTTTGCAGCGACTCGGTCGACTGCAGCAAAAACTCCAGCCGTTGGTCTACCGTCATTCGGTTTCCCTCAGATCTTCCCAGACCACAGACAGATCCGCCTTCACCCGGCTCATGTCGTGGCGATTCGCGGTGAAGAGTGCGCCGGCCTGATCTCTCCGCATCTTGCCGGACCTGATGGTTGCTTGTGTTTCCAAAGTTCAATTGTAGGCAGTTTCACAGGTAGGCGTATAGCCCGCGCGCATTTTACTGGTGCACTCCCCATGAGATCTGTGGAGTAGTGACGAGGTGCGCGGAGTGGTGCCGATGAATGAAGTCCGTATGACATGCTCGCGCTTTTCAATCACGGGGGCGATCGCGGCCTTTTTCCTTGAATTTCCAGCAGCAGCCCAGAACCGCACCGAGCCCGAGCGACCAAGCTTCCGCCGTCTCCAGGATCGGCTATCCCGGTCGTGTCCGCCGATGGCACGCTGCGAATGGTCATGCTTGGCCTTTCGATCAACCTGTTGAATCAATCCGGTGTCTTTACGCTCAACGCCGCCGCGATTCGCGGACAGGCCCGACACCCAACCTTTCGGCATGCATGTCTCAAAAGAAGACCTTGCCTAAGGCGACGAGCGCGCTGCGGTCGCGGACAAACCCGAATGAGCCTGGCTCGTCCGGTATCGGCGCCAGTTGCCGGCCGCTAGGGGAGCGGTACGGTACAAACTTGATCCAGGAGATGTGACCGAGCTCCATTGCCACCGGCACCGCGCAGCAGTTCATCGAAGGTTCGCAGCGGGACCTGGTTGCCCCCCGAACCAATAGCGGGAACGGCGCGCCATTTTTCGGCAGCGCTGAGCGCGAATGGCCCGGGCTCGCCGGGAGTGAGCACGCCGGGGGCGGACTCCACGTGGCCCACGGGCACGCAGAGTTCGGGATGATCGAAGGGGGCGCGCTCGTAGCGAACCCGGTCATCGGAGAGCGTCTTGAGGAACGCCACCATGGCGGCCTTCTGCGCGCCATTGACGTTGAACGGGCGAGTATTGTTGGTGGGGGTGAAGTCCCCACCGCGCGCATAGAAGTCAATCACCTGCTCGAGCGTGGATTGGCCGCCGTTATGGAAATAGGGACCGGTGAATTCGATGTTCCGCAAACCGATTGACTTGAAGGATCCGTTGCCGGCGCCGGTGTCTTCGGCGATCGGTCGCACGCCCGTGCGCTGGAAGGAGCGATTGCCGCGGCCGCCGTTACCCGTGGCTGTGAAGCTGGCTCCGGAGAATTCGGCTCCGGCATGGCAGGTGTTGCAGCGCCCGGTGGTCTGAAGGAGCCGCATCCCCTCCTGTTCTTCGGCGGTCAGGGCCGAGGCGTCGCCATCCTGGAACCGGTCAAACCGCGAATCCGCCGAGACCAGTGTCGACTGATAGGCCTGGAGAGCGAGGCCCCAGAAGAGGGAGAAGTTGTATTCGGCCTGCGTGAACTCGGCGGTGTTGGCTGCTCCGCCCGTGCGGCCGGGCAGCAGAGCGCCATCCGCGTCGACAAGCTGATCCGATTCCCACAGCGCAGGCTGGAAGGCGGACTTCAGCAGCGACAGATAGGTGATGCGATCATCGAGGCCGCGCGCGTCGGCACGGGCCATCGCGCCGAGGACGCCGTCGTCTATCGCGACTCGCTGCAGTGCCAACGGCGGCAGGCTCAACAATTTCTTGCCGAGCTTGGGCCACGTACGCCCCGCATAGGACATCTCCAGGTGATCCAGCGCGGGGCCGGTACTCTGCGAGGCGAGGCTTGAGTTATCGAGACGTACCTGTTGCCGCGTCAGCACGCCGTCCCGCCAAACCAGAACACCGGGCGCATCGGCCGTATTTCCCGAGGGCGTGAACCCGTTGAACGTCCGTTGAGCCCGGCCGTCCCAAAACGAGCGGACTGAGAAAACGGCGTTGATGACGGAGGGAGAATTGCGCACCGTGACCCGCCGGACCTGCAAGCCGCCCAGCATGAACTCGGGTTTGTCGAGCGCGTCTTTGCCCATCTCGGCGGCCTGGCCTGGCACGATATCTTCAAAGATCCGGCGGAACGTCCCGGCCGATCCCACGCGCATGCCGGTGTCCCAGAGCACTTGCGAATTGCGGTTGGTGGCGTCCGAGAGCATCCGGAGAGGGAAGCTCACCGAGGCCAATTGGAGATTCACGGCAAACGGGCTGATGGGGTCCACGATCTGGTTTTGCGGGCGGTGATCGGCTCCGGCGTGAAAGTGACAAGAGGCGCAGGCGGTGCGGCCGTCGCTGCCCGCTTGCATGTCCCAAAAGAAGATCTTGCCCAGGGCGACGAGCGCGCCGCGGTCCCGGACAAAATCGTCTAAGCCCGGCACATCCGGTATGGACACCGTTTTCAAGGAACGAAGTTGCTGGCCGCTAGCCCCCAGACAACCGAGTGCCAAGGTCAGGCATAGTTTAGTTGATTTCATCCGTGTCGCCTCCCAGTCTAAACCACGGTAGGGCGCGCGGTTGTGGCTAGTGTGGAGAGTTTTGCAATCTTTACAACTTTGGCTTCGTTGACGTGAGAGACCGGTTGCGGATCGCGACCCCGGTGAAGAGCCCAGCCAGGCCGAAGTTGGTGAAGGCGGCCGCTCTAGCCATCTCCGGGCGTTTGCGGAACACCAACCACTGCGCCGCCACACCGCCGCCGGCAAAGGCTGCCTTGAGCCCGATCGCCCGGCCCGAGAACCGTCCGCGAGAATCGCGCAGCAGCGCATTGCCCTCGAACCGGCCGTAGGAACTCCAGGCGTCGGTCGCAGACCCAGCCGCCAAAGTGGCCACAGACCATCGCCACAAGCGCGACTGCCGTGCGCCGGGTTGCGGATGTTCAAGTATGGTGCGTGTCTCGGCCCTGGCCGAGGCGGCCAGCAGCACGCATACAGACAGCGAACGAATCCTTGACATTGGCAAGCCCTCCCGTGGACATAGTCAGATTTTCGAACCAGGTAGCATCAATTATGCATACATTTGTATAACGCTCAAGGTTCACTTTGCGGGAGCCTGTATACCGTACGGAATAGATCTAACACCGGGGAATAGTGAGGATCGGATGACCGAAGAGGTGCTTGCAGACGCCGAGACAATCTGGCGTTTCATGCAACTGGGACACACGCCGATGGCGGCTGATCTGATGGTCGTGTTTGGCACCAATGATCTGCGCGTGGCGACGCTGGCGGCGGACTTATACCACCAGGGACTGGCGCCGCTGGTGTTGACCACGGGCGGGATCGCGCATCACGG
>JAYTKJ010000003.1:0-4210 GCA_043730365.1 Acidobacteriota bacterium | reverse complement strand
CCACCGACTTGACGTTCATGAGTGACCTCCCGGAGAGGCTGCGCTCTAGAACAGATTAGCACAGAAATGTTCTTAAGTGAAGAGTATTGGGCCTAGCCGTGCGTTGGCCATTGGCGGCGATCAACATGAACTCGACGCCTGGATGCGCGGCGGCGAGTTGCAAACTTTGCGCCGGGCCCATGACGGAGAATGCCGTCGCCAAAGCGCCCGCCGTGGCGGCATCGGCGGCTACCACGGTCACGCCTGCAACGTGATCGGCGGTGAGGCCGGTGCGAGGGTCAACGATGTGCGAGTAGTGGCGGCCGCCGATGTCATAGCCTCGGCGATAGCTCCCACTGGTGGCAACGGCCAAATTGCGGACCCGCAGCCTGTCGACTGGTGCGCTGTTTTCGGCGTCCGACCGCGGATTGACGATGTCGACGGTGTCGGTGAAGTCGCCGCGTGCGGCCAGATCTCCCCCGATGTTGACTACTACGCCGGTTGCTCCGGCAGCGAGGGCGGCCGAGGCGGCCCGGCCAACGATGTAGCTCTTGGCGAGCGAGTTGAGCGCGATCGGCGCGTCGTCAAGCCTGGTCGCCGTTCGGGCCACCGGATCGAGTTGCCAATGCGGTTGGCGAACGATGCGAACCGCTTCGGATAGTTCGGCCGGCGAGGGCACGCGGCCCAGCTTCGCTGATTCCTTCCAGGCGCGGCCGATGGTCTCAGCCGAGGCATTGAGGGCGCCGCCGGTTTCCTTGCGCCAGCGGTCAAAGAGGCCGAGCACCGCAAACAGCTCCGCTGACACTGGCGCCGGCGTTCCCCGCGTGGCGTTCCAACGGCTGAATTCGCTGGCGGCGTCCCAGGCGCTCAAGATGCGAGCCAGCCTGTCGATCTCGGTGAGCGCGGCTTGCTCGGCGTGCTTCGAGGCGGCTGGGGACCGAGCGGCGATCTTCAACTCAAGCGAGGTGCCCAACACGTTTTCATGTCGAAAAGTGTCGAATCGAGGGCCCACATTTGCGCTGGAACGGGCCAGTGCCGCCACTGACCAGAGCAGCGACACTGCCAGCGCTTTGGTCATCGGTCCTCGCGACGACGCTCCGGCCGCCGCATCGACATCATCTCTTCCTTAGAGATGAACCCGTCCTTGTTGGAATCTGCATTGCCGAGAAACTGGCGCATCCGTTCGGGCAGTTCGCCGACAGCCAGCTTGCCATCGCCGTTGGCGTCATTCTCTTCAAGAAGGTGTTTGTACATCTCTTCGGGATTGCCGCCGCCGCCACGCATGCCGCCGCGCATCGGCCGGACCTCGTCCGCGCTCAACATGCCGTCGCCATTGCGGTCCAGCTTAGCTAGAGCGGTGGGAGCGGCGCTTAGCTCGGCGGCGGAAATGGTCCCGTCACGGTCCGTATCCAGCGCGGCGCGGATGGGATCCATGGGCGGACCTTCGCCTTCGGGGCGACGCTGCGATCCGGCCAGAGCCTTCAGTTCGTCGGCGGATAGCACGCCGTCAGAATTTTTATCGCCACGCGTGAACAGCCCCTGCATTCGCTCAGGAACTTCCGCTTTGGACAGTTGGCCGTCTGAGTTGGCGTCGAGCGCCATGAGGGTCTTGAGAAGGTCGCCGCCTTCTCCGCCTTGGGGACCGCGCCGTTCGCCACCACCCCGGCCGCCGCCAAATTGCGGTCGAATCTCGTCTTCCGTGAGTTGGCCGTCGTGATTCTTGTCGAGCGTAGCCAGGGCGCGGGCAGCGCCGCTAAGCTCTGACGCCGACACTGTGCCGTCGTGGTCGGTGTCGACCGCGGCGATGATCGGACTTTGCCGCGGCGGTCCGGGTTGCGCGGATGAGATCGCGGCGACCGCAAACAGAACAGTAGCCAAACGGGTGTTGAACATGGTCGTGGTTTCTTCCTTCATATGAAGATACGCCGAGAGCCCGGCGGTGGTAACGGTTAAGACTGTAAAAGGTGGCTGCGGTTACGCCAACCTACGGTAGCGGGAGTCGTGGGATAATCGGAAGGCATGGATCTTAGGGAATATCGGCCACCGCTGCTGGAAACGCCGGGCTTGTTCGACCGGATTGACGATGACATTCCGCCGGAGCTCGCCGAGAGCGTGCTCACGACGACGGTCGACAACGCCATTAATTGGGCGCGAAAGAATTCCATCTGGCCGATGGCTTTCGGCTTGGCGTGCTGCGCCATCGAGATGATGGCGGTGGTGGGCGCGCGCTTCGACTTGTCGCGTTTCGGCGCCGAAGTATTCCGCGGCTCGCCGCGCCAGGCTGACCTGATGATCATCGCCGGCCGCGTCTCTAATAAGATGGCGCCCGTGGTGCACAAGCTCTATCAGCAAATGCCGGAGCCGCGCTGGGTGATTTCGATGGGCGCTTGCGCGACGTCGACCGGCGTCTTCTCCAATTACGCGTTGATCCCGGTGAATCAGATCATCCCGGTCGACATCTACGTGCCGGGTTGCCCGCCGCGGCCCGAGCAGTTGATCTACGCGATCACGCTGCTGCAGCAGAAGATTCAGAAGGAACGCGGCACGGTGAAGAAAGTTCTCAACCTCGCCTAGCTTTTGGGGGTCCGGGGCGGTATGATCTGAGGACCATGCCAAAAAAAGTCAGACCGGTACCCAAAGGTAATCACACCATCACGCCCGCGATTTCCGTCCAGGGCGCCGACGCATTCATCAAGTTCTGCAAGAAAGCCTTCGGCGCGAAGGAACTGCACCGGATGAAGGGTCCAGGCGGATCCATCATGCACGCCGAAATTGAAATCGGCGATTCCCGGTTGATGCTGGGCGACGAGCATCCTCAGTTTGGGAACAAGTCGGCGAAGACCCACGGCGGGACGCCGCTCACTCTGCATATCTACGTTCCCGATTGCGATGCGGTGATGGCCAAGGCTGTCAAGGCTGGCGCGGTGACACGGATGCCGATGGCCGATCAGTTCTGGGGCGATCGCTATGGCACCATCGAAGATCCGTTCGGCAATGTTTGGGGGATTGGCACGCATATCGAAGACGTCGACGACAAAGAGATGAAGCGGCGCACGGCCAAGATGGCGAAAGACATGGCTAAAGCCGCCTCGGCCGCTGCCGCGTCGGCCTGAGACGGGAGCCCTCAATACAGGTCACCTAAAGCGTTGCGCGTCTCCGATGCTTCTCGCCCGTGTCTCGTCAGACTCAGCTTGAGAGGCCGCAAGTGATGCTTGGGAGTTCGTTTCCCGTTTCTGAGCCGCCCACGGGATTCTCGGGGGGGGGCGATCCGAGGATATGTACGAGTAGCCGACAACTCGGACTAAGTTTTGAACGGAGTGCAACGGACATCGAGGCCCCTCGCTGCCTACGCCCATTTGAGCCGTTTGAGTTGCTCATACGCTACGCGGATATGATGTTCAGGGAACACACGCGCTTTGCGGTCATTCCACCCATGAACATCCCGGACAGCATGCTCAACGCCTGCCAGTGCTAGCGGGTTCTCGACCATGACCCAGTGTACAGTTGCAAGGAGTTCCATGCCGTGCGGGGTTTCGTAGCCTTCGATCAGTTCGTTCACTGCCTCTATGCGTTTGAGGGTTGCGTCATCGTCTGCTAAGTATGCTGCCACTTCCTTGCGCCCTTCGGAGAGCACCTGAATCGATGCCTCGCGGCTCCTGTCGCCATACCCCCGAACGAAATGGCCTTCCAAGCTTTGCAAGACGTGATTTAACGCCTCGGCGTATGGTCCGTATTGCTGCTTCTCGAACTTGAGTTTCAGAGGCTGTCCAGCAAGCTGCAAAAAGTAAGCAAGCTTTTGAATCTCCAATAGCGTGAGGCGGTAACCGATCTCCCCATAGTCCATCATCATCGCTACCAGAGCCGCACGATTATCATTCATTTGTGGCTTCTTTGTGGCGATGCGCATGTCGTCAAGTGCCGGGGTGCCCTCAGGCGCGTAAAGCAACACCTGGACTCCTGGCACTTGCGCGAGTGCGTTTTCGATCTTTGGCCGAACTGTGCTCCACTCCAACCCTCCATTCCCGCAGCCTAGGGGTGGAACGGCAATCGATTGAATTTTTTCGTGTCTGATTACACGAACAAGATCACTCAAGCCTGCTTCGATATCTTCGATTCGCGATTTGCCCTTCCAGTGACGTTTCGTTGGGAAGTTGGCGTGTCCAGTCAAGGACACATTATCCAGCCGGTGAGAGACCGGCCGAGGCCAAAAGACTCAGGCCTCGTAGCTTGG
>JAYTKJ010000002.1:0-5368 GCA_043730365.1 Acidobacteriota bacterium | reverse complement strand
GTTCAAACTATTTTTTCGGTACGCTGCAGGACCTTTCGAAGGGGAGGGGCAACCTACCGGTCCAGGATGGCTACGTTCGCTTCATGGACGAAATCCAACAGCGCCACATGGCGGCCATCGGGCGACGGAACGGCCCACAAATGAGTAAGAGTGCAAGCGGAACAGTCTCGTAAAGTCTGAGACTGGCCCGTCAAGCCGATGTGTAACAACTGGGACCCTGTTTGCCGGGAGCTCACCGACCCGAACCAGCCCTGATCGTCGGCGCGGTACGCGATACCGCCAAGTCCGCGCTGCCCGGGGACTTCGATGATGCGCTCCACCCCGGCCCGTGGTCCTTCGAGTGCGAAGACCCGCAATCGGGCTTCGCTCGAACTGTGTACCGGAATGGCGATTTCGGTGCCGCTGGAGGATAGCGCCCAGTCCCCCAACATCGGAGCAGCGCCCGGCACGCGAACCAATTCGCGGCCCTTTCCGGACTCGGCGTCGAGTGCCCAGAATACAAACCGGTCCCGCTCGATCGTGCGTAACACACAGCGCTTTACTTTCAGCGCGCAGCGAAACTCGTCAAGCGGCCCGCCGATCGGCACGGGCGCGGCGGCCCCGCCGCCGGCAGGGATGCGATAGAGCGCCGCTTCGCCAGGGGATGTGGTCCAACCCATGAAGAGGATCCAGCGCCCATCCGCCGTCATCTGCGCGAGCGCCTTTTTGAACAGGCCCGGACTGAGCGCCGTTGCCATCCGGTCGCCGACGGCCTGCTGGTACAGATCAAATTCACCAGAGCGGCGGCTCGATTCGAAGATGACCGACTTGCCATCGCGCGTCCAGGCGTGCGGATAGTCGGCTTTCTTGTCGAAAGTGAGTCGCACCGTGTCCTTCAGACGCCCACTCGTCGGGTCGAATTCCGCCACGAACGTCTCGGCTTGCAGGAGAGATCGAACGGTTAGAACCCGGCTTCCATCGGCCGACGCGCTTAAGTGCTCCATCGCTTCCAGCGTATCGGGTTTGAAATAAGTAATCTGGCGCGGCTGCACGCGCTGCGCGCCCGTCCGGGGATCAATGTCATGGATCCAGAGATTGACGGCGGCTTTAACGGGACGCCTTATCAGGAGAGTACCGTCCGCCATCATCGTCCCTGATCCGGCTGGCGCCATCGGCTGGGACGCGGTCACTCCGCCCGTGGCCGGGTCCACCCACCTGTATACCGCCTCAGTCTCTCGTCTATTCAGATATCCGACTCGGCCGTTCTTGGCTGACCACGCTAGCACGGGGAAGCCCTTCCCGGTTTCATCCACAGCGATCTTGCGATCCTCTCCGCCAGCCATGGGCGCCACGAACAGATCATGGGAGTCTGGGCTGGAAAAGGCGATCTGCGTCCCGTCGGGCGACGGGGTCCCCTCCCGGGCTCCTTCGCGGATCAGTCGCGGCGCGGCGCCATCAAGGTCGACATACCAGATACTCGGCTGCCGGGTCTCCTTGTGCATCAAGGAGACAGTCAGAGACCGCCCGTTGGGAGGCCACACGATTCGCTGGGCAAACAGATTCTCCGGACCGTTCAGCGGAATGGCACTGCTTCTTTCCACGGCGTCCCGCAGAAAGAGCCCGCTCTCGTCCGCGTAAACGAAACGCTTTCCGTCGGGAGAAAGTGCGGCGGCCAGGACGGGATTCCCTTCGGCATTGGTGGTCACGTCGTAAAAGGCGAGTTCCCGCGGCGCTCTAAAGTCGAGACGGCTCACGGCGACTCCGGCGCCAATCGCCGCAGCAGCAACGGCCGCGGCAGCCCACCATCTCCCGCCGATTCTTCGGCGCCTTACCCGGGGCGCCTCCTGCTCACCGGCCAGCACCCGCGCGGCGTCCGAAGCGGTGGGCCTCTCCGCCGGATTCTTGGCCAGCATGGCTAGAATCAGGCGGTTCAAGTGCGCCGGAATCGCTGGATTCCCCTTCGCAGGAGGCGCCGGGTCGGAATTCGCAATCGCCCCGGCCACCTCCCAGAGCTGCCCCGACGCGAACGGGTGGCGCCCGGTGGACATTTCATACAGCACCATTCCCAGCGCAAAGACGTCGCTGGCGCCGGTCACGCGTTCGCCCCGGAGTTGTTCGGGAGACATGTATTTCAGCGTCCCCCCGGGCAGCCCCGCTGTGGAACTCGCGGCCGATTCGCCTGACCCGTGAAGTTCGCGGGCCAGTCCGAAATCCAGCACTTTCACCACGCCATCCGGCCGCAGCATGATGTTCTCCGGCTTGACGTCGCGGTGCACGATGCTTGCCGCATGGGCCGCCTCCAGGGCGAGCGCGATCTGACGACCGCAGGCAATGACATCCGGCAGCGAAAGGCCGGCCGCGATGTGTTCGCGCAGAGACTTGCCCTCCACCAGTTCCATCGCGATCGCCAGCCCGAAATCGGAGGGTATCACCTCGTACACCGTCACGATATTGGGATGGTTGAGCGCCGACGCGGCCCGCGCCTCGCCCACGAAGCGTTTTATCGATGCCGCATCCCCCACCGAATCGGGACGCAGGAGCTTCAGGGCAACGGCGCGCCCCAGCGAGGTGTCCCTCGCCGCGTAGACCTCACCCATCCCGCCCGCGCCGAGCATGTCTCCCACCTCGTACTTGCCGATGGCCGCTCCCGTGCGAGTCGCCATGGCCGCTTCGGTTTCATTGGCTGGATCGCTGGCGTTGAGGAGGGTGAGAACCTCCAGAATCACCTCTGGGTCCGAGGACGAGGATTCTACGAACGCCTGGCGGCTGAAGGCGGGCAGCCCCTTTACTTCGTTGTAAATGGACCAGCAGGATTGCCACTGCGCAGCCGTCATACGGTTGCCGCATCGGCCCACTCCTTCCGCATCCAATGACGGGCGAAGTCCCAATAGTTGGCCACGGTGCGCGGGGAACAGCCGAGCCGTTCGGCAATCTCGTCGCCCGTGAGCCCTTCGAAGACACGCATTAACACGACCGATTGCAACTTGGGATCCACCGCACCCAGCCGGTCGAGCACATTCTCGACTTCCGCGAGAGCCTCGATTCCATCGGCGGTGTTCAGACCATGAGAGGAGTCGATTTCCACCTTCTCCGCGCGCCGGTAGAGTGGCCGGGCATGGTGAATCAGGAGCCGGCGCATCATGGCGCCCGCCAGGTTGAGGAAGGCCGCCTTCTTTTGTTCTTCCGGGTACGGCTGGCTGTCGTCGAGGCCGCGCAGGCGGGTCAACTCCAGATAGAGTTCGTGGACAAGGGCGGTCGGCTGCCAGGTGTGGTCCAGCCTCTCGTTCCGCATTCGCGCCGCCGCCATCCGGCGAAGCTCCGGGTAAAAGGCGTCCACAAGCTCGCGGGCGGCCTCCGGGCTGCCGTGCCGCAAATCCACCGTTGATTTAGCCTTCGCATCGTGATCCATTTCAACCGCAGAATATCCATAGAGAATATCATTGGAGCACTATGGTTCGCTGGAACTCCATCGGGGCCCTGTTTTGTTCAAGCGGGCCGCTACATTTAAAGACGCGCCGGTAGTACTCGGTCACAAAGACCGAGCGATCGCCGGGTACCGCTGGCCACCATCCCGTTCCAGCGCAACAGAGATATTGGCTATTTCCCTGCCCCGAGTTTCTACTTGGCCAGCGTCTCCAGGTAAGCTTTCTCTCGGTCCGCGATATAGACGCGATAGCCATCGGGGTCAATGAACGGATTCACGGCCCCGCCCTTCTTCAACTTCTCGTACTTTGCCGCCATATCGTAGTAGGCTCCGTGTGCGCCGAGAAAGATATCGGCCTTGAGCTCTTTCCAGATCTTGAAGCTGCGCGCGTAATCCTCGGCGATGGCCGGATACTTGACGTTGCCCACCAACTGGTAGCCGGGATTGACGTTGGGGCTCCCCACCACCACCGCGAGCAGTTCCTTGTCTTGTTCGCGAACCTTCATCGTCCACGTCGTGCAGCCACGCGTGTGCCCGGGCGTGAGGCGAGCCACCAGCGTCGTGCCGCCCAGCTTCACCTCGTCGCGATCCTTCAGCACGCGGTCCACCTTACAAGGCTTCCAGTTCTTATTGGTGTATTGGAAATCGCCCTGGCCGCCGGATTCGATGATACCTTCGTCACCCTGCATCACCATGATCTTGGCGCCAGTGAGTTCCTTGATGAGCGCGGTGCCTTCGGCGTGATCGCCATGGGCGTGGCTGGTGAGCAGGATCTTCACGTCTCTGAACTTGAAGCCGAGGCTTTCAACGGCTTTCCGGATGATGGGCACCGTGCGCTCGAAGCTGGAGTTGATGAGTATGTGGCCCTGCGGCGTCGTGATCAGGTATGAGGACAAGCCCGCGGAGCCAACGTAATAGATGTTGCCCGCCACCTTATGCGGCGGGAACGGCGTGTCCCAATCGGTGTTGCCTTGTGCGAACAAAGCGGCTGAGATAAGCGGCAGCGTGAAGACGGATCGGCGAAGGTGCATCCCAGCCACTGTAGCAGGGCGGCCGCGACTCAGGCGGCCATGGCTGGCGAAGGTAGTAGTTCGGCGATCGACTCGACGACGCGAGTGGGGGCGAACGGATACTGACGCAGGGTCTTGCGCGTGGTCGACCCGGTTAAAACTAGAATGCTTTGGAAGCCGAGGTCGGTAGCGCCACGGATGTCGGTCTCCATCGTGTCGCCGATCATGATGACTTCGTCGGTGGCGAGGCCGATGCGCTTGCGCGCCAGGCGCATCATGAACGGGTTGGGCTTGCCGACGTGGTAGGCGAGGCGTCCGGTGGCGGATTCCAGCATGGCGACAATGGCTCCACAACCAGGGCGGGGTCCATTGTCGGTGGGGCACCATGTGTCTGAATTGGTGGAGATCAGATGGGCACCGTTGGCGATACAGCGATGCGCCTGCTCGGCCATCTCAAAGTTGAGGACGCGTCCTTCGGCCACGATGACATAGTCCGGATTGTCGCGGCTGATGGCATAGTGCACATCGTTGAGGGCGTTGAGAATGCCACCTTCGCCGATCACAAACGCCGTGCCGTTGGGCCGTTGCCGGTGCACGAACTCGGCAGTGGCCAGCGCGGCGGTGTAGACGTGATCCGGTGTGGTGTCGATGTCGAACTTGCGGAGCTTCACCACCACGTCCAGCGGCGTATAGGCGGAATTGTTGGTCAGAAACAGATACGGAATGTTCTCCTCCTGCAAATAACGGATGAATTCGGCCGCCCGCGGAATGACTTCCGAGCCGCGGTAAATTACACCGTCCATGTCGATCAAATAGCCGTGTTTCATAGTTTTTCCTAAAGAGAATGAAGGATAGATCTTGAGAGTACCGAGTTCCCACCGATCAGTCAGCCTTCGATTCCGCCATCGACATGGTGAGCCGTGAGTGCTCGATACTCAGATCGATCCACTGGTCA
>JAYTKJ010000001.1:0-5076 GCA_043730365.1 Acidobacteriota bacterium | reverse complement strand
CTAAGGCGCGCACCGCGCGACGCCTAGACCCATGGCCCGACCGCCTTTGAGGCGGCCCAACTCATCAAGCCACCCGCTTCGCGGGGGGTGTCTGACTCATTGATAATAAATGCTTTATACCCAACCAAATTCCCGCTCTCCGCAGGTAGTGTAAGATGGAAATTGACGGGAGGCCAATCCTCATGAGTACAACAACTGGCGCCTTGACGGTGCAAGACTTCAGGGAACTTCCGGATCCTACCGACGGCACCTATCATGAACTGCACAACGGAGAATTAGTTCGCGTGACGATCCCCAAGCTTCGCCATCAGATTCGGCAAAAGCGAATCGAGAAGGTAGTGGAAAGAGCCGCGGGCGATCGTGGGGTGGTGATCATGGAGTTTGGGTTCCGGGCGCTGCCGGAACACGAAGCTCGCCGGGCTGACGTAGCGTTCATCTCCATGGCGCGCTATCGGGCAGCACTCGACGCCGATGAGTTTTTCGGAGCCCCGGACCTGGTGATCGAAGTCCTTTCACCGTCCAATACCGCCGCAGAGATGGACGACAAAGAGAAGCTCTGCTTTGCCAACGGCTGCCGCGAATTCTGGCAATTGGACGAAGACCGTCAAATCGTGCGAGTCACGCGCGCCGAGGCGCCGGTGCGGTGGTATGGTGCGGGAGAAACGATCGAAGCCGGCGTCCTCGGGGTCAGCGTCTCCGTCGATGAGCTATTCTCGGCGCTCTGAGCTTCCTGCCGCTATCCCCACAACTCATGTAGCGGTGCGTACAGATTCTGCGTCGCCGATAGCGGCACGTACTCGTACCCCCGCCCCAGCGGATCGTCTCGCCGCACTGTCATCCAATCGATCCCCAGCGCCGAGTAGATCGTCGCTTCGATATCTTCGGCCCGCACGTCACGTCCACCAGTCCACCCCGGCTCGGCGGTGGCGCGGCCCAGACTGTCGGTTGCCCCAATCACCTTCGGACCGCGAATCCCCGCGCCGGCAAACATCACTGCCTGCTGCAGAAAATGGTCTCTCCCGCCGCCGGTGTTGAGTGGTCCCACCGTGCGCCCGAACTCGCCCATGCAAAACACCAGCGTCTGGTTCAGCAGGCCGTTCTGCTTCAAGTCCACCAGCAACGCGCCCATCGCGGTGTCGAACTGCCGCGCCAGTGAGTTCGGGTTTGCCGCGTTGAACGGCCCCTGATAGATGCCCGCGTGATTGTCCCAACTGCCCACGGAAATCTGAATGAAACGGGTTCCTAGCTGGTTGCGCAGCAAGTTACGCGCGGCCAGGCACGCGTTGCCGAGTCCGGTGTTGCCGTACCGGAGCCGCTCGTCGTTGGCGAAGCGGAACGCGTTGTCCACCGTGGCGTTGTACATCAACTGCCGCGCGCCCTGATTGAACTGCAGCATCTCGCGCGGGCCCGCTCCGAGTGGGTTGCCAGATCGCTCTTCGGCCTCCAGCTTGAGCAGCAAATCGTAGCGCCGGTCAAACACCGCCGGGCCATCCGGATGCGCAGTGTTGCCCAGTCCGCCGCCGTTGGGATCCACAAAAAACGGTGCGTGTTCCGGCGCCAAGTATCCAGGCCCAGGAATATTGGTGCCTGTGTTGAGGGCCATGAAGGTTGGCAAGATCTTGTCCGGATTCTGCGGACCAAGTTCAAGCGAAACCACCGACCCAATATGCGGCGCGATTCGCGACGTGCTCGCCACCGGATTGCGCCCGATCTGCACCCAGTTACGCGCCAGTTCATGGACGGCAGCCCAGGACCGCACGCTGCGCACCACCGCAATAGAATCCATATGCTCGGCCAGCTTCGGCAGCAGGCCCTGCGGCCAGTACAGACTCTCAAACCATGTCGGGTTGAAATTCGCCGGCGTCCAAGCGCCTGTCTTCAGATCGAACGTATCGGTGTGGCTCGAGCCGCCGTTCAACTGAATAAAGATGCAATTCAAGGCTTTGCCAATGGCCTGCCCGCCTCGCGCGATCGTCTCGCCCGGCCGCGACGGCATGAGCATATATCCGCCCACGGCGCCCGCCATATGACGGAAAAACATGCGCCGGCCCAAGTGCGGCTTCCGCCAGAACAGCGTGCCGGGAATATTGCTCCAGTCGATTCCAAAACGGTCTTTCATGTTCGTGGCCCCTTAGTAGCTGAATAGGAACTCGGCCTTGTTCACCAGGGCCCAAGCCAGATCTTCGAGAGCGGCATTGCGGTTCGGCGCCTTGCCGAAGTGCGCGATGGCCGTGCTCTTCTCGTACTCGCTCGGCCGCCGCGCCAGGAACGTCAGGTACAGCTCCTCCACCGCCCCTTCGTTGCCTGGAATCGCGGCGACCGCCTTCAACGTGGGTGAAGCATTCACTTTCACCTTCGTGGTCACGAATGAGTTATTCATCAGCGTCAACTGCTGCAGGATAGACCCGGCCTGATTGCGCGTGATCGTGTCGCGATTGCCGCGCAGGAACGGCGCCAGAAAGCTCAGCGTCGTGCCATTGGCGCGCGGCTCGCTGGGATCGGGAAACTGCACGGCCCACTGCACCGGCTCAGCCCATCCCGCCGGCACGTAGTTGGTCATCACGCCTGTTGACTTGGCAATGGCGTCGTGAATCTCCTCGCCCTCCAGCCGCCGCGGATAGTGGCGCGCAAACAGCGGCACACGGCTGACGTTCCAATCCCCGTCATAACGCGTGCTCAACTGGTAGGCCGAAGACTCGGCGATCATCCGCACAAACTCGCGCAAGTTGAAATCGCGCGTCACCAAATCTTTGGCCAGCACCTGCAGCAACTTCGGATGCGACGCCTGCAACTGCCACGGCGCGGCGGGCGGATTGTCAGGATCGAGGCGCGCCGGATCGATCGAGTTGACCGGTTCCACCAGCCCGTAGTTGAACATCTGCTTCCAGATGCGGTTGGCGAAATTGACGCTCATCAACGGATCGCGCACCATGTTCTCGGCGAAATCGACGCGCCAGTTGGCGGACGCCGGCTTGGTCCCATCGCGGTACTCGGCATCGATCGAACGCAGCGTGCCCACCACTGTACGGTTGGGCCGATTGCCGTAGTTGGTCCCCAGCGCGTAGTTTCCACGCGCCACGTCGCTCACTTCCCAACTGCCGGCCAAGGGACTGCCGCGGTCAGTGTAAGGTTGCGTCAGACTCACGCGCGAGAAGAAAGCGGCCATGCGCTGGGCTTCCACGCGCGTCGTTCGCCTGCCCCACACACTCAACTCATCCAAGTGCCCGCGGCCATCGTGACAGAGCACACAGTCATAGTGGGAGACGCCCAGAAATTTCTCGGCGGTTTGGTACAACATCAGGTCATACCAGTCCTGACTGGGCCCCATCGACTGCCGGCCCATGACGATGAAGTTGGCCGCGCCCGCTTGAAAACCATTGCCTGTGCCAGTCACCGCCGCGTAGGCGATATCCTTCAAAGACTGGTCGTTGGCCATCGCCACCCTCAGCCAATCGTGCATGGCGTTCCGCCCCTGCATCTGTAGACTGACGTTGCTGGTCTGCTGCGTGACACCGAGCAGATCGCCCAGCCACATCGTCCACCGCTCGGCGAAGGCTGGTGAGTACAGCAGCCGGTCCACCAGGCTCGCGCGATTGTCCGCCGCCTCGTCGGCCACAAAATTTCGCACCTCAGCCGCGCCCGGCAGCCGCCCCGTCAGATCGAGATAGATCCGCCGGACAAATTCTTCGTCGGTGGTCAAGCGCGCCGACGCAACGCCTTCTTTCGCCAGCCGGTCAAAAATTTCGACGTCAATGAAGTTGCGCCGGGGGATATCCTTGGGCGCCACCATGCGCTCCGTTCCCGCCCCGGCGAAACGCGAGCTGGCCAGTTTGCCGGTTTGCGCAAACAAACCCGCCCGGCCACGGCTCTCCCGCTGCAAGTACTCATCTGGATCGTTCCGGAACGTGCAGTTTTCCCCGGACGGCGTGTCTTGGCCGCGCAGCATTGCTACCGCCGCCAGACAAAGGAGCGAATGTCTCATCCCAAGCCTCCCCGTTACTCTTCCTGCTCGACTATGCCAACGGTAACAGATTCTCTCCCGTTTGAGAATTGCTAACCGAAGTTTCGGTACTACTGCCTCATCACAACCCAGCCTCCCACGGAAGAGTTGCGCTTGCTCCGCACTATTTTCGTACCCTAGGAGTTGTGAAAGCTCTTGTCAAGAAGATCGCCGAGCCAGGGCTCTGGCTCGAAGACATCGCCGAGCCCAGGATTGGGATCAACGATGTACTGATCCGCGTGTTGAAGACCGGCATTTGCGGAACGGACGTTCACATATACGATTGGGACGCTTGGGCACAGCGCACGATCCCGGTGCCTATGGCCATCGGTCATGAGTTTGTCGGCGAAGTGGTGGAGGTCGGCTCCAACGTTATTGATTTCCATGCAGGCGAGATTGTCTCCGGCGAAGGCCACGTCGTGTGCGGACGGTGCCGCAATTGCATGGCCGGCCGCCGGCATCAATGCGCGCATACCCAGGGCGTGGGCGTCAATCGTGCCGGCGCGTTTGCTGAATATATTGCTTTGCCCATGACCAACGTCTGGCGCCATCACGAAGGCATCGATACCGATGTCGCCGCTATTTTCGATCCCTTCGGCAATGCCGTGCACACCGCGCTTCACTATCCTGTCCTCGGCGAAGATGTGCTCATCACCGGGGCGGGCCCCATCGGCTTGATGTCCATCCCGGTGGTGCGGCACGCCGGCGCGCGCCACATCGTGGTTACCGATCTCAACGAAGGCCGCCTCGCCCTGGCCCGCAAGATGGGCGCCACGCTGGCGTTCGATCCGCGCCAACTCACGTTTGCCGAGGCGCAAAAGCAACTCCACATGACGGAAGGTTTCGACGTCGGCCTCGAAATGTCCGGCAGCCCCGCCGCCTTCCGCGACATGCTTGCGAACATGTGCCACGGCGGGAGGATCGCCATGCTCGGCATCCCGTCGCAGGAGATCGCGATTGATTGGACCAAAGTTATTTTCAACATGCTCACTATCCGGGGCATCTACGGCCGGGAGATGTATGAGACCTGGTACAAGATGGCGGTGCTGATCGAGTCCGGTCTCGATCTCACGCCG